>JAXDME010000160.1:0-7323 GCA_034666285.1 Gemmatimonadaceae bacterium | reverse complement strand
CGAAAACAATGGCAACCGCAATTGATCTAAGGGGACTTGTCCGTCCGCAGCTTGTCGAGGCGACGAAGCGCGAAGACAATCCCAATGTCGCAGAATTCCGCCTTCAGCCGCTCGAGCGCGGCTTCGGCCACACTCTCGGGAACGCCATGCGGCGTCTCCTGTTGTCATCGCTCCGCGGCTCTGCCGTGTGGGGATTCCGTATCGACGGCGTGCTGCACGAGCACCAGACGATCGCGGGCGTGGTCGAGGATGTCCACCAGATCATCGGAAATCTGAAGACGCTGACTCTTTCGCTGGACGAAGGTGTCGAGAACACCATCCTCCGCATCACCAAGAACGCCGCCGGTCCCGTGACCGCCGCTGACATCGAAGGCCAGGGCGGCGTGACGATCGTCGATCGCACCCAGCACCTGTTCACGCTGCAGGGCGATCGAGAGATCAACGTCGAGCTGTACGTCGGCCGCGGCCGCGGCTACGTCGAAGCCGACCAGCACGTCGTCGACAAGACTCTTCCAGTAGACGTCGTCCGCATCGATTCGATCTACAACCCTGTTCGTCGGGCCAACTTCGCCGTGGCCGAGACCCGCGTTGGACAGCGCACGGACTATGATCGTCTGACGCTGACCGTCGAGACCAACGGCACCGTGACGCCGGAAGAGGCGGTGAGCTACGCCGCCGCACTGGCGCAGACGCACTTCCAGTATTTTGCGGGCTTCGGATCGCACGCATCTGCTCCGCTCACACCGGGCTCCGACATGCCTGGCGGCGATGCGCACCGTCTCGCTGACGTACTGCGCACCCCGATCGAGGACTTCGAGCTGTCGGTTCGCTCGGTGAACTCGCTCAAGAATTCCAACATCCGCACCCTGGGCGATCTGGTCCGCCAGAGCGAGAGCCAGATTCTCCAGGTCAAGAACTTCGGCAAGAAGTCGCTGAACGAGATCGCCGACCTCCTCGAGAGAGAGAACCTAAACTTCGGCATGAAGTACGAGGAGACTCCCGACGGCGTTCGCATCACGGATCAGGGCACGCCGGCCAACCGTAACGTCGCCACTGTCGGCGCCGACGACGAAGAGGAAGTGTAAGGATGCGTCACCGCAAAGTTGGGAGACAGCTTCGTCGCACCAGCGAGCAGAAACTGGCTCTGATGAAAGGTCTCGCAAAAGCGCTGATCGAGCGTGGCGCCATCGAGACCACCGAGGCGAAAGCCAAGGAGCTGCGCCCGTTCATTGAGAAGCTGATTACCAAGGCCAAGACGGGGACACTTCACAACCGTCGCCTGGCCGGTACCAAGGTTCCTCACCGGGCTACGGCTGACAAGCTTTTCCAGGAGATCGGGCCGCAGTTCGCGACGCGTAAGGGCGGCTACACCCGCATTCTCAAGACTGGTCACCGCAAGGGCGATGGCGCCGAGATGGCGCGGATCGAGCTCATCCCGACGGAAGGTTAACGATATGGCACAGATCAAGAGAAATCGCTGCTACGTGTGCGACAAGGGCGTCGCGTACGGGAACAACGTCTCGCACGCGAACAACAAGACGCGACGCACCTGGAAGCCGAATCTTCAGGTCGCGCGTATCGTGATCGATGGCAAGATCACGAAGATCAAGGTGTGCACACGCTGCCTTCACGCCGGCAAGATTCAGCGCGCACCGCGCGGCGTCTCCGCTGCGTAGGTTTCTAATCGCTGAACGCAAAAAAGGGAGCCTTTGGGCTCCCTTTTTCTTAGCTGTCAACTGCACCAGTTCAGTTGCAGTTTTCAAAGGATTGTACCTCCCGAAAGCTGGTGCACTAAGTTTGGTCCAATGACTCGCGCAACTCGGAATGCCCAAACGAACTGACATCCACCGAATTCTGGTAATAGGATCCGGCCCGATCATCATTGGTCAGGGTGCGGAATTCGACTATTCCGGCACTCAGGCGGCAAAGGCTCTCCGCGAAGAGGGCTTCGAGGTGATTCTAGTCAACTCAAATCCGGCGACGATCATGACCGACCCGGAAATCGCGGATCGGACCTACATCGAGCCGGTAACTCCCGAGTACGTCGAGCTCGTGATCGCCAAGGAGCGGCCAGACGCGCTGCTTCCCACCATGGGCGGGCAGACCGCGCTCAACGTTGCGATGAAGCTGGCGGAAAGCGGTGTGCTGGAGAAGTACGACGTCGAGTTGATCGGGGCCGACGCGCGCGCGATCGCGATGGCGGAAGACCGGAAGCTGTTCGGCGAAGCGATGCGGCGTATCGGTCTGGCGGTTCCACAGGGCGATACCGCGACCACTCTCGACGAGGCGCTCGAGATCGTCGAAAGGACAGCTTTTCCCGCGATCGTTCGTCCCGCGTTTACGTTGGGTGGCACGGGCGGCGGCATCGCCTACAACCGGCAGGAGCTCGAGGATATTGTCCGGCGTGGCCTCGATCTCTCGCCCGTGACCCAGGTCCTGATCGAGCGCAGCGTCATCGGCTGGAAGGAATTCGAGCTCGAAGTAATGCGCGATGGCGCGGACAACGTCGTGATCGTGTGCTCGATCGAGAACATAGATCCAATGGGAGTGCACACCGGCGACTCGATCACAGTCGCGCCGGCGATGACGCTGACGGACCGCGAGTACCAGCTGATGCGAGATGCGGCTGTCGCGGTCATTCGGGAGATCGGCGTTGAGGCCGGCGGATGCAACATCCAGTTCGCGATCAATCCCCGGGACGGGGAGATGCTCGTGATCGAAATGAACCCTCGCGTGTCGCGGTCTTCAGCGCTCGCGTCCAAGGCAACAGGGTTCCCCATCGCCCGCATCGGCACCAAGCTGGCAGTCGGCTATCGACTCGACGAGATCCCGAACGACATCACCGGGACAACTCCGGCCTCATTCGAGCCAGTGCTCGACTACGTGGTGGTCAAGTGTCCGCGCTTCGCTTTCGAGAAGTTCCGCGCCGCGAATCCGCGCCTGACCACGCAGATGAAGTCCGTCGGCGAATCGATGGCGATTGGGCGCACGTTCAAGGAAGCATTTCAGAAAGCGCTCCGGGCGCTGGAGATCGGCCGCGCCGGCTGGGTAATCGCGAACACACTTGCCGACGACCGTCTCGAGGAGAATTCGCTGGAGGCGTTGCGTGGCGCGCTGAGGCAGCCGACCCCGGAGCGCATCTTTCAGGTCAAGCGCGCCCTCGAGGCGGGGCTCGACGTGAACGAGATCAACGAGCTCACCGGGATTGATTGCTGGTTCCTCTCGCAGCTTTCAGAGTTGATCGAGGCGGAGCGCGCGTACGCAAAGCTTCCGAGCGTGGACAAGGACGTTCTGCGTCAGATGAAGCGAATGGGCTTCTCCGACCGGCAGCTAGGCGACTTGCGCAGAGAATCGGAGGCAGCGGTCAGGGCCAGACGGGTCGGGCTGGGCATCATCCCCGCCTACAAGATGGTGGATACCTGCGCCGGCGAATTCCCCTCGGCCACTCCGTATCTGTACAGCAGCTACGACGAGGAGAGCGAAGCGCCGAGAACCGAAAAGGAATCGGTCGTGATCCTCGGCAGCGGGCCGAATCGAATTGGGCAAGGCGTAGAATTCGACTACTGCTGCGTACGTGCCGCCCTCGCGCTGCGAGAGCAGGGATACGAGACGATCATGATCAACTCGAATCCCGAGACTGTCTCGACTGACTTCGACATCTCTGACAAACTCTACTTCGAGCCGCTCACACTCGAGCACGTGCTTGACATCGTCGAGCGCGAGCAGCCGCTAGGAGTGATCGTTCAACTCGGTGGGCAGACGCCACTCAAGCTCACGAACGGATTGGCAAAGGCCGGCGTGCGGATCCTCGGTACGCAACCCGACGCGATTGACATCGCAGAAGACCGCCGGCGCTTTGACGCGATTGCGCGTGAGCTCGGGATCAGACAGCCCGAGAATGGAACCGCGACGAATCTCGACGAGGCGGTGGCCGCTGCCCGCAGGATAGGGTATCCCGTTCTGGTGCGACCGTCCTACGTGCTCGGTGGGCGCGCAATGGAGATCGTATACGACGAGAAATCTCTCGCCGGCTACTTTGAGCGCGCGGCGGTCGTATCCGAGGACAAGCCGGTCCTGATCGACCGGTTTTTGGAGGACGCGTTCGAAGCCGACGTCGATGCGATTTCGGATGGAGAGCGAGTCGTGATTGGCGGAGTGATGCAGCACATCGAAGACGCAGGCATCCACTCGGGCGATTCGGCCTGCGTGCTTCCGCCTTATCTGATCGACGAAGAGCACATCGAGGAGATGCGCCAGCACACGGTTGCGCTCGCCAAGGCGCTCAAGGTCGTAGGGCTGATCAACGTCCAATACGCCCTCAAGGACGGGCAGGTGTACGTGCTCGAGGTAAATCCTCGCGGCAGTCGCACGGTTCCTTTCGTGTCGAAGGCGATCGGAGTTCCCCTGGCATCTATCGCTGCGCGCGTGATGCTGGGCGAAACGCTGGAGAATATCGGATTCACCGAAGAAGTCGCTCCGGCATACATCTCGGTGAAGGAAGCGGTCTTTCCGTTCAACAAGTTCCGCGAGTTCGATCCGATTCTCGGCCCCGAGATGAGATCTACTGGAGAAGTGATGGGAATCTCCGACTCGTTCGGGAGCGCGTTCGGCAAGGCGCAGCTCGCGGCTGACAACGTGCTGCCCAGCGAAGGCGCGATCTTCATCACGGTGAACGATTCGGACAAGAACTCCGTGACGCCAATCGCGAGACGCTTCCAGGAGATGGGGTTCAAGCTCTTCGCCACGAGCGGAACCGCGAAGCATCTGAGAGGCCGCGGGATTCCGGTTGACACCGTCCTCAAGCTGCACGAGGGCCGGCCGAACGGAATGGACATGATGCTCAACGGCGACATACAGCTGCTGATCAACACTCCGCTCGGCAAGGAATCCCAGCGGGACGACTACTCGATGCGCCAGGCCGCGATAGCGAATCGGGTTGCGTACACGACGACACTGTCCGCAGCGAGCGCTGCCTGTGATGCCATTCTCTCGCTCAGGTCCAGAGCCCCGTCGGTTCTTTCGCTGCAGGAGTGGCACGCCAGGATTCCGAAGGAAGCCAGCGTCTGATGGCGAAGGCATTCATTCACGAGTCCGCGTACGTGGACGACGGCGCACAGATTGGCGCCGACACCAAAATCTGGCATTTCTGTCACGTTCTGGGCGGCGCCGTTATCGGTGAGCGCTGCTCGCTGGGGCAGAACGTCGTGGTGATGAACGGTGTCAGGATCGGAAACAACGTCAAGATTCAGAACAACGTCTCCGTGTACGAAGGGGTGGAGCTGTCTGACGATGTGTTTTGTGGTCCATCGATGGTGTTCACCAACGTAGTGAATCCGCGCAGTCACGTGTCGCGCAAGAACGAATACAAGAAGACTCCGGTGGGCCGCGGCGCAACGATCGGCGCGAACGCTACGATAATTTGCGGTGTCAGGCTCGGCGAGTACGCGTTCGTCGGCGCCGGAAGCGTAGTTACCCACGATGTTCCGGCGTTCGCTCTGATGGTCGGAGTTCCCGCACGGAAAATCGGTTGGATGTGTCAGTGCGGTGAGCGCCTGTCGGACGAGAGTCCAACCGGATGCAAAGTCTGCGGGATGAAGTACCGACTCGACGGCGAAGAGCTGAGGAGAATTTCCTAGGTGAGCTCAGGGAAGACATTCAAGATCGCGCTGGTCGGATGCGGTCGGATCAGCAAGAACCATTTTGAGGCAATCGAAAAGATCGACGGTCTGGAGCTCGTCGCGGTTTCCGATGCGGATCCCCAGCGCGCGAAGGCAGCGGGAACGCAGTGGAAGGTGCCCTATTTCACCTCCTACGACCGGATGCTGGCCGAGAGCAACGCGGACATCGTCACGATAGCGACTCCGTCGGGACTCCATCCGGAGCAGGGAGTGGCGGCTGCGAAGGCAGGCAAGCACGTCGTGATGGAGAAGCCCATGGCGATCTCACTCACCGGCGCCGACGCCCTCGTTCAGGCCTGCGACAAGGCGGGCGTGCAGCTATTCGTGGTGAAGCAGAACCGCCTCAATCCTCCCATTCAACTGCTGAAGAAGGCGGTCGATCGCAATCGCTTCGGCCGCATCTACCTGGCGAGCTGCACCGTCCACTGGGCGCGTCCGCAGGAATACTACGATCAGGCTCCCTGGCGCGGGACGTGGGAATTCGACGGCGGAGCCTTCATGAATCAGGCATCGCACTACGTCGATCTCATTCAGTGGGTAATGGGCCCTGTCGAGAGCGTGATGGCCAAGACTGCGACCCTGGCAAGGCGCATCGAGACCGAAGATACCGGGATCGCCATCCTGAAGTTCCGCTCGGGTGCTCTTGGCACGATCGAAGTAACGATGCTTGCGTATCCGCGAAATCTGGAGGGCTCGCTCACCATTCTCGGGGAGAAGGGCTCTGCCAAGATCGGGGGAACGGCAGTGAACAAGATCGAGCACTGGGAGTTCGCCGAGCCGGAGGAGGACGACAAGTTGATCGAGAGCGCGAATAGCAGTCCACCAAACGTCTACGGACTCGGCCATCAGGGCTACTACAGAAACGTGCTGGCGGTCCTGCGAGGGGAGGCCAAGCCGGATACGGACGGCCGCGCGGGTCGAAAGTCGCTCGAGCTGATTCTGGGCATCTACGAATCGGCCAAGACCGGGCGCGAGGTTCCGCTACCTCTCAGAGCGCAAGTATGAGCCCGAGTAATGTATCTTTAGAGGCTCATTTCGAACCAATTGGAGACAAAAGGTAGATGGCCGTTCCGCTTCTCGATCTGAAGGCACAGCACGCGACGATCCGCGATTCAGTGGTGAACGCGATGATGAAGGTCGTCGATGACCAGGCGTTCATTCTTGGCGAGCCAGTCGAGCGTCTCGAGCGCGAAGTCGCCAAGCTTTCGCAGGTGACGCATGCAATCGGCTGCGCCAACGGAACCGACGCTCTTCTGCTCTCGCTTCGCGCGCTCGACGTCGGTCGCGGAGACGAAGTGCTTACGACACCGTTCACTTTCTTTGCGACAGCCGGTGCCGTTCACAACGTCGGCGCGCGTCCAGTATTCGCGGATATCGATCCCGACACTTTCAACCTGTCGGGTGATACGATTGCGGGCTCGGTAAAACCAGCGACGCGTGCGGTGATCGCTGTGGATCTGTTCGGCCAGATGGCTCCGATCGAGTCTATCATGGATGCCGCCGGCGACGTCCCCGTAATCGAGGACGCGGCGCAGTCCATTGGAGCGCGCCGAAAAATCAACGACAAGTGGGTGATGGCCGGCGAGGCCGCAACGATCGGTACGTTCAGCTTTTTTCCCTCGAAGAATCTCGGTGGTTACGGCGA
>JAXDME010000159.1:0-12950 GCA_034666285.1 Gemmatimonadaceae bacterium | reverse complement strand
TAAGAGAGGTTTTGGTAGCGTTCAGAGAGTGAGCGGGCGCCGCAGAGGTACGAGGGCCGGCGCCCCCACCGCGGGGTCGTGGGTGATAACGACAGGCCACCCGTAGATCGATTCGAGGCGGCCCGCTTGCATCACGTCGGCTGGCGGTCCACTCGTGGCAATCTTCCCTTCATCGAGCAGCACGATCGTGTCGGCGAACCGAGCGACGAGATTGAGCTGGTGACTCACGAGGAGAACGGCGAGTCCGGAGCGCGCGAGCGATGAGAGAAGCTCGAAGATTGCCATCTCGTGTGCGATATCGAGGAAAGTTGTCGGCTCGTCGAGGACTAGTGCCGAAGCCTTTTGCGCGAGGGCACGCGCAATGCGCACGCGTTGCCATTCTCCACCAGAGAGCGCATCGGTGTCCCTGGTAGCGAGCGACGTTACGCCCGCTTGTTCCAGGGCGTCGCTAACCGCGATGTCATCCGTACTGCTCGCGGAACGCCAAAGCCCAAGGTGCGGATAGCGCCCGAGTGCGACGTAATCCCGCACCAGACTGGGGAACGTCGCTTCTTCGCGCTGTGGGACGACTGCGACACGCAGCGCAAGCTCAGTGAGCGACAGGGTTCTGACATCATTTCCCGACACGGCAACGGATCCACGCACGACGTCAGCCCGGCCTAACAGTGCTCTCACAATCGAGCTTTTGCCCGAGCCGTTCGGGCCTGCCAACGCCGTGAGTCTGCCCGAAGCGGCGACGAAACTGACTCCATCGACGGCGTGTCTAGCCGCGCCCGGATACGTGACGACGAGATCGGATACCGTTATCACGCCGCGCGTCTCAGCTGCACGAGAAAGAACGGCACACCGAGGAGCGCTGTAATCGCGCCAAGGGGTAACTCTGTTGGCGGTGCAACAGTCCGCGCTGCGAGATCCGCGGCGACGACGAGCGTTGCTCCGATAAGTGCAGCGGCAATGACAAGTGGACGATGCGCGCGAAGCCCCATGCGACGCGCGATGTGGGGGACGACGAGTCCTACGAACCCAACGAGCCCGGCGGCAGCAACGGTGGCCGCCGCCAAAAGCGCGGCAATGAGGAACACTCGACGTCCCGATCTATCTGCATTGACGCCGAGAGATGCGGCTGTCTCCTCCCCGAGAGAGAGAACGTCGATCTCTCTCGCCCAATAGACGAGCGCGCCACCCGCGACCAGGATGCTGAGGGCAAGCCAACCAACGCGTTGCCAGTTTGCGTCAGCGGCGGATCCCATCATCCAGAACAGCGCGCCACGAATGGTGTTGGGCTCCGCGGTCGCCAGAGCGACCATTATCGCCGCATTGGCAAATGCGCCGACGATCACTCCAGCGACCAGCAAAGTGCGAAGGTCCGCTCTCGCCCCTCGCGCTCCGACCCGACTAACGGCGAGCGCCACCAGTACCGCAGCGACCGAACCGGCGAACGCAGCAAGAGTGACCGCGAAATCCGCTGTGAATCCGAGGGCAAACACGATAACTGCGCCTACAGCAGCACCGCCCGATACGCCAAGAAGGTACGGCTCGGCCAACGGATTTCGCAGAGATCCCTGAAGTGCGGCCCCACTCGCACCGAGGCCCGCACCGACGAGAGCTGCGAGGACTACTCGTGGCAGTCTCAAATCGCGCACGATCGCGATCACGGTGGAGTCACCGTGGCCAAGCAGCGCGTCGATAACAGAGACTATAGGAATCAGGACCGCCCCGCGCGCGACCGCGATTGCTGAAATCGCGAGAAGCGCCGCTATCAGCAGCAGCCAATACCAGACCCGGAAGCGCATCAATGCAACGTGCCGGGGTGAAGGAGATTCGCGAGAGAGACGGCAGCTTCCCCGAGCCTTACCGACGGCCGCGCGACGAGCAGTGTGTCTACGACGAAGATGTCATCCTCGCGTGCGGCGCGGACTATTCGCCAGCGGCCATCTGACGCAATGTGAGTTTTTCCAATTGGGCCGGCGAGAATGAAATCCGGATTCCTCCGCGAGACGTCCTCGAGAGAGACCTGCGCGGATGGGCCGGTTATATCCGCGTACACATTTCTTCCGCCGGCAATGTCTACCAGCTCGTTCATGAAGCTGCCGGCGCCGATCGTAATGAGCGGTGCGTCCCAGATCTGCCAGAAGACGGTCGGTCGCGTCAACTTCGCGGTCGCGTTCCGAACCATGTCGAGCGTTCGAGACACAGAGTCGATGACTGTTTTCGCCCGCGCAGAATCGTGGAGTATCGCACCCAGGAAGTGAACCGTCCGACGGAAATCGGAGATGTGGTCGACCTTGAGGGATAGAGTCTTCACACCAGCCGCCCCAAAACGCTCAGCGGCGGGCCTATTGTCCTGGCTAGCGTAAAGAATCACGAGGTCGGGATGCACGGCGAGCACCGCTTCGACGTTGGGCTGGATCCCGTCGCCGAGAGCGGGAATCAATTTCGCGGAATCGGGCCACAAATCGTACTTGGTCCGCCCGACCAGGCGGCCGCCCGCACCCAGCGTGAACAGGATCTCTGTCGTTGCCGGGTTGAGCGAGACGATCCGGGTTGGTGGAGCGGCAATACTGATGGGATCGCCGAAGTCGTCACTCACTTCGAGCGAAGGAGCGCGCGAGTCGCCACACGCCGAGACGGCGAGCACGAGCGCGACAACTGCCGATCGATGGCTCAAAAGCAAAACGGACACTCCTCCCAGAGGAATGCCCGCAACGAGCACGCGCCAAAAAGACGCCTGACCGCCACCAGCACCTCCCCCGAGGGTCTGCGAAAGTGGCGCGGACGAAAGTCGTCTCCTGGCTTCGGGCCGCCTGACTCACCTTCCCAACCGCTCCGCGGTCAGTGGTGTTTCGAGTCTGCGTTAGTGCCCGTTACAGTGGCGGGGCCGCACCGGCGTCACACCGGTTTCCGTGGCTCCCGTCCGCGATCGATTGTCTGGCGAAGCTATCTACGCCGAAGCGCGCGCGCAAGCGCGACGACCATCGTCCCGCCAATCAAGAGAGTTATCGCGACCATGTATCGCGGATCGATGGCTCGGCCGCTAGCCGGCGGGGGAAGATCGATCACCGCTACGGAATTTTCCGGCATGTCCGACGCCAGGAACCGCCGGAAGTTGCGCCCTTCGACTGTCACCGGATCGACCTCGCGCACGTGCGTCCCAGTGACGCTGCCGGCTTTTTCCTCGATCATCATCTCGTAGATTCCCGTCTCCTTCTCGAGCGGCAGACTCAGTGGAAAGGCCTTCGCGGGAAGCGAGTAGGAAAACGACAGCTGCTTGATTCCGGGCGCGATGGGCGCGTAGACGCTGACGATTCCCTTCGCGTAAGAGACGGCGCTCGCGGGGATGTCGCCCTGACTGACCTGGAAATTGGTGATGCCGGCCGGCACATGGGTCTGCCACGTCGCGTCTTTCGGCGTGTCAGTTGGTGCGATCCGGGTGACTGAAGAGTCGTTGGACAGATCGTACACCTCGACGACCGACCGCAATCCATTGGCATCGACCGCTGACACCACGACATGGTGCCCGCGCAGGCTAATCGGCACGGGATGGGAAGTGGTGTCGAAGACCGACACTTCCCCATCATCGCCACTCACCTTCCCTTCAGCGAGCGGCGGAGTGAAGTACGCGATGCCATCGTACGAGGCGGACACAAAATAGAGGGCGTCCTCGCTGCCCGACCGCACGTAATTAAACGAATAGCGACCGCGAGGGTCGGATCTGATCGAATCGAGCGGACCAGCGCGATCGGGTCCGACACGGTGTAAAACCACCCATACACCGCCGACCGGAAGCATACTGTGCGTGCCGGGTCGCGTGATGCGTCCGGACACCTGTTGTGGAGCGGAGGGAAGAGCGGCCTGCAGGAGCAGCAGGACCGCCAGCTTACATATTGAACTTCCCAAAGTCTTCGGGACGCATGTTCTCGAGATACGCTTTTAGCTGGTCCGCTGACATTTCTTCCGATGGCTCAGCAACCGTCTCGGGCGCAGTCTGGCCTTCCTCGAGTAGCAACGCGGTGAGAAGGCTTTCCTGCGCGAAGATGGGCGCCTCGAATCTGAGCGCTATCGCAATGCTGTCAGAGGGCCGAGCATCGATGTGCACGGCGCCAGAGCTACGCGCAATGTGCAGCTCCGCATAGAACGTCCTGTTCTCCACCTTGGTGATGTGCACGCGTCTCAGTGTACCGCCCATTCCGATGATGAGATTCTTGCACAGATCGTGAGTCAGTGGCCGCTCCCGCTTGAGCTTGTTCATCTCGATCACTATCGACTCCGCCTCCGGCTGTCCGATCCAGATCGGCAGCAGGCGCGCTCCGCCCTTCTCCTGCAAAATCACAACATAGGAGTTCGTCGACCGGTCGAGACCGAGGCGCATCACTTCGACTTCTACCAGCTGCATGAATTCAAATTAACGTGGTGGGCGGAAAGTAGAAAAGCTGGCCAGGGCGCGGCCAGCTTATCATACACCACGCCCCACCCGCGGGTCTACTTCGCGTGGACTGACTTCTTGAGATCGGCGACTCGATCAAGCCGTTCCCACGTAAACAGCGTGCCCTTTCCATTCTTCTTCGGCGTGCGACCGAAATGGCCATAAGAGGAAGTGGGGCTGTAGATCGGCTTTCTCAGGTCCAGCGCATTGATGATGCCCTTGGGCGTGAGATCGAACACCTGCTGAACAGCTTTCATGATGGCCGTCTCCGGCACCGTGTTGGTCCCGAACGTATCGACGTTGACCGATACCGGTTCCGCGACACCGATGGCGTAAGCAAGCTGCACTTCGCAGCGCCGCGCGAGCTTGGCGCCGACGATGTTCTTGGCGACCCACCTTGCCGCGTAGCACGCCGAGCGATCCACTTTCGAGGGATCCTTACAGCTGAACGCGCCGCCACCGTGCCGTCCCATTCCGCCGTAGGTGTCGACGATGATCTTGCGGCCGGTAAGTCCGGCATCACCCTGAGGGCCGCCGATTACGAAGCGTCCGGTGGGATTGATGTGAAACTTGATCGTCTTGTCGCGCAGCTCTTTCGGAATTACTGGCTCGATGACTTCGGAGATGATCGCCTCACGAAGTTTCTTGTTCGAGATGTCCTCGGAGTGCTGGGTCGAGACGACCACGGTCTCGACACCGACCGGCAGATAATCCTCATATAGAACCGTGACCTGCGATTTCCCATCGGGTCTCACCCAGCTTCCTTCCTTGGACCTGCGGAAGGCGGCGAGACGCTCCGTGAGACGATGCGCGAGCTGAATCGGCATCGGCATCAGCTCTTCGGTTTCGTCTGTCGCATAGCCGAACATCATACCCTGATCGCCGGCTCCGCCGTGATCCACACCCTGCGCGATGTCAGGTGATTGCTTGTCGATTGTGCTGATCACCGCGCAGGTTTTCGAGTCGAAGCCCATGCCGGCGTCATTGTATCCGATCCGGTCGATCGTGGAGCGCACGATCTCGGGAACGTTCACATACGTTTTCGTGGTGATCTCGCCAGCAACGCAGGCTAGGCCGGTCGTTACAAGGGTTTCACAGGCGACGCGCGCCTGGGGATCGTCGGTGAGAATTGCGTCGAGAATAGCGTCCGAGATCGCGTCCGCGACCTTGTCAGGATGACCTTCGGTGACGGATTCGGATGTGAAGAGATGTCGATCGAGCACGAAATTCCTCTGCAGAATGTGAGGATGATCGGTGGCAACGGTCGCACGCCGTACTATTCGTGCGCCGAGGAAGCTTTCAACCCACCGGAGCCTTCGAAGATATTTCCATCCACGAAGCCAGGCAACCCGTCGCGCAAAAACGGAGCGTCGCCAAACGCAGACAGCAGGCGGCGCCGCAGCTCCCCTTCGGCCTCGCGGGCGGTCTTTGACTCGAGCGCGGCGTTCGCCGCCTCGGCAGCGACCGCGACGCTGACGCCCCGCACGATCCGTTTCACAAGCGGCACCGCGCGACCCGCTACGCTGAGTGAGCGGACTCCAAGCCCTATGAGCGCGAAGGCCATGAGCGGCTGCGAGGCCATCTCCCCACAGACCGCAACTTCCATGTGGTGAGCGACTCCCACATCGACGATGCGCTTGATCAGAGTCAGCACAGCGGGATGCAACGGTGTGAACCGGGAGGCAAGGTTGGCGCTGCCACGGTCGACGGCGAGAGTGTATTGAACCAGATCGTTGGTCCCGATGCTGAAGAACGAGACATCGTCCACCAGGGTGTGGATCGAGAGAGCAGCGGCCGGAGTCTCCACCATGACGCCGAGGGGAAGGTCGTGCCGGTACTCGACACCGCGCGCGTCGAGCTCAGCCGCTGCTTCGTCGAGTAGGCCACGGGCCTGCCTGACTTCGTCGAGCGTGATGATCAGCGGGAACATGATGCGCACATCGCCGTGCATTGCCGCGCGCAACAAAGCGCGAAGCTGCGTCTTGAACAGCTCCGGCTCGTCGAGGCACATCCTGATGGCGCGCCATCCAAGGAACGGGTTCGGATCCGTCGGATAGCCTCCGATGGGAAGCTTGTCGCCTCCGACATCGAAAGTGCGGATCACGACGGGCCTTCCTCCGAACGCTTCGACGACGTGGCGGTAGGCACGATACTGCTCTTCCTCGTCCGGCATTGTCGCTCTGCCGACCACCAGAAACTCCGTGCGCATCAGGCCTACACCCTCGGCGCCGCTATGAGCTGCGTTTTCGGCCTCCTCGGGCAGATCGACGTTCGCGCGCAACGTCACCCAGTGTCCGTCGAGCGTCACTGAATCGGCGGTGGCCATCGCTTGCAGCTCGACTACTTCGGCTGCCTCCCGGGCGCGTCGCTCGCGATAAGTAGCGAGCTGCGCGGGACTGGGATTGATCACGAGCACACCAGATGTCCCGTCGAGGATCGCGTACTCGCTGCCATCCAGCCGCTCGGTGGCGTCACGCAAACCCACGACCGCCGGAAGGCCAAGGGAGCGGGCGAGAATCGCGACGTGCGATGTGCGCGTGCCCGCGTCCGTCGCGATGCCGATGATCGCCTCGCGGTCCAGCTGCACCGTCAGGCTTGGCGTGAGGTCGTGCGTCACCAGGATCTTGTTCGATCCCTTGGGGAGATCCACGGGATCGTGGTCCGGAAGGCCGAGGAGAATGGACAACACGCGAATGTGCACGTCGATGAGGTCACCCACTCTCTCTCGCAACAGCGGTCGCGCGTGAGCCGCGAACTGTTGACGCCACTCGAACAGGACGAGATCGAACGCTTTCTCCGCGCCGAGATTCTGGTGGATCAGCTCCTCGACCTGTCGAAGCAGCTCGCCGTCCTCGAGAATCGAGACCTGCACGTCGAAGATCGCGGCCTCCTCGGGTCCGGCGTGCTTTTCGGCGCGCGCCCTCACATGCTGCAGTCTCTCGCGAGACTTGATGAGTGCCTGGTGGAAGCGCTTGATCTCTTCCGGAATTGCTTCGTCGGGAATGATGCGGTGCCGGACGTCGGGGACTTCCCACCGGAGTAGATGGACTTGTCCGTCCACTATTCCGGGAGACGCCGGCATGCCGGCAAGTCCCGTCGACATCAACTCTCCCCGAACTTGTTCGCGATCACGGCACACAGCGCGTCGAGCGCGGCCTCGGCGTCGTCACCCGTTGCGCGCAGAGTGATTACCGCGCCGCGCTCGGCGGCGAGCATCATCACTCCCATGATGCTCTTCGCATTCACCTCGAGATCGTCGCGCACGATCGTGATGTTGCTCTTGAACTTTCCCGCCGTCTTCACGATCTCGGCGGCCGGGCGGGCGTGTATCCCCAGCTTGTTGACGATCTTCGCTTCGCGCTCAGGCATCAGGTAAGAACCGAGTAAAGTACGAACACCGCGAGGACTCCGAGAGCAATGCGCCAGCCCTCCGCCCGTTCGCGCAAGCGTGCGAGCAGAAGAATGCCGATCAATGCCGCACCGACGATTCCGCCAGCGAATACACGGCCCGGCCCAACAACTCTTTGCAGCGCTACAGGTAATGCGATTCCCGCTACGAGAGCCGCCGCGCTACCGATGTACTGCGGCCCCTGTCGGAACACAGGATTGCCGAGCGCCGGGGCGACGTTCAAACCGCGAGACAAGCCAATGTGAAGTCCCCAGGCTCTGAGCAGCAGATGTCCGCCGTTGTACAACAGGAGAAATGTACCGACTACTGCCAGAGCCGAGGCACCGGCGCCAAAAACTCCAAGCGCAACGACCGAGCAGAACGGCAACCAGCTCGCCCATACGAGCCGATCGCCGACGCTTCCGAGTGGACCCGCGAGCGCACTTCTAAAGCGTTCGATTCTCGCAGGATCAACGCCCTCCAGCTCGGCTCGCGTCAGCGCGCCGATGGCGACGCCAGCGAGATACGGATGCGCGTTGAAGTAGCGCGATTCCCGCGCCAGGGCCGAACGGTACTGAGGGCCATCGACGCCGCCGGGCAGATATCTCAGTGCTGGCTCCATCGCGAACCCAATACCGGTGCCCAGCAGAGTCTCGTAATTCCATGATCCCTGGACAGCGAGCATCCGGACGAACATCGCCAATCTCACCCGAGCCGGCAGAAAGATCTTCGAAGGGGGTGTGGCCGTCATAACACTCGCAGCAGCGCAGCGGACACGATCAGCCCTCCCACAAAAAACCAGATCACGTGGCGCACAGAATGGAAAACCTTCCAGAGCGCGCCCCCGGCCACTGTCGCGGCGACGACAACCACCACCGCTCGCGAATAGTCCGATTCGCTTCCCCACACCGCGACGATTGCCCGGACCAACGGGCTGAAGATCATCATGGCCACGGTCGTGACGAGCGCGCCGCGCAAAAGATCGAGCGTCATACCCGAGAGGTGCAGCGAGAAAAGGGCTTCCCTCGAACCCTCCTCGATTCTGTCGCGGGCTCGCTCAAGCCGCCCGGCGATTGCGCGACGCAGCACCACCATGCTCCAACCGCTGATGCTCGCGGTGAGCAGCGCCGCGAGAATCGATGCCGGCAGAGCGCCAGGCATCCCGTGAGCTTCCGCGGAGAAAAGCGCACCACCGACGACGCCGGCCGAGCCCCATTCGGGATAGCGCGATGCTCCGAACGGGAGAGTATCCAGAGCGATCAGCTCCAACACGATTCCAATCAGCAGCCCCGACTCGGCGTGGCCGATGAACGTTCCCGCGAGCGTGGACGCGACGATCGGTCGCGAGACCATGGCCTGCGGAAAGCTGACCACGTCCAGCCCGAGCAATCCGCCGAGAAGTGCAAGCGGCAGCGCCTGGAGCAGATTCACTTCGACGCGACCTGAAGCAGCTCGGAGAGTGGAACGGCGCGGGCTGATGGAACATCCTGTGCCGTCACTTCGACGCCCGACGCCTCCAGCGCGCGAAGCTGGTCCTCCTCATCGGGCGTGAGAAAAATGTAGCGCAGCTTCTCCGCACGTCCGGCGCGATGGTGTATTCCGCCCAGATTGACGCTGCCGATCGCCCTCACCCCTTTCACGAGGCGCTGCATCGCGTCGGTATCCCCAGCGATGAGAATTCCGGGACGCGGATCTGCAGCATATCGAGCGTGGTCCTTGATCGCGGTGGCAACATCGGCGAAATAGATGTCCATCTCGGGGGGCACCGCCATTCGATACAGCTCCTTCTCCCAATCGCTCGACGCTACCAGGTCATCGACGAGAATCAAAAAGCGCGCGTTAAGCGGCTGACCCCAACCGACCACCACCTGCCCGTGAATCAACCGGTCATCGATGCGGTAAAGGTGGATCCCCATCAGCTCCGCTCAACGACGATCAGCGAGGCCTTTCCCCGTTCGGCTGCTGATCTCGCGGCCTCGCTGGGGGAAACTTCCGTATTGAAGACGAAGTCCAGAAGCGTGGCGAGATTGACTCCGCTGACGAGCACCATGCTGGCGTCACCCTTAACGATTCGGCGGGCGGCAAGTGTGGCGCTCCCCGCAGGAAGGTCGGTGAAAATCACGTGCGCGCCCGTTCGCGCGAGCTCAGCTCGAATGGCCGTCTCGATGTCTTCCGGGGTCAGCCCCATCATTGAAAGTCCAACGAGCCTGCCACCCATCCCGCAGATCTGACCGACCGCGGAGACGAGGCCCGCGGAAAAATCACCGTGTCCGATGACGATCGCCCGAATGCTGGGTGTCCCTGATTCTTCGCCGCTACTCATGGTCTTCCTGAAGGTATTCGCGAATGTTGGATGCGGCTGCCGTCTTCATTCGCTTGATGAGCCGGTCGTTGAATGCTTCGGGCGCATGCACGCCCGAGTAGCGGAGGAGGTGGTTGAGCGCAATCACCTCGGCGATGACAGTGATGTTCTTTCCGGGATTCAGAAATACGGTGATCTTCGGCAGGTCCACTTCGAGCATCGTTGTGGTCTCGACGTCGAGACCGGTTCGATCCACCACGGCATCCTGATTCCACTGCTCCAGCTGCACCACGACTTCAATGCGTTTCTGCTGGCGGACGGCGCGAATGCCGAAGATAGCGGGAATGTCGATGAGCCCGACGCCGCGAATCTCCATGTAGTGACGCTGCATCTCGTGGCCGCGGCCGATCAGCACATCGTTGCCTCGCTTGCTGACGATGACGAGATCGTCGGCAACCAGCCGATGTCCCCGCTCGACGAGATCGAGTACGCATTCCGACTTTCCGATTCCGCTCATCCCGGTGAAGAAAAGACCGACACCGAAAACATCGGCGAGCGAGCCGTGAAGGGTTGCGGTGGGAGCGAACTCCATCTCCAACACCGGTTTGATACGGCGATAGAACTCCGCGGTCTTGAGCTTGGTGCGTATGAGTGGAATGCCGGCGGCGCTCGCGGTCTCCGTGAGACCGGCTGGCAGGCGCTGCCCTTTCGTGACAAAGACGGCTGGAATTGGGAAGGAGAAGAAGAGCTCGAGGATTCTTTTCCGCTCCTGAGAGTCCAGCGACATGAGATACGTGATCTCAGTCTCACCGAGTACCTGAAGCCGCTCGGCCGAGAATCTCTTGACGTAGCCGGCCAGCACGATCCCGGGGCTGGAGACCTCGGCATTTCCGACGGGCCGATCGTGACCCGTCCCCGGCTCGATCTCCTCCAGCTGCAGCGTCCCGCGCAACCGGTCGAGGAGCTTCCCGACGGTCACCTTCGGACTGGGCATGACCATTCCGCTCGAGACAATAGGCATTCCATCATTTCGCGATTACTTCCTGAAGATGGGAGAGAGTGTCGTTCGCCGCGCGATCCCATGTGAAATTCTCGGCGAAGCGGCGGCCCGCGACGCCCAGCACGTTCACAAGATCGCGCGATTCGACTATTCCTCGCATGGCGGCCGCCATCGCACTGGGGTCGTCAGGGGGCACGAGGAATCCTGTCTCGCCGTCGACCACTGACTCGCGGATCCCGGGCGAATTCGCCGCGACGACCGGCGTACCGCACGCTGCCGCTTCGAGATTGCTGATTCCCCACCCTTCCTTTGGCGATGCCAACGTAGATGCCCACGCGCGGCGCAGGAGATGAACTTTTTGATCCTCGGGAACGAATCCGAGGAATTGCACTCTGTCGGTAAGTCCAAGAGAGTTTACCAGTCCTTCGAGCGAAGCGCGATAGTCGCCGGTGCCTGCAATCTCGAGAGTCGCCTCTGGGACATTGAGCTCCGCGAAGGCGTTAATGACCACGTCGACCCGCTTGTACTTCTTGAGCCGGCCGAGATAGACGAATAAGGGCTTGTCCGATCGCTCCAGCGGATTGGGTGTGAGCCGGGACGAATCCACTCCGTTGTAGATCACTCTGATCGAGCCCCGCGGGATGCCACGCTTCACGAGATCGTCGGCAGTGCTCACGCTCACGGCCTGGAAAGGGACCTTTCGGTAAAGTGCGCCGAGTGCCCTCTCCGAGAGCCAGACGGCGGCGGCAAGCGGCGCGGGAGCTTCGCGAAACACCGTCGCGCCGAACAGGTGGTGAACCAGGGCGACGAGCTTCGGCACGCCCCACATCGGGGTGTAGAGAGGAACCTTGTTCAGGTCTTCGATGACGACGTCATAGTCGTTGGCACGCAGATGACTCTCGAAGTACCGGCGCACGAGGAAGGGATAGGTGGTGCGATTGCCGACTCGGTGCACGTCGATTCCATCCAGATTCACCCGCCGCGGCGCCTGCCCCCAGGAGCTGCAGAGGAGATCCACGCTGTGACCGCGACCAACCAATCGCGTGAAGATTTCCCGGAGATGAAGCTCGGCACCGCCAGCCTGCGGATTTTCGTGGTCCTGCCAGTTCAGTACGAGTATTCGCACTAGATCATGCCGGCCTGGCGAGCGAAGGCGTCCAGCACTCCGTTGACGAACTTGGCGCTGGCCGACGTTCCGAACCGCTCAGCGAGCCTCACGGCTTCCTGAATGGCTACGCGCGGCGGGGTCTCGCCTTTCATCAGCTCCGCCGCCCCGAGTCGAAGCACCGACCGTTCGATCGCGCCGAGCCGCTCGAGCCTCCAATTCGTGGTGACGTCCGCGAGTCGCGAGTCGAGCGCGGCCCCCCCGCTCGCTACCGCTCGCACCAGAAGTCCAGCGAGGCGTCGCTCTTCAGGGGCAACGGAGAGATCGTCCCACACCTGCGTGGCCACCCGATCCAGATTCGCCCCGCCCCGCATGTCGCACGCGTAAAGCGCCTGGAGCGCTCGCGCGCGAGCGCGCGACTCAATCCGCATCGTCGGGTTCGAGTCGGTCGTAGAGGTCGACCATCTCAAGCGTCGCGACCGCCGCGTCCCATCCCTTGTTTCCGTGAGCACCACCGGCGCGCGCCTCAGCCTGTTCGTCTGTGTCGCAGGTCAGAACTCCAAAGCCGATAGGCGTTTCTGAATCCGCGCTCACTGCCGCGAGACCGCGTGATGCCTCGCCGGCTATGTAATCGAAATGGGCGGTTTCGCCACGGATGACGGCGCCGACGGCGACAAGACCGTCATAGCGCTCGCTGGCGAGGAGCCACCGGGCGGCTGTGGGAAGCTCCCA
>JAXDME010000158.1:0-36428 GCA_034666285.1 Gemmatimonadaceae bacterium | reverse complement strand
CGATCTGGATGTCCACGTTGCCCTTGAGGGCCTTGGATACGGGGCAGCCTTCCTTGGTCTCCTTCGCGATCTGATCGAATTTGTTCTTGTCGATCTTGGGAACGGTCGCCTGAACATTGAGTTTCATGGTGGTGATCCCGAATCCTCCGGGGACTGCCTCAATGGTACAAGCGGCGGTGGTCTCGACTTTTGTTGCCGGTGTCCCGTTTTTTTCGAGCGCGCCGCTAAGCGCCATGCTGAAACACGCCGCTTCGGCCGCCGCGAGCAGCTCCTCTGGATTCGAGCCGGTGCCGCTCTCGAAACGCGAGCTGAAATTGTATTGCGCCGCTATCGCGCCGCTCTCACCCTTGAAGCTTCCCTTACCGCCTTTGAGTCCGCCTTCCCATGTCGCGCTAGCCTTTCTCGTTGGCATCTGAATTCTCCAATGCGTTTGATGATCCGCTTCGCGAAACTTAATTAGATTGCCCACATGGAGAACGCTCCCCCGGCGCCGAGCATTCCTCCGTCCATCGAGCGTGTCCTGAAACTCTTCCGTTCGATGGGGCGTGAGGAGAAAATGCAGGCGCTCGTCCAGTACTCGAAGAAGCTCGAGCCGCTCCCCGAGAGGTTCAAGGATCTCGATCGCGGAGCATTCACGGTTCCTGAGTGCATGACGCGCGTAGACATCATTCCGGAATTGCGCGACGGCAAAATCCATTTCTACGCGGATCTCAATCTGCGTGAGTCGCCGACTATTGCAGCGGTTCTGGCGATAATCTTCGCCGCCGTGAACGGCCAGCCTCCTTCGACCACGCTCGCGATCCCCCAGGATTTCGTCCGGACGTTGATGGAAAGCATTGGACTCGGTGCGCGCGAGCCTGGACTCAACGCGATGATCACACGACTCAAGAGATACGCGCGCGACGCGCAGGCCCAAACCGCGTAGGCAGACCGACTCGACAACGGCTATGTTCATCCGGTCGACGGCATAATCACAACAGGAGCAGCGATGGCGGAAACGATGCAAACCTACGAGACTCACGGGCGCTACATACCGGTCTATCATTTCTTCGCAGTGCCGGTGCTTCTGGTCAACGTCGTCGTTATGGCGATCGAGTTCGTGCGCGACCCGCGCTTTCTGACGGGTTGGGCAGTGATAGTGGCGGTCGCCCTCTTTCTCGGGATGCTCTACCTCCGATTCATGCCGCTCAGAGCGCAGGACCGGGTCATTCGCCTCGAAGAGCGGACCCGACTCGAGCGCCTTCTGCCCAGCGAATTGCGTGGACGGATCAGCGAATTGAGCCCGAGCCAGCTGATCGCAATCCGTTTCGCACCGGACGACGAAGTACCCGAGCTGACGCGTCGTGCTCTCAGCGGCGACCTCAAAACGCAGAAAGACATCAAGCGTGCGATCAGGAACTGGCGCGCTGACCACCTGCGGGTGTGACCGCCAGCGACCGCTGCGCACTGAG
Organism: Gemmatimonadaceae bacterium; assembly: GCA_034666285.1. Classification (GTDB taxonomy): domain Bacteria; phylum Gemmatimonadota; class Gemmatimonadetes; order Gemmatimonadales; family Gemmatimonadaceae; genus UBA4720. The sequence goes on along the minus strand of JAXDME010000158.1, from coordinate 34,977 downwards.
CTACGAGACGCTGCTCGAGCATACGTCCACAGAGCAGCATCGCTGGCACGACTGGTTCGTCGAGCATCCTGACGCCTGGGCTGTGCCGTTTGCCACCGGGCGTATGGCGACTGTCGGTGGCGTCGTAATGCACATCTTCGCGGTGGAGCTCAGATACACCCAACGGCTCCTCGATCAGGAAGTCACCGACTGGGAGAATTTCAGGCAGACGTCAATCGACGAAGTATTCCAGTTGGGCGACAATGCGCGCGCGCAGCTGGTGCAGTACCTGACGACTGCACCCGAAGCTGAGCTCGATCGCGTTCTCACCTTTCAGACTCTTACCGCCGGTCTCGTCTCGGCGAGCAAGCACAAGATCGCGTCCAACTTGTTTCTGCACGCCATTCGCCACTGGGGACAGGTGGCGACTGTGGTTCGGCAGAAGGGCTTCGGCGATCAATGGAGTCACGACCTGCTTCTGAGCGGCGTCAGGATGTAACTTGTAAATGAGCTGTCGCCAATTTCGGCTTCCTGGCGATCGCACCACCGTCCCACACCCAAGGTTTTACCAATGGCAGACGTGAAGATCGAGATCCGGAAGAACGGACCTTACCGAGTGCATGGCGACGTAACCCTCGTCGACCATGAGGGAAATCCCGTTCCCATTCCAGAGGGAAGACGCAAATCCACTCCGGAGGGCGATACCTGGATTTCGCTGTGTCGGTGCGGCGGCTCGGTGGTAAAGCCATTTTGCGACGGCACCCACAGCCGCATTGGATTTATCGCTGCAGAGGAAGCGGTCAGGGCGACCGAGGCTACTCCCCCATCGCCTTGATCAGGACCCGCTTGGGACGCTGTCCATCCCATTCTCCGTAAAACACCCGCTGCCACGGACCAAAGTCGAGTTTTCCTTTCGTCACCGGGACGATCACTTCGTGGCCGATCGTGAGTGAGCGCAGGTGCGCTGCTGCGTTATCCTCGCCAGTGCCGCTGTTGTGCCGATAGTCATCCGGTGACCACGGTGCGATTCTCGTTTCCAGCCAGTCCAGAATGTCTTTCCATAATCCCGGCTCGTGATCGTTCACGAATACCGACGCCGAGATGTGCATCGCGGAGACGAGGATCATTCCCTCGTCGATCGCAGCCGCAGAGCGACATTTCTCGACCTCTTCGGTGATGTCGATGATCTCGTGCCGCTTCTTGGTGTTGAAGGTGAGGTACGAGGTGTGAGTCTTCACGCGGGTTGCTTTTCGGGAAGAAGTGCAGCGTGCCAGGATTGCGAAGCATCGAGCTCGAAGTGCTCGCGCCACTCGGCAAGTGACGTCACGGTGGGATCGAAAACGATCGTGCTGCGCTGAATTTTCCCCTCTGCCCCCAGCGCTCCGAAGCGCTCGCGGTCTACCGCTTGAATCGTCCCGTTTTCATCGCGATAGAAGACGAGACCGCTGGTAACGAGACTCGCTCCGAGTTTTGGCTCGAGCGCTTTGAGTGAGCGGAAGAGCCCATCGATGGAACAGCCGGATGCGCCGGCAGTCGATTGATCCACCGCTACCGTGAGGAAGCGGCCGTACTTCCAGCATCGACCGACCGTCAGTGGAGAGCCATGCGCCTTCCACTGTGAAAGAAAGCGATCGACTTCGACCAGCAATGCCTCGGCGGCCGGACCTTCGAGTGTCTTGTTCGCACCGAAAACCCAGACGCGGGCGGAACCGGGCAGATCGTTCAGTTGAACTAGCGGCATAAGAGACTCCTCATAAACAATACTGATTCGCGAGGAACCAGCAACGCACGTACGGCGAGTTCTTGAAAAAATCCATCAACAGCCCAGCTACTTTGGTTTCCCCGCTCTGTGAAGGATGCGTTCCATCCTCTTCGAAATCAGTCTTGTTCCAAGCCAATCCGTCTGAGCGCGGCGTGGTCCCATTGGCCCAGAGATACGGACCCCACATGATGACGGGCGCCTGTTTTTTCGTGTAGTTGAGAGTTCCGGCGCGCGGATTGATGGACAGTCCGCGCATCTCGTTGATCTGCGATTCGATTGCCCACTTCACCGAGAACCCGCTCTCGTACGCGTAGGGCTCCGGATTCAGATCGATCGTCGCATAGCCGCCGTAGCTGCGGCTGGAGAGAAACACGAGGCGCAGGTTTGGGTATCGAATTCTCATTGCCCGGAGAACCAGCCCGAGATTGGTCAGCAACAGGTGAGCATCGGCGCTGTCCGTCGGGAGTGACACGGCAGGCTTTGGGTCTTCGAGCTTCACCCAGGCTATCTGCACCTGGTTCTCGCTCAGCCCCAGTGGCGCGAGACGCGTGAGCTTGATGCGATCGTAATTTGTGGAGGTCGACGATGTCCAGGCGGGCGCCTCCTGACCTTCCGCGGCGCCGTTCACGATCACCAAGGTATTGTGATTGACGGTCGGATCCGCCGCCGCTTTGCCCATGAAGCTCCACGGCGCGCACGGCGGACCGGATGTCTGCGAGCACCACTCCTGCGTCGCGTTCGAGCTTCCGATGGATAACAGTACGTACTTTCCGAAGGGACTCTCATCTCCGTTTACGTCGAGTGCCTTGATCGAGTTCCTGCGCGCTCGCGCAGCGGAATCATGGTCTGCGGGAGGCTGGTTACTGCTTCCCGGATAAAGGCCACCGGGATGTCCGAAGTACGTGCCCGCAAGAAGATCAGTTAGTGGAGTCTTTACTGTATCAGTCGGTGGGCCGACGACTATCGGCTTGGGCGGTGGTGGCGGGGGAGGAGCGGCGCACCCGATCAGCGCGCTCGCAAATGCCAGAGCAACCAGAGTGTGACATCTGGCCAACATTGCCTACCGGACTTCTATGGCCTTTTTCTTCCGCTCGATCGAAGCCTTGCTCTTCACTTCCCGGGCGAGCTCCGCCGTCGAATCCTCGGCTTCCATGTGCCGTGTCAGCGCTTCCCAGGTTGCCAGAGTCGGCTCCTGATACGCTATCAGCACCGCGCTGAGATCGGCATTTCTGGACACGACGAGCTCACGGTCCAGGGCAACCACAGCATGCGAGCGATCATCAGCCAGGATCATGGTGCGACGCGTCTTGTGCAGCACGGCGGGATATGTCGGCGTCGACGCAGTAATACTCAGATTCTCGATCGGACGAAAAACCCCTTCGCGATCCTGGTAATATCTGCGGTCGGGCTTTATGAAGACTTTGACAGCCATGCTGCTCTCCGAAACTGATTGTATTCCTGCAATCTACCACACGGAGAGTGTCGATGAATCAGACCTCTGCGTAGATATCATCACGAGTGAGCGGAATGTTCGAATGACCGCGCTCATCGGGCTTCGCCAGCAGAGTCTGCACGATGTTGATCTTCGCCGTGGCAAAGGCATTGGCGGAGGCCGCCATATAGAGGCGCCACACGCGGAATGTGTGATCCCCGACGAGATTGACCGCCTCTTCCCGTTTTTCCTCCAGCGAGCGAACCCAGTGACGAAGCGTCATCGCGTAATGCTCCCGCAGGCTCTCGACGTCCCGCACCTCGAATCCCGCGCCCTCGGCCGCGGATATCACATCGTGCGTCGCCGTCAGCTTCCCGTCGGGAAAGACGTACTTGTCGATGAACGCGTCCGCCCTCCAGAACTTGCGGAAAATTCTCTCGCCCACCGACCTCGGTCTGGCTTCGCCAAGACTGATGATGCCGTGATTCATGAACAGCCCACCGGGTTTGAGAGCGCGATAGGCCGAAGCGAAGTACACCGGCAAGTGGCTCAACCCGACGTGCTCGACCATTCCGACGCTCGAGATCTTGTCGTAGCCATCGGTTGCAGTGAGCGTGCGATAATCCCGAATAGCCACTCGGCAGCGATCACCAAGCCCGGCCTGCTCGATTCTCTCGCGCGCGAGCACCGCCTGATTCTCGCTCAGCGTGATCCCCGTTGCATCGACCCCATAGTTCTTTGCGGCATGCATGATCAGCGCACCCCAGCCGCACCCGATGTCGAGCAGGCGTTCCCCGGCCTTGAGTCGCAGCTTTCGGCAAATCAGATCGAGCTTGGCCTCCTGTGCGACGTCAAGCGAGTCATCAACCGCCCGAAAGTAGGCGCACGAATAGACCATTGCCGGGTCTAGCCAGAGCTTGTAGAAGCTGTTGCCGACGTCGTAGTGGAACTGGATCGCCGCGGCATCGCGCACCGGAGTGTGACGTTGTCCAAGCTTTCGCGCGTGAGTGGGAAAGCGCGTGTCGGCGAGATCGTCCTCCGCCTGACCCGGAAGCCCGATCACCAGCTGAATGAGTTTGGCGACGGCGAGTGGCGATCGCAGCCGTTCACCGATCGCCTCGCCAAGGTTGGATGCAGCTTCGACGCTGCCGTCGATGTCGACGTCGCCGGATATGAATGACTCCACAATCGACAGCTCGTTGGGAGGCAGCAGCATCCGACGTAGAGCGGCAGGTCTGTTGAGTACCAGCGTGAACGGCGGATTCGGATTGGCACCGCGATCGACGGTCCCGTCCCAGAATCTCACATCGAACGGTCGCTCTCGCGCCTCACCGAAGATGGCGCCCAGTACTGCGCGACAACGTGATGCAGCCCAGTCGTCGTACAGGACGGCGGCTGGTTGGACCTCTACTTGTGCGGTCGACATTCTATGGAGTACGGTGGGAGACGTTCTGTTCGAGACTTGCTATGCAGACTTCGTGCAATGGCGCCGGATCGCCTCTCACGCGCTTCAACCTGATGACCGCGGCACAGGCACCGGCATATCGACGTAACGCCACAGATACCACGATGCAACTGTACGGTACGGCGCCCATTTGGATCCAATCTTCAGGACCCGTTCTGGTTTTGGCAGCTTTCTCAGACGATACGCCCGTTGAATGCCTTTCTGAATTCCCAAATCGAGATCGGGCAGCACATCGGGCCTGCCGAGCCGGAACATCATGAACATCTGAGCAGTCCAGCGCCCGATGCCCTTGACCTGAGTCAGTGCTGCGATGACCTCGTCGTCGGTCAGTTCATGGAGCGTTTCGATCGGAAGCTCTCCGGATGTCACACGCGCACCGAGATCCTTCAGGTACGCAGACTTTTGCCGCGATAGTCCAACTGCGCGAAGCTGCTCGTCGGATGTCGCCGCGAGCTCGGCGGGGAGAGGCGTACGTCCACCGTACAGTCCCTGGAACCGGCCGTGAATGGTTCCCGCGGCTTTGCCGGACAGTTGCTGGAAAACGATCGAGCGTGCTACCGCATCGAAATGGGTTCCTGCTGATGCCGGCCATCCCTTGTACCGTCCCACCTTCTCGATCACCTGCGCCATCACGGGATCGACCTTCTTCAGGTGCGCAACTGCCACTCGATTCATTGTGTTGGGGCCGGGCGGCTTCATCCTTTTCTGTCGGTTTGAGGTAATCGCCGAAAAATATACGGCCGCGGATCGGAACGTCGCGTGGGAGCGAAAACTCTATATTTGTGGCGATGCAGCCCAATGAATTCCGCAGGCACGGGCATGCCGTCGTCGACTGGATCGCGGATTACTTCGAGAACCCGGAACAGTGGCCGGTGCTACCTGACGTGCGGCCGGGTGAGCTTCGCAGCTCACTGCCACAATCGCCGCCGGCGCAGGGCGAGTCGATGGATGCAGTACTCGATGACTTCCGAAATCTGATCGTTCCGGCCACGACGCACTGGAATCACCCGGCTTTCATGGCCTATTTCGCCAACTCCTCGACCGGTGCTGGCGTGTTGGGCGAAGCCCTCACCGCGGCGCTCAACGTCAACGCGATGTTGTGGCGGACGGGGCCCGCCGCGACCGAGCTGGAGCTGGTGACACTGGATTGGTTCCGACAGATGCTCGGACTTCCGGAAAAGTTCTTTGGAGTCATCGGCGACACCGCATCGTCGAACACCCTCTATGCGCTGGCCGCCGCGCGGGAGATGCATCCCGAGCTTCGCATACGTCAGGACGGAATGTCGGGAAGAACGGACGTGCCGAGGATCACTGTGTATTGCTCGGAGGAGGCGCATTCGAGTGTCGACAAGGCGATGATGACGCTTGGATTCGGCTTGAGTGCGCTCAGGAAGATTCCGACCGACGACAAGCTGCGCATGGATGCGCAGAAGCTCGATGCCGCGGTGAAAAGTGATCGCCGCAATGGCGCGGTTCCGCTCGCGGTCGTAGCGACAGTTGGTACGACATCGACCACGGCAATCGATCCGGTAGCGGCAATCGCCAGCATTTGCGAGCGGGAGAAAATGTGGCTCCACATCGACGCGTCATACGGCGGGACGGCTGCCATTCTGCCCGAGATGCGATACGTGCTCGAAGGGTGTGAGCGAGCGGATTCTCTGGTGGTGAACCCGCACAAATGGCTGTTCACACCCATGGATTGTTCGGTCCTGTACACTTCTCGCCCGGATTTACTGAAGCAGGCATTCCAGCACGTCCCGGAGTTCCTGATCGTTCCGGAAGGCGAGGCGGTCGTCAATCTTATGGACTACGGGATCGCGCTCGGCCGCCGGTTCCGCGCGCTCAAGCTCTGGTTCGTAATCCGGAATTTTGGCGTCGACGGACTCCAGTCACTGATCCGCGGACACCTCAGGTCCGCGCAACACCTCGCGGGTTGGATCGACGACGACCCGACTCTCGAGCGATTGGGCGACGTCAATTTTTCGACAGTCGTTTTCCGGCATGTGCCCGCGGGTATGAACGAAGTCCAGCTCAATGACCACAACGCGCGGCTGCTTGAAAGAGTGAACGCGACACGGGAGGTCTTCCTCTCCCACACCAAAGTTCGCGGGCGGTACGCGCTTCGAGTCGCCATCGGCAACGTCCACACTACCGAAGCCCACGTCCGGCGCGTCCTGGACCTGGTTCGGGAGGCCGGGTTGCTGAAATAAGCTTTTTTTGCCACCCTAGGAGGAACGAAGAATGCTGGGCGGTATATTATCCGACTGCTAATCCCACCCACCCCATCACAAGTCAGGGAGATCCTTGATGCAAGCTTTTGTGAACAGGATTGCGGCCGCTTTGACGTTCGGCGTCTTCGTCGCGACGCCGCTCGTGGCGCAGAACGCCGCACCCGCCTGCGATCCTACGGCCAATACACGGGGCGATATCGCCAAAGCCCAGTTCTCGATGACCCGCGCGCTTGCGGCCTCCGACAAGGGAAACCCGGCGAAGGATCTGCAGGATGTGCTGCGTCTCGTCGATAACGGTAATGACAATCCGACCGCCCGCAGCTACCTGCGCGGTGAGGCGTACGTGCTCTATTTGATGCAGCCCAATACTCCCGCTGTCGTTCCGCGGAGCTCGCTGGGCCTCACCACCAACCCAACCGGCACGATCGATCTCTTCATGGCCGCGGACTCGTCGTTCTCGGTTGTCGAGAAGGCAGCTCCGGAATGCGCAGCGGTGGTCTCACAGTGGCGTCAGCAGAAGCCGTGGCTGAACACACTCAACGCTGCCATCAATGCTCTCAACGCCAATCAGCTCGATTCCGCCGAGATCTTCGCCAAGCGCTCGTTGTTGCTCGACCGTCGCGCACCTTATGCGTATTCGGTCCTCGGCTCCATCGCCCACAACCGTAAGGACTGGACTGCCGCCAACGGTTATTGGAACCAGGCGCTGACCGCGGCCGGAACTGACACGAGCTATGCGGACGTGCGCACCAAGACCATGTACGAAATAGCTTCGTCCGCTTCGGACAAAGCCGAGGCAGCGAGTGGAGCGGCCAAGAAGACTGCTGCACACGAGGCGATCAAGCCATGGCAGGATTACATCGCGGTCGCAAACAACGACCTCCTACTCGCTGACGCGATCGACAACGTTGCAACCATGTACGTGGAGGCTGGCGACAGCACGTCGGTCCCGGCGATCTACGCGCCGATGCTGGCCAATTCGTCGAAGTACGGTGAGATCTCGCTCGTGCACGCCGGCGTGGTAGCCACGAGGAACGGCCATCCCGCTGACGCAGCGACGCTGTTCAACGCGGCGCTTGCTCAAAACCCGTACTCACGCGATGCGTTGAACAACCTCGCCGCGACGTACATCCAGAATAAGGATTACTCCAAGGCCTTTCCGCTCATAGACAAGCTCGTTGCGATGGATCCCAGCAATCCCGACAATCCGCTGCTTTACGCCTTTGCGTATCAGGGTATGTACAAAGGCACAAAAGACAAAAAGCTCCAGAAGGCCTACACGGATTCGCTCATCTACTGGAACGGAAAATCCGAGAACGCGCCGGTCAAGCTCGCCGTGACAGAATTCACGCGCCGGGCAACCGAGACGACGGTCGGTGGAACGATCGAAAATCGCGGCACGTCTACAAAGACGTATACGTTGAACGTCGACCTGCTCGACAAGACGGGAGCCGTCGTCGACACACAGACTGCGACGGTCGGACCGGTGTCGCCAAAGAGCAGCGGGAAGTTCAGAATCACGTCGGCGAAGGGCGGAGTCTACGGGTATCGGTACAAGCCGCTGACCTAGCCGTTCTGAGACAACTGAAAAAAAACCTGCCCGAGGCGGATCGCTTCGGGCAGGTTTTCTTTTTGGCAGCTGTGGCCCGTTCCCGTTCAGGAGCTTCGTGGCAGCATCAGCGGATCTGACTCCGCCAAAGCGCCGAGAATCCAGAACATCTTTCCGTCGAACCAGAAAATCGCGACTTGTCGCAGCTCGCGCGCGAGATCGAGCGCTTCCGTCCGCGGCATGGTTACCGCAACGCTGCACTCACAGTGTGAGCGGTCCGGCGAACAACAGTCCACGTGCACGAAGGAATATCCCATCGATGTCAGATTTCGATCGAGCTCCTGCTTCCGCTGCCGGTTCTCGGCCGGCGAGAGATTTCTTCCCTCAGGATCAAAAGCGGTGACGATGGCGAAAGGCTGTGTAAGTCCGGCCGCCCTCAGTTGCGCGAGCTTGGATTCAGAGGGAATCTCTCGCAGGTCGATCTCCACTGGAGGCTGCGTCGCGAAAGCCAGCACTGTTTCGGGGTAGAGCGGCCAATCGGGGTCCTTCTGAGCCGGCGTTTCGTCCATGGAGGTCTCGATTACAAGGTTCGCACCACGAGTCGGCGTTCCACTCAATGCAGAATCTGGTACGCTCTTTGACTTGTTTGTGCGCGTGAAGCCCAATCAGATCTGGCCGGATCTACTCTACTTGATTCGTCACGGGGAATCCGCCGGCAACGTCGCGCGAGATGCCGCTCTAAAAGCCGGCGAGGCTATGATCGACATTGACGTTCGGGATGTGGATGTCCCGCTCTCGGAACTCGGACAACGCCAGGCAATTGCACTGGGTCGCTGGTTCGGCGCCTTACCGCGAGACCAGCGTCCCACCGTCGTCCTCACGTCCCCCTACCTCCGCGCACGACACACCGCGGGTCTCATCGTCAAAACGGCGGGAATGGCGGCCGACAGTTATTCGCTCATCGTGGACGAGCGATTCCGCGAGAAGGAGTTCGGGATTCTCGACCGGCTCACCTCCGTCGGCATTCGAGATCACTACCCGGAGCAGGCTGAATACAGACGGCTCCTCGGCAAGTTCTACCACCGCCCGCCCGGAGGCGAGAGCTGGTGCGATGTCATTCTCCGTTTGCGCAGCGCTACAGAGATGATCTCACGCGAGTATTGCGGCGAGCGAGTGATGGTCATCTGCCATGCCGTCGTGGTGCTTTGCCTGCGCTATATCCTCGAGCACATGACAGAGGCCGAGCTGCTGTCGGTCGACAAGAAAGCCGAGCTCGCCAATTGCTCGGTCACGTCCTACGAATACGATCGGACACTCGGTCCGCGCGGAAGTTTGCGCCTCAAGCTCTATAACTTTGTGGCTCCTCTCGAAGAAGCGGGCGCTCCGGTGACATCCGAGCCTGACGCTAGTGTCGGCGCGCGCTAACAAGCGTCCCGTCCCGGTTACCTCTGCGCTCCTCAGGCGATGGCAGATCCCGGAGCCTGGCAAGGATGCGGACAAGCAGGATCGCGGCATCGCGATGGTTGTCGGTGGCGCAATTGAAGTGCCCGGCGCACTGCTGCTCTCGGGCGTTGCCGCTTTGCGCGCCGGCGCTGGAAAACTTCAGCTCGCCGGCCCGCGTAACGTGGCGACAGCACTCGGCGTTGCGCTTCCCGAAGCACGTGTCTTCCCGCTCCCCGAGACCGGTGACGGATTCCTGGACAGAAAAGCTGGTATTCGTGTGGCGGAATGTACCGGTCAGGCAAACGCGATTCTCATTGGCCCCGGTATGCTCGGTGAAGATGCCATACTCGGTTTCATGGAGGCTCTTCTGCCGCGCCTCTCGGGAAAGCAGATCGTGATCGATGCGATCGCATTGACCGCTCTCCGCGGCGGGCGCTTCCGTTTTACGGAGGATATGCAGGCTGTTCTGACGCCCAATCCCAGCGAGATGGCGAAGATCACCGGCGCAACGAAGGAAGCAGTGGAAAAGGATCTCCGCGGAACGGCCTTGGCGGTCGCGGAAGATCTCAACGCCGTCGTCGCGCTCAAGGGACCGGACACATTCATCGCCACGCCATATGGAGAAGTATTTCGCTATTCGGAGGGCGACGTCGGACTGGCGACTTCCGGCTCCGGCGACGTACTTGCCGGAATTCTTGTTGGTTTGCTAGCGCGAGGAGCGACGCTCGACCAGGCGGCCGTGTGGGCCGTTTACCTGCATGGGTCCGCGGGAAACCGTCTGAAGCGACGAATAGGTCCCATCGGATTTCTGGCGAGAGAGCTGTCCGACGAGGTGCCCGCGATATTGAGCTCTCTGTCCTCGCGGAAACCTTAGAACCACCGCCAGGATTGGATACGCTCGGTTAGATCTTCAACGCCAACATCGGACTTGTAGGGGTAGTTGGCGTGTCGCGACGGCGGACGTTTTCGCCCGCGGGAGCTTTCATCGGGAGCGTCAGCAGGAACGTAGTTCCATCTCCCATTTTGCTGGCGACCGTAACATCGCCGCCGAGCAGCCGGGCCAGTTTTCTCGTCACGCTGAGGCCAAGGCCCGTGCCCCCGGTTTTCCTCGTCGCCGTCTGCTCGGCCTGCCAGAAAGGCTCGAACACGTACTCGATGTTCTCTGCCTCGATCCCGACGCCGGTGTCGGCGATCCTGACCTCGAGCATTCCGTTGCTCACCGCGCATCCGAGGTTCACCTCACCTTTCTCCGTGAACTTTATTCCGTTCGAGAGAAGGTTTACCAGCATCTGCCGAAGTTTGGTGCCGTCGGTCTGAATCGATTGATCTTCGCTCATCAACCTGACGACGAGCCTGAGATTTTTTGCGCTCGCCATGGGCTGTACGAGCGCAGCCGCGTCGCTCAGGGTGTGGTTCACCGACATCGACTCCCAGCGTACGCGCTCACGCCCGATGTCCACGCGCGCGAACGTGAGGATCTCATCGATGAGGCCGAGCAGATGGTGCGCGCTCGCGTTGATTCTGCCGAGCTGCTGGCGCTGCAGCTCCGTCACCGGCCCGGTGATGCCATCGGAGAGAAGCTCTTCGTAACCCATGATCGCAGTGAGCGGCGTGCGCAGCTCGTGCGACATCACAGCCAGAAAATCCGTCTTGCTGTTGTTTGCCCGCTCCGCTTCCGCCCGCGCTGCTTCCGCTTCGCTGCGCGCGTGCTCGGCATGCGCCCGGGCGTCCTTCTCCATCGCGAGCAGGTCTACCCGTTCCTTGTCGGTATTGCGCAGCACGCGCGCCGACCACAGCACCAGTCCGACAAAAGTCAGAATACTGGCGACGGCAAAAAGCGATACCCCGAATTCAGTCTCATACATTCCGGCGGATTCCCCGGCCAGGCGAATGATGCCGAGCGCAATCGGCGCGAGGAGTGCTGCCGGCAAAAGTCGCCGGGTGAGAACTCCCGCCGGGCCTTCGTCCATCAGAAGTGCGGGGACGCCGCGATCTCGCACTGCGAAAATGATCCCGATTCCGAGTATCAGGTGCGCGATTGCAGTGGGGAGCGCCATGCCGGAAGATTGGGAAACAGCGTACATCCCCCGCACGCCGAAGACATAGCCCAGTATTGCGACGAGCGCGATCAACAAAGCGGGTGTAGCGAACATCTGCGCGCGCAGATCGTGTTTACGGCGATCGTGCGAGACGAAAAGAAGCGCAAGCGAATAAAGGAGAAGACTTCCGGCGCTGTTGATTGCTATTCGGCCCGGCGGGGACCAGCCTGCCTGCGTTATCCTATTGCCGAAAAGCAGGAGATCGAATCTCGATTCGCTCCCGCGGATGTACTCGTAAAAGGTGAGAATTGCGATTGTGGCAACCAGTGCGGCGAGCGTCTGTTGAACTCCTTCAGTCGTCGCGGTCTGTTTGGGACGCACCGCGACGACAAGAGAGCAGCCGGCGAGCACGAAACACAGGGCCGTGAGCGGGATCATCGGGATTCCACCCGGCTTCCACTCGGTGATGAGGGGCAGGTTGAAAACCCATCCGGCAAACACGAGTACGCCGAGGAGCGTGACGATAGAGCCTGCTACAACGGGCACACGCTCGAAAAAGCCGAGCGAGGAACTGCGACGGCCCGATGGGCTCAGTGCAACTTCGCTGGGATTTGCCATGTTACGCGTCGGACCGAAAAACCTATTCGGGAAAGTGCTTCAGTGCAATTCTACCAGGGGATCGTTTTCCGGTCGCGAAAGAATCCGCCTGTCGGCCCATTATCGGGAAGGCTCGCCAGCCAAACAGCGGTTTCGGCCCCTTTCTCAACCGTTCGGCTGGCGCCTGTCCCACCCATCGACGTCCGGACCCAACCCGGATCCACCGAATTAATGAGAATCCCCAGACCCTCGGTCTCCGCGGCGAGTACCCGGGTTACGACGTTGATTCCCGCCTTCGACATTCTGTAGGCGACGTAGCCGGCACCCATCTCGGTGAGCGAGCCCATCCCGCTGGACAGATTCACGATCCGTCCGTAGCGTCGGCTCTTCATGATGGGGATCGCGAGTCGGGACAGGAGGAGAGGACCGTACACGTTGGTCTGCATCGTGTCACGGATAATTTGGATCTCCTGCTCGGCATCAGCGTCGCCCTCTTCGACCATTATCCCGGCATTGTTGACGAGGATGTCGAGGCTTCCGGGATCGCGGCGGATCCAGTCCATGCATGCTTCGATGCTCTCGTCGCTGGCGACATCGAGCTCCCGCGCTTCGACCGGCAGATGTTCGGCAACCAGTTTTCCCGCGGCGGCGAGACCTTTGGCTGTGTCGCGCGATCCGAGAATGACACGAATCCCCTGCTTGGCGAGCTGTTGGCAGATCTCGAAGCCGATGCCGCGGTTGCCTCCCGTCACGAGCGCAATTTTTTGCTCAGCCATCTCTCATCCGATAAATGGAGTGATTACTCACCGAGTAGTGTAGTCGGCATTGCTGGAATTGGCGCCTGGCCACACCCTCTTGACTGGCAACTTCAGGTGACGGCAATATCATTGCATGAGTTGATGTTGGCCTCCTTCCTATGATTGCCTCCCGGCTCGCCGCCCCCCCTCGTCCATCCAAGAACGACATCGCGCATCTCCTTACCGAGGCGCGAGATCGGACGCTGTTGCTGATATCCGGTCTGTCCGACGAGGACATGCACTTGCAGCACGATCCCCTGATGAGCCCGATAATATGGGACGTCGGGCACATTGCGCATTTCGAGGAGCTGTGGCTCACGCAGAATCTTGATGGGCCAATCGAGTTTTCTGAAATGCCCGGACTCTACAATCCATTTGAGCATCCGCGCGCGACGCGCGCATCGCTGGCACTTCCGACCCTGTCGCAAATGAAGGGGCGATTGGCCGAGATACGCGAAAGGGTTTTCGACCGCCTCGATCGGCTCGAGTGGAACGACGACAACCCCCTTCTCGAGGGCGGATACGTCTACAACATGGTCCTTCAGCACGAGTACCAGCACAATGAGACCATTCTCCAGACGTTGCAGCTCAAGAAAGGCGAGCCATACAGTCCGCCTCTCTCGATAACGTTCCCGCGACGTCCGCTCAGCCCGGGCGGAACAGTTGCCTTTCCCGGAGGTCACGTCACCATCGGCACGAGCGATCGAAGAGCGGCTTACGACAACGAACGCCCCATGCATGAGAAGGAGCTCGAGCCTTTTCTCATCGATCGCAATCCGGTGACGAACGGCCGTTACCTCGATTTCATCGCCGACAAGGGATACCAGCGTGCCGACCTCTGGTCGGATGCCGGCCGCAGGTGGCTCGACGAATCCGGCGCTGTCGCTCCGAAATACTGGAGGCGCGATGGTGAGGGATGGATCGACAGGTCGATGAATGTCACCCGGCCGGTCGATGCGACGCGCCCTGTCTGCCACGTTTGCTACTTCGAGGCCGAGGCATTTGCAAAATGGGATGCAAAGCGTCTCCCCACGGAATTCGAGTGGGAAGCGGCCGCGTCGTGGGATCCTTCCACACAGAGCGCTCGAAGATTTCCCTGGGGCGAGTCCGACCCCAGCTCGATGAACGCGAATATCGATCAGCTTTCGTTCGATGTCGCTCCCGTGGGCACTTACGACGGCGGAGTGTCCCCGATTGGTTGTTACGGGATGATTGGAGATGTGTGGGAGTGGACGTCGACCGACTTCAACGGCTATCCCGGATTTCGGAGCTTCCCGTACAAGGAATACTCCGAGGAATTCTTCGGGTCTGACTACAAGGTATTGCGCGGCGGGTCGTGGGCGACCAGGCCAGGCGCAATCCGCAGCACCTTTCGCAACTGGGATTATCCAATCAGGCGGCAGATTTTCAGCGGATTCCGTTGCGTACAGGACCCATGAAAACCAAACACTCCGCTGATCTCGTCGGCGAGACGCCGCCATACACCGTTCACCGTTCCCGACAACAGATGCTTCGCGACGTTCGGCAAGGTCTGACCACCATGCCGAAGCAACTTTCTCCGAAATATTTCTACGACGAGCGGGGGTCCGAGCTGTTCGAAGAGATCACCCAGCTTCCGGAGTATTATCTCACGCGCGCTGAACGGCTGCTGCTGGAGAAAAAGATCCCCGAGGTTGTGGCGTCGGTTCGCCCGTGCTCGCTCGTTGAGCTCGGTGCCGGCAGCGCGACAAAGACGCGGATCATTCTCGACGCTATGCGCGAAAGCGGTTGCGCCGAGTGCTACGTGCCGATCGATGTGAGCAAGGAGTTTCTGGAGGCGACAGCCCTGCAGATGCAGGCGGACTACTCCACTGTTCGGATCACGCCGGTTGTCTCCGATATCACCGAGCCCTTCGCGCTTCCTCCGGTGGCAAGTCCGACTCTGGTGGCCTTCCTGGGAAGCACTATCGGCAACTTTCCGCGCGAGGAAGCGGTGCGCCTTCTATCTCACATTGCCCGAGCCATGGGGCCATCCGATCGATTCCTCCTCGGCGCCGATCTCGTGAAGGATCCGGTGACAATCAATCGCGCTTACAACGATTCGCGTGGCGTCACCGCGGCATTCAATCTCAACCTTCTCGAGAGACTGAATCGCGAGCTCGGCGCGGATTTCTCGGTGAAGGATTTCAAGCACCGCGCATTTTATAGCAACGACCATCGTCGGATCGAGATGCACCTGGTGGCGCGCAAGGCGCAGAATGTGATCATTCCCGAGATCGGAGAGGTCAGCTTCCGGGAAGGGGAGACGATCCGCACAGAGCTGAGCTACAAGTACGATCGGGCGGCACTCGAGGATATCCTGAAGGCATCCGGATTAGCGATGGAGAAGTGGATGCCGGCAGACGACGGAGCTTTCGCCCTCGCACTCGCTCGCGCGGAGAGCTGACCAGGCATTGTGAGCCTTTCAGAGGCGCAGCTGTTGGAGGACGTCCGACAGCGCTTGTTCTCACCTTTAAACTCGAAAACTCCGCACGCAGTGGGCGTGGAGATCGAGCTCATCCCCGTCCACGCGTCGACGCGGTTGCCGGCGCTGCCACGCAAGAATGGAGAACCATCCACCTCAAGTATTCTCTCGCGACTCGGAAAAAGTGAAGGCTGGGGAGAGCTATCTGTTGAGAACGATCCGCCGTCCTGGAAGCTCACCGACGGAACGACCATTTCGTTCGAGCCTGGCGGCCAGATCGAGATCAGCAGCGCCCCGCACGCGACCGCTTCCTCGGTCATTGAGGCAACGCGCGCGCTGGCTGAGAGGATTCAAGAGAACATGGCGGCTGCGGCCATCGACCTCCTTACGTTCGGCGTGGATCCGTACAACGGTATCGATGCGGTGCCATTGCAGCTGCACCGCGATCGCTACGCCAGGATGACCCGCTACCTCGACTCGATCGGTCCATCTGGCATACGCATGATGCGACAGACCGCGGCGATACAAATAAATCTCGAGCGCGGACACGAGCCGCGAAAACGGTGGACTCTTCTAAACGCGCTTGCACCGTATCTGGTAGCGCTGTTCGCCAACTCTCGGAACTACGCCGGCGCCCCAACCGAGCACGCGAGCTTCCGTGCGCATCTCTGGCGCACGCTCGACAACTCACGCACCGGACTGCCGTGCGACGCAACCGAGCCGGCTGTGCGTTATTTCGCGTTCGCACTCGGTGCGAAAGCGATGCGAAGCAGCGACGGGGAAAGACCCTGGCTCACGTTTCGGGAGTGGATGCGCGTCGAAAGCTTGACCGAAGAGGATTGGCTATTTCATCTGTCGACGCTCTTCCCCGAGGTGCGGCCAAAGGAGTTCTTCGAGATCCGGTCCGCAGACGCAATCAATAACGGGCAGATCGCCGCCCCTGTCGTATTCGTTGCGGGCATCGTCTACGACGATGAGAGCTCTAGGGCAGTGACCAAATTGCTCGGGGCGCCGAGCGAGCGGTTGCTCGAGCGCGCTGGCCAGCTCGGTATTGCTGACCCGCGGATTGCTAAAGTTCTACCGCGCTTGATCGACATCGGGCTAAAGGGCGCCGAGCGATTGGGCACGGACTATATCGGAGAACCACATCTCGCGATAGCTCGCGAATACTTTGCGCGTGTGCTTGCGGCCAATCACATTTGAGTCGAAGACAGGCCGATTTCACAGAGCATTCGTTGCGGCTCCCCGAAAGTCCAGCGGCCGTTAGCGGTTCACAGGGTAAGAGATGCCCGAGCTTCCTGACATAACCGTTTACCTGAAAGCGCTCGAATCGCGAATCGTCGGCGAGACCCTCGAACGGACACGCATTCCGAAACCATTCCTTTTGCGCTCGGTGGATCCTCCAATCAGCGCAGCCCAGGGAAAGCGAGTACTCGGGGTACGGCGAATGGGAAAGCGAATCGTCGTCGAGTTGGAGGACGATTTGTTTCTGGTCATTCATCTCATGATCGCCGGGCGACTACGCTGGGTTCCGGCGGGCGGCAAAGTCCCGGCCAAGATCGGACTCGCCGCCTTCGATTTCACGAATGGCACTCTGATCCTCACCGAAGCCGGGTCAAAGCGTCGCGCTTCGCTCTGGCTCGTGCGGGGAGAGCAATCGCTCGAACAATTCGAGCGAGGCGGATTGGAAGTCCTCGAGTCCGATCTCGCGGAATTCACGGAGGGGTTGATCCGCGAGAACCACACTCTGAAAAGATCTCTTACCGATCCGAAACTCTTCAGTGGAATCGGAAACGCATACTCGGACGAGATTCTCCACCGCGCAAAATTGTCACCCGTGAAGCACACCAGGCGGCTGACCGACGAAGAGATCCAGCGCCTCTTCGACGCCACACGGGCGACACTGACCGAATGGACCGACCGCTTACTCAAAGAATCCAAGGGAGACTTCCCCGCAAAAGTGACGGCGTTTCGCGAGGAGATGGCCGTGCACGGAAAATTCGGGAAACCGTGCCCGGTGTGTGGGACGCCGGTTCAGCGAATCCGATACGCCGACAACGAGACGAACTACTGCCCGCGCTGCCAGACCGACGGAAAGCTCCTCGCCGATCGCGCGCTATCTCGCCTATTGAAACAGGATTGGCCGCGCTCGATTGACGAGCTCACCTGGAGCTGAGACGCTGCTAGATCGTACCGGCGTTGATCCACTTCACTACACGAGGCGGCTCATAAGACTCGAATCGAGCGAGAAGCGTAGCGGGATCGCTCTCTACTGCCACCATGCGCCGGTGCACGTCACGAACAAACTTTTCCGCGACCGCATGATCGAGAAACTCCAGCAGCGGATCGAAATAGCCGGCGACATTGAGCAGGCCGCACGGTTTCGAGTGCATGCCGAGCTGGCCCCACGTCCAGATCTCGAAGAATTCCTCGAGCGTGCCAATTCCGCCAGGCAGCGCGATGAACCCATCCGCCAGCTCCGCCATCATCGCCTTTCTCTCATGCATTGAGTCCACTATGCGAAGATCGCTGAGCGCGGTGTTTGCCACCTCGCGCTCCACGAGCATTCGCGGAATCACACCTATGATGTCACCGAGCTCGTCCTGCATTTCATCCGCAAGCGCTGCCATCAGTCCGACATTGGAGCCTCCATACACGACTCCTATCCCGCGCTGAGCGAGCAGCTTGCCAAGCGAACGCGCTGCCTGCACGTAATCCGGACGCACACCAGGATTCGACCCGCAGAAAATCGCGACACGCCGGATATCGGTCATGCGCGTGGGCGCATCGCGGCCGTCATGTTGACGCCGAGTCCGGCGAGAGACTGACCACCATCGCACACGACGATGGCACCCGTGATGAACCTCGCGGCATCGCTGGAGAGAAAGAGCGCGAGATCTGCTATCTCGTCCTTGGTGGCAAAGCGCTGGAGCGGAACGGTTCGAGTGAACTGCTTACGGATCTCCGGCGTTGGCGCGAGCCGGCGCATCCCTTCGGTATCGTCGACTGCACCCGGAGCAATCGAGTTCACTCGCACACCCTCCGGTCCCCATTCGATGGCGAGACACTTCGTCAGCATGTCCACTCCAGCCTTCGCCGCACAGACGTGGGACTGCATTGGCATTGGAGTGAAAGCCTGCATCGCCGATATGTTGATGATGGAAGCTCCTGGACGCCTCAGATGCTCGAACACCGCCCTGCAAGTGTTGAACGTGCCGAGCAGATCGATGTCGACCACCGATTTGAACGCGTTCGCGGACATGCCGAGCGCCGGCGCGGGAAAGTTTCCTGCAGCGCCACATACGACGAGATCTATTTCGGTATGTGCGTCACGCGCGGACTTGATAGCCCCGGCAAGTGCGTCGTAATCACGCACATCGGCGGGATGACCCGATGCAACACCCCCCGCTTCGCGAATCTCGTTAGCGGCAGCATCCAGCTTCTCCGCAGTGCGGCCAATGAGCGCAACCCTGGCTCCGTACTCGGCGAATCTCTTCGCAATGGAGAGATTGATTCCGCTCCCGCCACCGGTGATGAGGGCAATTTTTCCCTCGAGCACTTTCTTTTCGAATACCGCCGCCATCGCTGCCTCTTCCGCGTTCTCGTGAGAACCGCAAACCTATAGTTCGTGAGACAGCGCTGAAAGTGGGCAACCGGATGCGAAAAACCCCGCATCCTTTCGGACACGGGGCTGGCTACTGGTGGCCCACCCGTCCTACAAGCTCAGCCAGTAGCACATTCGGGGCTGGAGAGAAATCCAGGCTTCTATATCTTAGACCCACCGTACGACAAAAGGGTTTAGTTGGTTACAAATCTTTTTTTGTGGGAGTTAGGCGGGTTCCGATAGTCTTAACCGAGCGGTATTTGTTCGGTGATCCCGTCGGCTGCCTTTCTGGAGCGCGTTAGCTCGTTCGACGTTTTCTGGTCGTAAGCAGAGACAAGTCGCCCGTCGAAGAGAACAGCTGCTCCACAGCAGCTTCGGAAACTGCAGCCACGGTTGCTCTGCTAAGCGAAAGCCTGGTTGATCCGTTGCCCGACGTCTCGGAGATCAGTCCCGCGGCGCGGAGTGCCTGCACATGGTGGGTGATCGTCGGTTTCGACACCCGGAGACTGCGCGACAGCTCCGCCGATGTCGTCGGCGTTCGCGCGAGGATTGACGCGATAGCGTAGCGGGTCGTGTCGCCGAGGGCCCGGAACACCGACTCGGCGTTTATGTCCGAAGGCACGGCGGTGCTGCGCGCATCCCATGCATCGACCGCAATGCGGTTGGCAGCAGCGGTGTCGCGCACGATAGGAAAATAGAGACTTACACGACCGCTCCTGCTTTCGTATTTCGCCCACCAGCGGCGTGTGTTGAACGCGGACGGGATGATGATGCAGCGATCGACGCGATCGTAGGAGATGGGTGGCCCACTTTTCGGACGAATCTCGCGCGCCTTTGCGTCTAAACCAACCGGAAGCTTGAGCTCATTGGCCAGCTCGAGGAGTGGAGCTTCTTCTTCCAGTTCCCTAAGTCGAAATGATTCCGCACGCATTTCCGGTTCGAGTGCCGACCAGTCCCTTCGGAATCCGGTCTGCCAGAATCGCTCGAGCACGAGTGCGAGCTCGTCTCGAAAAGCTTCTGGGTTCGAGACCAGCATGGTCATCGCCTTCGCCGCGTCGGAGTTCGTGTTGTAAGGGTGCAATCCGAAGTGCCTCAGCAACCCCGTGCCGTCCCCTTTCCCACTGCCAACGACCTGGCGAATAGTCTTCTTTCCGGCAACCAGCGCCTGGACGATTGCGGTATCCTGAAAGATTCCGGAGAGGATGTCAGACTGGATGTCCTCGACGGGTAGGTCGCGAAGAGTGGAGACAATCTCGTCGAAGGTCAGCTCGCCCGGTGTTCGCTGGAGAGAGTCGGCGAGCAGTGGCCAGAACAGCGGCACCGGTGCGACCCGCTTGGCAACGCGATCAAAATCACGGGGCAGACGAGCGATCGCTCGCATTTTCCAATCTTCCAGTACCGACGGCGCATTATGGGTAAGCGCGTACAGCGCGTAGAACACGTCGAACCGGGGCGTTACCGCAAACGTGAGTGGAAATGGTCGGTCGGTTGCCATGTTAGCTAATAACCTAACCAGTGTTACTCCTCTCCGAAACTCAGAAATTGGTCTTCGGTCGATTCACGGCGAAGATGCCATTGGTCATATCGATCCTGACGACGCCGCTGTTCCAGATGTCGCCACCGAGGACGCCGTCCAGCGATGCCAGAACCTGATAGACTGGCGCGCGCACCACCGCTCCCTTGAACAATATCGGGAACCCCCGCACCAAGACTCGGAGGTCCGGCAGCACCGGCGCGCGCAAAGAGATCTCACCGCCCAGCCCGCCTACACGCCGGCTCTCTGTCCTCGTCGCCTCGAGCTGCAGCTTGTCGAGCAACGTCTCGGTGACGAACGTCAGTTGCGCGCCCGTATCCAGTCCGAAGTGCAGCGGGATACCATCGGCGCTGGTGATTCGCACCACCGGAAGGCCAACCCAGAACATGTTGCGATCGGACAGGTGCCGCGAAGTTGCAGGATTCCGCAGTCGGAGCGTGCCCTCGCCATAATCCACTTCGATGTCGAGCTGTCGGATGATGTCGAACCCGATGATGCCATCGAGCTTCATTCGCGTTCTCGGATCGACGGGCCTCGCCTCGCTGATTTGCATCATTGATTCAGTAACGATCATCGTCGGCGCGTTGCGTACTACGACCTGGCCGATCTGCATCTCCGGAATGAGCGACGGATTCGCGCTCACTCTTCCCGTGCTGGTCACGATCTGCAGTGTGTCCGGAACCAGAGGAACGATGCCCAGGTCCTGGGCGACATCAGACGCCAGCATCGTCATACTCGAGCCGGTGTCCAGCCAGAAGTTGTACGACTTGCCGGCGATTCTAACCGGAATCAGCGGGGTACCGACCGCCGAGACGGACATGGGGAGGAGTGCTGATTGCGCGCTGAATGTGAGTGATTTTTCCGGAACGTTCCTGAATGCGGCCGCCCATCGCTCGATGCTCGCGCGATCACTTCGATCGACCTTGGGTTCGGATGCCTCGCTCCTCAGCGCGGCCAGGGCCCCCCATTTTTCCTGATATTGAAGTGTGGCCGTATAAATCACTCGCGAGCCATTGCGAATGGTCGAGTCGGTCGCTGTACGGCGCAGCTGGCCGAATCCTTTCTCAGCGGAGTCCAGATCGCCTCCCATCAGACTCCGCAGAGATTGAGCGAACGCCTTCTCGGAGGGTGTTGCGGCGGCCTCGACGGCTTCATCAGGATGGAGGTCAGCGATCGCCTCCCAATAGTCGATGTGGCGCACCGGATGGAGCGCGCTCGGTGCATGGAAGCACGCCGCGAGGGTGATAGCCGCCAGCAGCGCGGACTTCGTTTGTCGTGCTTGTGGTGGCACCTGGATCCCTCTGCCGCCTGACGTGCTGGCGCGACCAGTGCGTAATTACCCGAACGTCGATCTACGCTATGGGCAGAAGGTAGGATGCTGCACACGGATAATCCACACGAGTCACTGGCCCTCGAGATTCACCTGGGCGTTGCCGGATGGAGTATTCGACGGGAGCATGCGGACAAATTCTCGCAAACGGGCACCCATCTCCAGCGGTATGCGAGTGTCTTCAACGCCGTCGAGATCAACTCCTGCTTTTACCGGCCGCACCGATTCACCACCTACGAGCGCTGGGCTGCGTCGGTGCCAGACGATTTTCGCTTTGCCGTCAAGTTGCCCAAAGCTGTCACCCACGAGGCGCGGCTCGTTGACTCGGGTCAAAACGTTGATCGGTTTCTCGCTGAGACTGCGGGGCTGGGCGTCAAGCGAGGTCCCATACTCGTGCAGCTTCCGCCAAGCCTGGCTTTTGAGAGAGAAGTTGCCTCGAGCTTCTTCCGGGAGCTGCGAGACCGTTTCGACGGCGACCTCGTCTTCGAGCCCAGGCACGAAACATGGTTTGCGCCGGAAGTCGAATCGATGCTGATAGAGCACCGAATCGCTCGCGTGGCCGCGGATCCCGCTCGGGTTCCCGCCGCTGCGGAGCCAGCCGGCTACAATGGGCTGGTGTACCTGAGACTGCACGGATCTCCACGAATATATTATTCCGCGTATCCGCTCGAGGAGCTCGAGCGCATCACCGGCGTCATGGCGGCAAAAGCGGATCTGGGAATTTCAACCTGGTGTATCTTTGACAATACGGCATTGGGTGCCGCGACCGCGGATGCGTCTACCGTGAAATCCCAATTGTTGATCCATCAGAGGGCGAGCGGATGAGCGACAACGACAGGAAGACCGACGAAGAGTGGCGTAAGGAGCTCACGCCGGAGCAGTATCGCGTCGCGCGAAAAAAGGGTACGGAGCGCGCCTTCACTGGCGAATATCACGACGCCAAGGAGCCCGGCACTTACGCGTGCGTCTGCTGCGGCACGCCGCTTTTCGATTCGGACGCGAAGTTCGACTCCGGCACGGGCTGGCCGAGCTTTACGCAGCCCGTCAAGGAGGAAAATGTTCGCACCGAATCGGACTCGACTCTCTTCATGAAAAGGACGGAAGTCATGTGCGCAAAATGCGATGCGCACCTTGGACACGTCTTCGACGACGGACCCGGGCCAACCCACCAGCGCTATTGTATCAACTCGATATCGCTCAAGCGCGAAGATCGATAGTGCGTTAAAATGGGGCCACTCAGCAGCAGAAACCTTTCAAGCGAGGATGATTTTGTGGCTTCAGTGACCGTCGTCGGTCTCATTGCGGTTTCATTAACTGTGGCAACATTGGGGGCGAAGAGCCATGCGGTGCGTCCAGATGTTGCACCAGTGGTTAACAGCGTCGTTTCACTGCCGGCTGCGAAAGTTCGCGTCGTCACCGTCACCGGCGCGGATTTCAAGTTCGACGCGCCAGAAACTATTCCGGCCGGAGTCACCGAGTTCAGATTTGTGAACAAGGGACCGTCGATTCACCATATGCAGATCCTGAAGCTCACCAGCGGCAAGACGTTTGACGATCTTAGCGCCGCGTTAGCGAATCCAGGTCCGCCGCCCGCATGGATCAAAATGCTCGGCGGTCCCAACGCGCCCGCACCGGGCACCGAGTCCAATGCGACACTCACGCTGGCGCCTGGGAACTACGCGATCATCTGCTTCGTCGACATCGGGGGTCCGCCTCATTTCACGAAGGGCATGATCCGCGCACTCACTGTCGTTCCGGCCAAAGGTGCCAGTGCAGCAACGCCTAAGGCGGATATTACGACATCGCTATTCGATTACAACTTCAAGCTCTCGTCGCACGTTCGGCCTGGAGCTCACACGATAAGAGTTCACAACACCGGTCCACAGGCCCACGAGGTCGAGCTGGTTCAGCTCGCACCAGGCAAGACTGTGGAAGACTTCGTGGCATGGATCGGCAACATGAAGGGGCCACCTCCTGCCAAGCCGATCGGCGGGATCGCCGCGATCGAACCAGGTATGTCGCAAGTATTTTCAGCCGATTTCGCGCCGGGAAACTATGCGTTCGTCTGCTTTATCCCCGACGCAAAAGATGGAAAGCCCCACTACGTGCACGGAATGACGAAGCAGTTCAACGTCAACTAACCAAAGTCGATCGTTCCGCGCTGAGCGTATTGCTCAGCGCGGAGCGTTTGGCGTCAACGCCGTGACGACCGGCACGCTCTCGTTTCCACTTCGGTCTACCGCGGACACGCTGACGGCATCAGCGTACACGCCACCCGCGAGCCGGGGCAGAGTATAAAATCTTTGCAGTCCCGGAACGACTTCGGTGGTCCAGTCGGTGCCGACGCGGGTGCGAACCAGCCATAGCCATGTTGGCTCAGCTCCCTGAGGCTGCAGAGAGATTGTGTTCGCGAGCGATATCGCATCTCTTCCCACGCGCACCACTGGAGAAAGCGGAGGAATGCTGTCCAACCAGGGAGACGCGGGGACGAGCGTCTTGTTCGCGTAGGGTCCTGACATGAGCTTCTGCGGTAGATTGTCGCCGTTCCCCATCAGAGTGCGCATGCTGAAATAAACGTTGCCGGTCGCTCCGGGCTGAGCGCGAGTAAGCGCGATCTGGTTGAGCATCTCCTCGGCGAGCCAGCCGGATGGGGTGCCCGTCACCTTGTCGACGTAATTGCCCGGCCATATATGCCGGCCCCTGGCGTTCTGCTCGACCCACCATTGCAACAAGACCGGATAGCTCAGATCTGGACGGTCGATAGGCCAGTAGAGCTGCGGTGTGAAGTAGTCCGCCCAGCCATTCAAGACCCACTTCCGCGAATCCCCATACAGCTCGGCGTATGAATCGAATTTGCCCGCTGTTATCGACGGGTATCCGGGACGCCACACACCGAATGGACTGATTCCGAATTTCACCCACGGCTTGCTTGCCTTGATTCCGACATATACCTGATGAATCAGGCTATCGACGTTTGCTCGCCGCCAGTCGTCTTTCGCCAGCGATCCGCCCGAAGCTTGGTACCGTCGCCAGCTCGGCCCGTCAGGGAACTCGATGTTGTTGCCGCGCCTGTCCTTCTCCTTGTACGGGTAGAAGTAGTCATCGATGTGAACACCGTCGATGTCATAGCGCTTGACCACATCGAGCACCACCCGAATCGTTTGCTGACGAACAGCCGGCTCGCCCGGGTCCATCCACAGATTGCTGCCGTATCGCTTCACAAACTCGGGGTGCGTTACGCTGATGTGGTCCGCCGATGGAGCGGATCGCGCGGACGGATGACGCGCACGATACGGATTGAACCACGCGTGCAGCTCCAGTCCACGCCGGTGCGCTTCATTCACCGCGAATTCGAGCGGATCATAGTACGGGCTCGGTGCGCGTCCCATCTTGCCCGTGAGGTACTCCGACCACGGCTCGTATGGCGAGGCGTAGAGCGCGTCGGCGGCCGGCCTGACTTGCAAGATCACGGCGTTTAGTCTGAGCTGTACCGCCCGATCGAGCATCTCGAGCAATTCCTGCTGCTGTTGTCGCGTCGACAACCCTGGTTCCGATGGCCAGTCAATGTTCTCGACTGATGCTATCCAGGCCGCTCTGAATTCGCGCCGAATCGGCGGTGGCGGCATCAAGTTTTGTACGGAACTAACAGACGTTTGGCCGCACGCCGTGTCGAAACTGCTGAGCACGAAAAGTGAAAGGAGCAGCACGCTGAATCGGGGTTTTGGCATAGGACAACAATGTAAATCAGATGCGCTTGAAAGGGTTCCTCGTCATCTCTGTTCTTGGCATTGCCGCGTGCAAGTCTCCGACGCCCGCGGAGCAAATGGACTCCATTCAATCCTGGCTTGCCACCGCGGAAATGGTTGGCGATGGCTGGCTCCGCCATTCCACGCCTGACAAATACAGCCGGCAGACCCTGGAGCTGTCCCACGAAACTCTGCTTCAGATCTCCAGTGATCTTCTCAAAGCCCCGCCACACTCGGTCGATTCGGCAAGCCTGGACAGCGTTCTCACCAGAAGTCGCGGGGAAGTGGCCCAGATGGCTCGCTTGATTGAAGCCAAGGACGCACCCGAGTTTGGGCGTCGCCTCGACTCGCTTCGCGCCGACCAGAAAGTCGTGAAACAGCTCTCCGACAGCATCGAGTCCCGGCAATGAAGAAGGTGCTTCAGATCACGCTCGGCATCGTCACGAGCGTGGGAGGATTTCTCGAGATCGGATCGGTCACGACAGCCGCTCAGGCCGGGGCCTCATTTGGATATAAGCTGCTCTGGGCGATCCTGCTCGGAACGATCTGTCTCATCTTCCTCGTGGAGATGTCGGGCCGGCTCGCCGCCGTGAGCAAGCATACGGTAGTTGAGGCAATGCGAGGACGGTTCGGATTTCCTTTTTTCTTTGTCGTGCTAATCGGAATTGTTCTCGTTGCGTTCCTCGTTCTGGTTGCGGAGTTGGGCGGGATTGGGCTGTCTCTTCAAATCCTCACCGGGATAGGCTTCCCATGGTGGGCGGTTCCGGTCTCGTTCGCCGTCTGGATTCTGATGTGGAAGGGGACGTTCAGTCTCATCGAGAATGGAGCGTCCATGCTTGGGCTCGTCACGATCTCCTTCGTCGTTGCGGCCGTGAAGCTGCATCCTGATTGGGGCGGCGCAGCACATGGGTTGGTGCCCTCCTTTCCCGCCGATCAGAAAGCAAAATACTGGTTCGTCGCAGTAAGCATTCTCGGTGCGTCGATCTCGCCGTATCTGATGTACTTCTACTCATCGGGCGCGATCGAAGACGAGTGGGACGAAACCTACGTCCCGATCAATCGGGTTATCGCGACGTTCGGCATGAGTCTCGGCGGCTTCCTATCGATGGCAGTCCTGATCGTGGCCGCTCTCGTGTTTCACCCGAAGGGCATCGATATCCAGAAGTTCGAACAGGCCTCTCTTCTCCTGACGCCGGCACTCCCCAAATGGGGATTCTTCCTCTTCGCGACCTCGATGCTGTTCGCGTGCCTTGGCGCTGCGCTCGAGATCTCGCTCGCAATCGCTTACTTCTTTGCCCAGGGGTTCGGCTGGAACTGGAGCGAAGATCTCACTCCGTCACGTGACGCGCGTTTCTGCTTCACCTACACGATCATCATCATGCTCGCCGCGGTTCCTCTGCTTTTCGGAGTGGATCCGATCAAGGTCACCATCATTTCGATGGCGCTCACTTCGGCGACTCTACCCTTGGCGATCGTGCCGTTCCTGTTCCTCATGAATGACCCGATCTATCTCGGGGAACACCGCAATGGCTGGGTGAGCAATACTGTGGTCGCCATCATCGTGTTGATTTCGTTCGTTCTTGCGGTGATTTCGATCCCGCTGGAAATCATGGGAGGTTGAGATGAATCTTGTGCGCGATGTTCTCGACAAGGAGCTATTGGACTACGAAGAGGAGCCGATGGGACGGGTCGACGGTCTCGTGATGCACGTTGGAAAGAGCTCACAGCCCCGCATAACGCACATCGAAGTTGGTGGTGCTGCGCCATGGGGCCGGGTGCACCCTGCCTTTGCTCGCCTCGCGAAGCGCCTGGCTCTGGTGTGGGGACCAAGGCGGCGAGAACAGGTTCGGATTCCGTGGTCTCGCGTTAAAGCCGTCGGCCGTGACATCAAACTCGATGTCGAGGCCAAGGACACCGGCGCGATCGACTGGGAGATCTGGATCGCGCGTCACATCATCGAACGCATCCCCGGAAGTGGATCCGAAGAGGCCGACGATGGATATTGAGGTTCAGCTCCTCGTGGGCACAAAAGTGCACGATGTCGATGGCAGAAAGGTCGGACGCATAGAAGAGATTCGCGTGGCACGCGAGGAGAACACGCTGCTCGTCGAGGCTTATCTCATCGGTGTCTCGGCGCTCATCGACCGATTGTCGGCGAGAACGCTGGTGCGGCCAATCGGCAAGCTTTTGCGCGCCCGACATGTTGATTCGGTCTATGAGGTACCCTGGCAGGAGATGGACTTGAGCGACCCGAAACGACCCGTGCTCAAGATCGCCCAGCGCGACCTTCGCAGAGCGAGGTAGCCTCATGTCAATCGCAACGGTCAATCCGGCAACCGGAAAAACGGTTCGCACCTTCGAGCCGTTATCCAACGCTCGGGTGGGCGAGCATCTCGATCGGGCGGTCGCCGCGTACAGGGTGCACCGCCGCAGCCCCTTTAGCGACCGTGCGCAGCGAATGGAAAAAGCGGCCACGATTCTTGACGCCGAATGTCATGACCTTGGGCGGCTCATGACGCTCGAGATGGGCAAACCCATTGGAGCCGCCATAGCCGAAGCCAAAAAGTGCGCGACAGCATGTCGGTACTACGCGAAGAACGCCGAGCGCTTTCTGGCCGACCAGCCCGTGGAAATGGAAGGTGGCAGAAGCTGGGTTGCTTTCCAGTCGATCGGTGTGGTCCTCGCGATCATGCCATGGAATTTCCCGTTCTGGCAGGTATTCCGTTTCGCCGCACCGGCATTGATGGCTGGCAATTGTGGCGTTCTCAAGCACGCATCGAACGTTCCGCAGTGCGCATTGGCGATCGCTGATGTTTTTCGTCGCGCCGGATTTGCGGACGGAGTTTTTCAGACGCTCCTGATCGGATCTGATCTGATCGAAGGAATCGTTGCTGACGAGCGAGTTGCCGCCGTTACGTTGACAGGCAGTGAAGGAGCCGGGCGATCCGTCGCCGGCATCGCGGGAAAGAATCTGAAGAAGTCGGTCATGGAGCTGGGCGGGAGTGACCCTTTCATCGTGATGCCAAGTGCAGAAATGGAACAGGCAGTATCCACTGCCGTCACAGCCAGGATGATCAACAACGGGCAGTCCTGCATCGCCGCGAAGAGATTCATCATCCACGAAAAGATCTACGACGAGTTTCTGAAGCGATTCGTGGCAGGAGTGTCCGCCATCCGGGTAGGAGATCCGATGGATGAAAAGACACAGCTCGGCCCGCTCGCGACGGGGGCAATTCGCGATGGCCTGGACAAACAGGTGAAGGCGTCCGTTGCCGCGCGAGCGAAGCTTCTCACGGGCGGCAAGAAGCTCGAAGGCGACGGGTTTTTCTACGCTCCGACTGTGCTGGCCGACATTCCCGCAAACGCACCCGCGGCGCGAGAGGAATTGTTCGGCCCGGTTGCATCCGTGTTCAGAGCAAAGGATCTCACTGACGCCATCCGCATCGCCAACGGAACGAGCTTCGGCCTCGGCGCATCTGCCTGGACACGTGACTCCGCTGAGCGCGACACGTTCGTCGCCGAGATCGAGTCAGGGATGCTCTTCATCAACGGCATGGTGGCATCCGATCCACGACTTCCTTTCGGTGGCGTCAAGAATTCAGGGTTCGGTCGGGAGCTTGGAGAATTTGGCATCCGTGAATTCGTGAACATCAAAAGCGTACGCGTCGTCGACGGACAGCAGGAGAGACACTCCGCAACCGAGTGATCAGCTCGGCGTCATAGCTCCATCACCAGCTGCACATCCGGGTCGAGCTGGAATGGCGCCTCCCGCCGTGTCACCCACGATACGAAGAAGAAAACCAGGAACGACGCGACCATTGCGACAGCTGATGCGGTCACGCCCGCCGGAAATGTGAAGACCTTTCGGTACGCAGCGGTCTCCAGTGCGAGCGTCACGGCTAGCCCCGTCGCCATTGAAGCAATCGCTCCCGCACGCGTCGCACCTTGCCAGTTCAGTCCTACTGCCAACGCTGGGACCAGCGTCGACGCAAACAACCCCCAACCGAAAATTCCGAGAAACGCGACCATGGTTCCCGAGCGCTGTGCGGTAATCGCCGCGGCGATCGCGATCAGCACCGTTATCGCCCTGCCCCATTTCAACTCGTTGCTTACGCGTCTCCCAAACGCGATCGGGAGGTCATGAGTAACGATGGCCGCACCGATATTGATGAAAGAGTTCGCCGCGCTCATCGTTGCTGCTGCCACTCCCGAAAATACCAGCGCGGCGAGAATGATTGGAGTGACATGGAGCAGGAGACTGGGAGTTGCCTGATCCGGGCTTGCGAGAGCAGGCAATCGGCCATCGAGCACGAATGCTTTCACGCCGACGCCGACACTGAAATACAGAAGGAGCACCAGCACTAGTCCTAACGTCTTGAGCAACGGGTACCATTTCAGCTGAAGAGGATCGCGAAGCATGTAATACTTGTGCACAGCCTGTGGCTGGCCCAGCGATCCCATCGAGAAGACGAAGAAAAAGGACAGTGCGGCGAGCGGCGTCAGTTTGCCCCAGGGTCCGAGGAATGTCGGATCGTGCGCGAGAATTGTGCGTGAGATGTCCCCAAGTCCACCGCCGTACCCCAGCACGAACAGGAATACGAGGACTGAGGCTACCGCCATCAGTGTTCCCTGAAAGACATCGTTGTAAATCCCAGCGAGAATGCCGCCTGACGCCGAGTACGCGAGTGTCACTCCCATTCCGATCCAGATGCCCCAGCCGAGTCCGACGCCGAAGATCGAATTGATGACGACGCCCATAGCGAGTGCGTTGGTTGCCATATACCCGACGATTCCGACGAGCATTGCTACAGCTGCGAGCCCCTGGGCAGCTGGTGACCGGTAGCGCGCCCCGATTGCGTCGGGGATGGTAATGAGATTTCGCGCCTCACCAAGGAGGCGCATCCGCTTGGCAAGCACCCACGCTCCCATGACATTGGTAACCGCTGCGGGAAGAACTATGTACATGGCGCCGAGCCCGACAGCGTAGATGAAGCCGGGCCCGCCGATGAAAGCAAATCCCGAAACGGACACCGATACGGATGCGACGGTGAGCGCCACCAGGCCGATTCCTTTTCCCGCAACAAAGAAATCGCTGGCGGTCCGCGTTCTACGCGCGGCCCACACACTGATCGCGACTACCACCGCGAAATAGAGTATTCCTACCGCGATGACAGCAGGCTGGGCCGCACTCGGCAACGCGACCTGGAGAAAAGCTGTCTGCGTTTGGAGCCGCGTCACGCGGACGGCTCTCGAGTAGATGCATCAATCGCTGGAGACGCACGCTCTCTGTACTCCTGACCCATCGCGCGTACACGCTCCACGTCTTCCGCAGTCAATGTCTGCGTCTCGAAAGTGAGCGCATAGGCAATCGGCAGCACTACTATAGGAAGAAGCCCAATACCATAGATCACCACGGCCGCCCGTGCCGGCAGTCCCAGCCATAGCCTGCTCAGCTGACTCTCGGTTGCCGGGAGCGCGAGCGCAGCACCAAAGCCGATCGCAAGCACCGCGACTACAAACAGAAACGGGAGCTTGAGCCTGCCGATTCCCTTTTGCCCGCGCGCCGCACCCAGGATCATGATAGCGCCGAGTGAAATAGGAATTCCCAAAGCGAGAAGCCATGGCCCCCATGCGGGCGTCCCGCCTGGGTTGAATGCCGCACCGTAGCCAATCGCTATGGCGACGACTGCTACACACAGAGCGGTGAGAGCTGTGGTGCGAGTTGGGTCCTCGTGAGTCGTTGCCGCTGCCGGAGGCAGCATCTCACCCATCGGGCTGCCCATCAGATGAGCGCGAGCAGCGCGAACGTCGCGAGCCAATGCTCGCCCATATAATCGCCAGCAACGTGTGACAGGCCTGCGGCGAGATGCACCTCGGCCGCGCCGAGCGCAATTGAATGTCGCGGGTCCGTATCTGGCAATGCTGTCGCAAGTGAGCGCCAGCACCACCCGCGGCTCAGATTCAATCCATCGAGATGGGCAATCTTGCCGTCTGTTCGATCGCTCACGATTGCGGGCTCGAACAACGTCGACGGATCGCGATGGCCGAGTCGGGGAAGAAACTTCTGGAACCAAGCCTGAAAATCGCTGGCGTTCAGGACTCGCCGCATGCATTCAGCTTCCATGAGCGTGGGCGACAGAAAGTCATCGCCACCGGGCTCCCACGCCTGGCAGTCGACGTCATTGCGATACCAGGCATTAGCCCTGTTTACAAGGAGTTTGCGCAAAGGTTCATCGCTCATGACGTCCGAGTACTCCAGTGCCAGGGTCAAGGCAAAGGCACTGTTGAAGTGCGTTCCTACGCGAGTCGGATACGTCGCCTTCGGTAGGAAGTCGATAAAAAGGCCAACGAATTCGTCGGCGAGCGGCGAAAGCGTTTTGCTCCATCGCTTGCCGTCATCGCTGCTGTGACGACTCAACTCGGCGGATAACATGAGGAGCCATGCCCACCCGTAGGGCCGCTCGAAGATGTTTCTCAGGGGCTGTGCCAGGTACTCCATCTCACCGCGTACCTTGGCTGGTGTCAGCTGCGCGTCAAACAGTTCGCGGATCTCGCGCGCTTCCGGGTTCTCTGGGAAGAGTCGAAGGACTGTCGAGAGCAGCCAGTAACCGTGAACACAAGAATGCCAGTCCATACTCCCGAAGAAGATCGGATGCAGATCGCGCGGACCTCGAATATCCTTCGCCTCATTCAGAACGTGATACAGGAGATTGGGGTATTCACGCGTGATGTGCGACAGCGCGAGTCGCGCAAATTTGGACGCCAGCTCGGAAGTGAGAGTACGCGGCACTGAGCTCAACGCCGGAAAACCAGAAGATTCATTAGCAGAATATTCGCAGCGAGCAGCAGAAGTGCAGTTGGAATCTGCACCTTGATCACCGCGTTTTCGTCGGGCAGCTCGAGCAACGCGGTCGGCACGATGTTGAAGTTGGCTGCCATCGGCGTCATCAGCGTTCCGCAGAAGCCGGAGAGCATGCCGATCGCTGCCATGATCGCCGGATCACCACCGAACCGCTGCACTATCAGTGGCAATCCGATTCCCGCTGTCATCACTGGAAACGCGGCGAATGCGTTTCCCATGATCATCGTGAACACCGCCATCCCGACCGTATAAGTGAGAACGACCAGGAACGGATTGTCGAGCGGTATCCAGCGCTGCGCCAGTCCACTCACGACGGTCCCAACGCCGGCAATCGCGAACAGCGCGCCAAGTGCCGCGAGCATCTGCGGCAGTACCGCCGCCCAGCCTACTGCGTCGAGGAGTCTTCGCGCTTCTCTGATTGGCGCCGATAGCGGAGGCCTGAGCATCACCATCCCGACCGCGAGTGCAACCAGAGTCGCGATAGCCAGTGAGATCACCGTCACCTGTTTGATGTCGACAAGCGCGGAGCCGTTTATGGTGATTTTCTTGAAGATGAAAGTGCCAAGCACTGTCACCAGCGGAATCGTCAGGGCAGGGATGAAAAGTTTGGAACCCCAGCGCCGCGCGCTTGCCTCCCGCTCAACGCGACTCGCGGTCTCTGCCTTTCCCTGCCCGAGTCCACGAATACTCGCGACGAGAACCATTCCAATCACCAGAAATCCGTTCACCACATCGGGGAGGCGTGACCCGATCAGAAACGTAATTGCGTAAATACCCCAGAACACCGTGTTGTTGAATCGATGCGAATTGCTGCGGTCGCGCAGGTTCACGACGGCAACTCCGGTCATCATCAGACCCATCAGCCAGTAGATGTGCTCGAGCGTGATCATGGCTCGGTTTGTTTCCTGGCGAGATCTCGCCGAAGCCATCGATCCAGCAGGAGCAGCCGCGCGCCGTGAATGACCAGCGCGCAGATCGCGGTTGGTATCGCCCAAACCGCGAGCTGCGTCGGCTCGACATGAATTCCATTCTGATCGAGGAAGCCCTTGATGAGAAGAATCGACCCGATGGCGATGAAGATGTCTTCACCGAAAAACAGAGCAATGTTGTCTACTGCGGCTGCATGTGCGCGGATCCTGTGCCGCACCGGCTCGGGAAGCTCGCCGTACTGATTTTCGGCCGCCGCTTCCGCCATTGGCGCGATGAGGGGTCGGACCATCTGCGGGTGTCCGCCCAACGAAGTGAGACCGAGCGCGGCTGTGATTTGTCGGATGGCAAAGTATGCGAGTAGAACTCGAGAAGTGGTTGCAGCACGGAGACCCGAGACGACTGACCGCGCGCGCTCCTTGAGGCCCGCGTGCTCGAGCAGTCCAATCACCGGTAGAACGAGCCAGACGATGGCGACGTACCTGCTCGTGATGAACGCTTTCCCGAACGCTGCGACGACGGCAAGCGGGCCGAGGCCGCCAGCAATTCCTGTGGCGAGTCCCGCCACTGTTACCACCAGTAGCGGATTTATCCGCAGGACGAATCCGATCACGACAATTGCTACACCGATAAGGGTGAGCATGCTAACTGACGATTGCCTCAACTCGTCGCGGAGTCAGCGGCGATCCGACCAGCTCGCGCGCGCGTTGGAGCGCGTCATCCAGATTCGAAAAGATATTCCCGGCGCCGATCTCTTCGAGTACGATTGAGCCTGTCAGAGCGACCAGAGGCTGCATGTGCAGGTCGGAAAGCAGTACGGTTGTCCCGTCCTTTCGGCTACGGTGCACGACGTCCTTCAGTGCATGCATCCCCGTAGAATCGAGAAGCAGCACGGCACGCATGCGGATTATCAGCACTTTGGGCTTCCCGGCAATCAGGGCCAGGGTGTCCTTGAAGGTTTCTGCCGCGCCGAAGAAGAAGGCGCCGTTGATCTCGTAGACCTCGACACCCGGCGGAATGTCCCGCAAGCGCGCGCCATTCTCGTCGGACGCGGAACGGTCCGCATCGTCGTCCTCGAATTCCTGCGTTACCGCGCGAACGTTGGTTACCTCGGCCAT
Organism: Gemmatimonadaceae bacterium; assembly: GCA_034666285.1. Classification (GTDB taxonomy): domain Bacteria; phylum Gemmatimonadota; class Gemmatimonadetes; order Gemmatimonadales; family Gemmatimonadaceae; genus UBA4720. The sequence continues at coordinate 119 of JAXDME010000158.1, read as the reverse complement.
CCTTTTCATGAACAGGAACGCGGCGAGTACCATCCCGACTCTGATCGCGACAGTGAGATCGATGAGTACGGTCAGAAAGAACGTCGTTAGCAGGATCGCGACATCGCTTTTTGGGGAGC
>JAXDME010000157.1:0-2992 GCA_034666285.1 Gemmatimonadaceae bacterium | reverse complement strand
CATCGTCGAAGGTGAGGGCAACAACCTTTCGATCGCTCTCGATCTTTCCGAGCGCGCGACCGAAGATCGGACTATTCCGGTGAAACGCGCCGTGCGCGGCTCCGCCGATTACAGAAACTCCAAGTGCAGCAAACGCGATCATTCGTATGTATTCCGGCGCAGCACGGCAGTGTAAATGTCCAGCACAGCCTCGGTGACCTTTGCCCAGGAGTATTGCTCCGCCTCCTGCCGGCCGCGTTTGCCGAGGCGCGCACGAAGCGTCTCGTCGTCCAGGAGTCTCACCAGGGCATCCGAGAGATCGTCTATGTTTCCGCTTTGCACCATTAGTGCCTCGCGCTCGTGTTTGACCACGTCGCGGAAGCCATAGATGTCAGAGCAGACGACCGGCGTCTCGCAAGCCATCGATTCGAGGAGCGTAATCCCGAACGATGCCTTGGTGGTGGGGCATGCGTACATCGCGCTGTGTGCGTAATAGCTGGGTCTCTCGCCGAGGACCGAGCCGACGAAGGTGATGTCGGGGTCGCCACCAGCGGCGCGATAGTAGTGCTTGCGGAGGGGGCCGTCGCCAACGACGACCAGCTGCGCCTCGCGATTCCTGCCGCGGACTTTCTTGAAGGATTCTATGAGGGTGGTGAGGCCGTTTCGCGGGTCGAACCTTCCGAGGAAGAGAATGACGGGAACATCGGTGCGAAGAGCGGCGGGGCGGGGAACATGGGGGTTGAAGACGTCGGTGTCGATTCCATTCGGGACGATAGTCCAATTAGCCTCGAAGTATCGATTCAGCGCGATCGTCGTTGAGTGTGACACCGCGATCGCCGCGTGAAGTTGATCGAGTCGCTTCTGGAAGTATCGCCTGCCTATCGCGTATCCGATCGAGCGGTCGAAATACGTGTGAAATGTGCCGACGACGGGGCAGTTGGCCTCTTCTATCGCGAGAACGGGCAGAACAGGACTTAGCGGCGAATGCACGTGGATGATGTCGTACTGACCAAGGCTGAACACGCGCTTCAGATCCTTGCGCAGCTCCCATCCCCAGGTAAATCGCGCCTGCGACCCGTTCGCGTAAATGGGCTGGCTCTTCCCGATGCGAATTACGTGTGGCTCGTATCGCGCGCCGGGAATATTGGACGTGATAATGTCTACCTGATGTCCGTGCCGCCGCGCTTCGCGCGCGAAGAAGTGGACGTGCTCGCAGATGCCGCCGAGGTGTGGGTAGTAGTACTCGGTAACGAGCGCAATTCTTAGCGGACGCGCGGCGCGAATGCCCGCCATCGGCAGGGATCCCGCCGGCATCAGCTCCAGTCGGCGAGCGTGGCCGAGCTTACGCTTCAAGAGCGGCATGGGCTGCGGCTAACCGCGCGATTGGTACTCTGAATGGTGAGCATGACACATAATCGAGCCCCAGCGAGTGACAAAAAGCAATGGAACGCGGCTCTCCGCCGTGCTCCCCGCAGATTCCCAGTTTGATGTCAGGACGCACGCGGCGCCCTTCCGTGACAGCTATCCCTACGAGTCTGCCCACCCCTTCAGTGTCAAGAACCTGAAAAGGATCATCTGCAAAAATACCCCGATCAATGTAAGAAGGAAGGAACCGGCCTGCATCATCGCGGCTAAGCCCCATGGTGGTCTGGGTAAGGTCATTTGTTCCGAAAGAGAAAAACTCGGCTGACCGCGCGATTTCCGCCGCTGTGAGGGCTGCTCGAGGGAGCTCGATCATCGTGCCTATCAGATACGAGATTTTTTCACCCATGCCCCCGAGTACTCGCTCCGCCACATCTTCGATCACAGCGCGCTGGTTCTCGAACTCCTTTACGGTAGAGACGAGCGGGATCATAATTTCCGGACGAACCCGGATTCCCCGTCGCATTGCCCGTACCGCGGCCTCGAGAATGGCGCGGGCCTGCATCTCTGTAATCTCCGGGTAAGAAATCCCCAGCCGACACCCGCGGTGCCCCAACATCGGATTCGTCTCGCGCAGCGACTCAATGATGCGGTTCAGATCCGCACGAGGGATGTCCAGCGTGCGCGCCAGCAATTTGCTTTCTTCGCCCCCGTGCGGCAGAAACTCGTGCAGAGGCGGGTCGAGAAGCCGAATGGTCACCGGCAGGCCGTCCATGGCCTCGAAGATTCCTTCGAAGTCGGTACGCTGCATTGGCAACAGCTTGTTGAGAGCCCGCCGGCGTCCGCCCTCCTCCCGCGCGACAATCATCTCTCGCATTGCGGTTATGCGGTCGCCTTCGAAGAACATGTGCTCCGTGCGACACAGGCCAATGCCTTCAGCGCCAAAGTTGCGCGCAATCCTCGCGTCGCGTGGAGTGTCCGCGTTGGCGCGCACGCGCAGTTTCCGCACTTCGTCAGCCCACCCGAGCAGCTCCGAATACGATTGATAGATCGGCGCCTGCGACGCCGCGAGAGCGCCGCTGGTCACTCGAACCACTTCGCTTGGAATGGTCGAGAGGTCGCCCGCGAATACGCGTCCGGTCGCGCCGTCGAGTGTCAGCCAGTCGCCCTCCACGATTTCCTTGCCGTCGACGCTGAAGCTCCGCCGCTCGAGATCCACGTGAATGTCTTTGCACCCGACGACAGCACATTTTCCCATACCGCGCGCAACAACCGCCGCGTGGCTCGTCATACCGCCGCGAGCCGTCAGAACGGCACGCGCGGCGACTATCCCGTGAAAATCTTCCGGTGTGGTTTCGTCGCGCACCAGAATCACGTTCTCACCAGCACTCGCCCGCTGCTCGGCCGTGTCGGGATCGAAGACTGCCCTCCCGCTCGCTGCTCCCGGACTCGCCGGAAGTCCGATACAAAGCGGTGTCGCTCGAATCGAAGGGTCGATGATCGGGTGCAGCAGCTGATCGAGATGTGCAGCAGGCACACGCTTGACGGCCTCGATGCGGTCGATCAGACCTTCGTTCACCATGTCGCGCGCGATTCGCACCGCGGCGGCGGCGGTCCGCTTGCCATTGCGAGTCTGTAGCAGATAGAGCTT
>JAXDME010000156.1:0-6497 GCA_034666285.1 Gemmatimonadaceae bacterium | reverse complement strand
TTCTTGGCCACTATTCCCTCGAGGCCCATCGCGGTCACCTGCTCGAGAAACGCCTCGCCTTCAGCCTCGATGTGGTCGAGATAGCGCAGGATGCCGATCGCGGGTACGACGTCCTTGAGAAGCTCCTTGCGGCGGACGAGCGGGACAGGCCGCACATCGAAATCCTCGAATCCCAATAGATCGAAAGCGTAGAACGTCGCCGGAAATTCGACCACCGCTCGGCGAATCTCCATCGGTGACGAGAGACGTCCGCGCTGCTGCAATCGCGAAAAACTCGGAAGCCCTTTCGCATCGAGGCACACCACTTCGCCGTCGATCACGACGTCGTCGAACGGCAGCGATTTTACCGCGCGGGCAATCTCGGGAAAGACCGCGGTGTAGTCGTTTCCATTGCGTGTGAGGAGCAGCGCTTCGCCGCGCGACTTGCTGGCGATCAACCTGTATCCATCGAGCTTGAGCTCGAACAGCCAGTCGTCGCGCGTGAAGGGCTTGTCTTCGGTCTCGCAGTGCATCGCCTCGACTTTGCTGGCGTCGACGCGCGTGCGTATAGCTTTTTCTTCCGCTTCCAACGCCGCGACGATCTGCGCTCCCGGAGTCTCTCCCGATTTTATCTCTTCCACGGTGAGACCCGAAAGCACCGATTCTTCCAAGAAATTATCGGGATCGCCGGGCGAGCTTAGCCACTGATCGCGCTCCTTGATCAGGAGCCAATCCTTTTCCGATTTCTTGATCTTCACGAGCGTCCACTTTCCGTGGAGCTTGTAACCTTTGAGCTCGAAGAGGAGCTTCCCCTTTTCCAGACCTTCGCGCCACGGCTCGAGCGGCACCCACTCGCCGCGGTCCCACACTATGACTCCCCCGGCGCCGTAATTCCCCGCGGGGATCACGCCCTCGAAGTCGCCATACTCCAATGGATGATCTTCGACCTTTACCGCGAGCCGTTTTTCGGCCTGGTCATACGTCGGTCCCTTCGGAACGGCCCACGAGCGAAGGACGCCGTCCATCTCGAGCCGAAGATCGAAATGGAGATTCCGCGCGGCGTGCTTGTGGACGACAAACAGATTGCCGGGAACGGGCGAAACCGGGCCGAATGGCTCAGGCGTCCGATCGGGAGACCGCTTGGCGCGATAGCTGGCGAGGTTATCCGCTGGTGACGCGGAGTTGGCTGTTGCGTCCTTCGGGGACATACGTAAGAATACGGTAGGGAAAGTTATCCACGCAAGAAATATTTGTGACGCGTCCGTTACTCCTGACTGACGCGCGTGCCCACATTTTCTTCACCACGCTTATGCCAGCTCGCTCAATTGGGACAGCCACGATCTCGTTCGGCCTCGTCTCCGTCCCCGTCAACATTTACTCGTCGTCCGAATCCAAGACGAGCGTCTCGTTCAACATGCTACACAAGAAGTGTGGCACTCGTCTCAAGCAGCAGTACACCTGCCCGAAGGACAACGAGGTTGTGACCCGCGACGAGACCGTGAAGGGATACGAGTTCGCCAAGGACCAGTACGTCATTCTGACCCCCGAGGAGCTGAAGGCGCTCGAGGAGAAGGCGACCTCTACCATAGACGTGATCGAGTTCGTCCCGCTCGCTGGCGTCGACCGCGAGTATCTGGAGAAGGTCTACTACCTCGGCCCCGACAAGGGCGGTGACCGCGCTTACCGGCTTCTCGCCGCGGCGCTCAAGGAAACCGGACGCGCGGCTCTTGGCCAATACGCGGCGCGTGGTCAGCAGCATCTCGTGCTGCTGCGGCCGCTCAACGGAGTGCTGGTGATGGAGCAGCTCCATTACGCCGACGAAGTCCGCCCGACCACCGAGGTGACGATCCCCGCCGGCGATGTAAAAGACGCCGAGCTCAAGCTGGCGAAGCAGCTGATCGATCAGACGTCGAACGATTCATTCGAGCCCGCGAAGTACAAGGACACCGTGCGCGAGCGGACGCTGGAGACGATTCAGCGGAAGATCGAGGGTCAGGACATCACGGGAGATGTCACGCCGACCGGCGACACGAAGATGCTGGACCTGATGGAAGCGCTGAAGGCGAGCCTTGCGAAGGACAAGCCGAAGAAGGAGAAGGGCGAGTCGAAGCGCATGGTGTCGTGAAGCTCCTCGCTGGAACGAGTGGGTACGCGTTCAAGGAGTGGAAGGGTGCGTTCTATCCGAAGGAGCTGAAAGACGACGGGATGCTGGGCTACTACGCGAGCAAATTCCCCGCGGTGGAGATCAACAACACTTTCTACAGGCTCCCCAAGCAGAACGTCCTGCTCGATTGGGCGGCGCAGGTGCCGGATACTTTCACTTTCGCCCTGAAGGCGAGCCAGCGCATCACGCACCACGCGCGGCTCAAGGAAGAATGTGCCGACACCGTCGACTTCCTCTTGAAGAACACCGCTGCACTCGGCGATCGCCTCGGCCCGATTCTGTTTCAGCTCCCGCCAAATCTCAAAAAGGATACGGCCCGTTTCCGTGGATTTCTCGGACTGCTGCCGTCGGACCGCAGGTACGTGTTCGAGTTCCGGCATGAGAGCTGGTTCGACGACGAGATCTACGACGCCATGCGGGAGCGGGACATCGCGATGTGCATCATCGAGCAGGAAGAGTTCAAGTGTCCGGTGGTCAGTACTGCTTCGTGGGGTTATTTGCGTCTGCACAAACTCGACTACGACCACGCGGCGCTGGGCACCTGGGCGAAATGTGTGAACGGCCAGGCGTGGACAGAGGCTTACGTGTTTTTCAAGCACGACGAAGGCGCCGGGTCGGGGCCACCCGCGGTCTCTTCCTTTGTAACTGCTTGTGGATCAATGGCCACCGAGACGGAAGACTTGAACGCGGATGCTTCCGATTCGAGCTGATGCTTCGGATTGATTTGTTTGATGGGAGAGACTATGCGGTGAAAGACTGGCTCGGGTCCGAAATGGAGGAGTAGTCCGACTCTCAGATTCGTGGCGCGCAGGTAGTTGTAAAGTTGACGAGTTGATGCCTGATGCAACTCGCTGCTGGCCTTTGCTTCGACCACAAGAGTATCGTCGACAATCAAGTCGAGCCGTTGAACACCGAGGATGATTTCCTTGTATCTGACGCGCACTGCCACTTCGCGCGCAACCCTATGTCCCCGCGCGCGCAGCTCTTCCTCCATGGCTCTAACATATAGGTGCTCGAGGAACCCGTACCCGAGCGTGTTGTAAACCTCGAAGAATGCCCCGATTGCGGAGTGTGTTAGCGTGCCCTCGATCAGCCTGACGCGCGCCATACCTCATGATGGCCCCCCACAGCGCTATCAAAATCATCAAATCTCGGCGCGACGAACCGTCACCGTGCGAGGAGTCGATCCGAGGCATTCGCTCCAATCAGAAGCATCCGCGTTCAAGTCTTCGGTGGCGATACCGCCGGCCCTTACGCACCCTTTCCGCGAAAGACAACTTATCGCAAGCCGATGAGTGACTCCCTTGCCGCAATATCAGCTGCTCTCGCCGACCGTTATCGGATCGCGCGCCTGATTGCGACCGGTGGGATGGCGGAGGTTTTTGCGGCGCACGACATCCGGCATGACCGCGATGTCGCCATCAAAGTCCTGAAGGCGGAGATCTCGCCGGCGATTGGATCCCAGCGCTTCCTCCAGGAGATCCGAATCTCCGCGAAGCTTTTCCATCCACACATTCTCACGCTCCTCGATTCCGGTGAAGCCGCCGGTCTTCTGTATTACGTCATGCCGCTCGTCGAAGGCGGTTCGTTGCGTACGCGTCTCGAGCGCGACGGTCCGCTGCCGATTGCAACCGCGCTGCAAATCGCGCGGGAATGCGCCGATGCGCTAGCCTTCGCGCACGCGCAGGGCGTGATACACCGGGACATCAAGCCCGAGAACATCCTCTTCGAAGCGACTCACGCAACCATCGCCGACTTCGGCGTCGCACGCGCTCTTACGGCTGGTGGCAACGATCGACTGACGACGGCCGGAATTGCGGTTGGAACACCCGCATACATGAGTCCGGAACAGGCGGCGGGTGAGGCCGAGCTGGATGCGAGAAGCGATATCTACTCACTCGCGATCGTGCTCTTCGAGATGCTTGCCGGAAAGCCTCCGTTCAAGGGCAGGACTTCCGGCGAAACGATGGCCAAACAGGTTACGGAAGCTGCCCCACCCATTACGGCGCAGCGGAAGGACGTCCCGCTGCGCGTAGCACGAGCCCTGGCAAAAGCGCTCGCGAAGAATCCGGAAGATCGATTCGCTACTGCGAGCGATTTCGGCAATGAGCTCGAGATGGACCCGCCCGCGCCAGCGGCTGGGAACCAGACCTGGCGGCGCGTGGGTGTCATCGCGGGAGCGTTGGTTCTCGCCGCACTCGCCTTCTGGGTGACATTAGGCAGGAAGGCATATGCCAGTCGAGCATCGGGCGGAATCGCCACCGCGCTCAATCGACAACTCGCTCAGGTTACTTTCGCAAAAGAGGTCGAGCAGTGGCCCGTGTGGTCGTCGGATGGGAAGCGACTCCTCTACGTCGGCGAAACCGGTGGCCGCCGAGTGCTCGTCATTCGAACGATGGATTCAGGGAACGAGCACTCTCTAACTCATGACGGATACGATTATATCCAACCGTCGTGGTCAGCCGACGTCAGGCACGTCGCATTCGTGCGAGGAAGAACTCCGGGAGACCACCTCGAGCCCGGCGACGTAAACGGCACCTTCACGGAAAAGGGAGATATCTGGCAGATAGACCTTCCGGCCCACGCTCTGAAAAAGATCGTGGACAACGCGTTCAATCCTGCCTATTCGCCCGACGGCAAGCAGTTGGCCTTCGACGCGGCGTGGTCTGGGTCTCGCAGAATCTGGATCTCGGATGCCGAGGGGGGCAATCCACGTCAGGTGACGTCTGACTCGACGGAAGCTGTCGCTCACGCCGAGCCGACGTGGTCGCCCGATGGGAAGCGACTCGCATTCAGGCGCATTGAGAAGACTGCTTCGGACATCGTGACTGTCGACCTCGCGTCGCAGCAATCGCGGTGGATCACGCACGATAACGTGCTGGACATGAACCCGGCGTGGTCTCCTGATGGCAAGAGCATCTATTACTCGTCCGCTGGCGGTGGCGGGCTGAATATCTGGCGTGTGCCGGTAAACGCCGACGGCGAGCGCGCTGGCGCGCCACAACAGCTAACGACCGGCGCGGGGGACGACATCAATCCCGCTCCTTCTCCCAACGGAAAGCAGCTGGCGTTCTCCGTCCGCGGGTTCGATTCCGACATCTGGCGTCTGCCCGTCGATCCCTCCACCGGACGGTCTACCGGGCAACCGGAGGTGGTCACGGCCACGACACGAGTAGAGAGTCGCGGCTCCTGGTCGCCCGACGGCTCGGCCATCGCGTTCAATTCCGACCGCCTCGGCGAGATGAATATCTGGATCCGCAATCTCGTCACCAATGCCGAGCGTCACATTACAACCGATGCGGGTGGTGACTATCAACCCGACTGGTCGCCGGATGGACGCAGGATCGCTTTTTTCTCGGCGCGCGCCGGCGGCAGCGATATCTGGTCCGTTGGAGTAAGGGGTGATTCGCTCAGGCAGCTAACGACGGACCGCAGCTCGGACACGAATCCTTTCTTCTCCCCCGACGGAAGGCAGATTGCCTTCATGTCCGACCGGCGCGGGCGACTTGAGGTGTGGGTGATGGGCGAGGACGGATCCGGACAACACCCGATCGGAGAGACTCGGGCCGGTGGACACTTCATAAGATGGTCGCGCGATGGAAGCTCCGTCGTGTTTCGCGCTGAGTCCGGCACTCAGACGGAGATCGTGGAGGTGAGGTTGAGCGACGGCGCGACGACGCATTTGCCGAAGGTCGTGAGCGGTGCGCACATGTCATGGTCGCCGGCGCACGACCGCATCATGGATGTTCAGGGCCACAAGACAATCACCGTTTATCCGCTGGTCGGCGAGCCTTACAAGGTGTTCGAGTTCCCAGACCCGAACGTGCGGATCGACTACCCGGTCTGGTCGCCTAACGGAAAGTGGGTGCTATTCGACCGAGCTGCGCCGAGCGGCGGGGATATCTGGATCCTTAGATAGCGAGTCGCTGCACTCGGGAATCACTCGCCACCGAGTCGGAAGTTGAACACGGATGCTGCGGAAAACCGCCAGATGCTTCGGATCTGCTGGAACCCAACAAAAAAAAAACGATTACATCCCGCTTGGCTGAGCTATAACGCCAAAGCGACCACATCAGAAGCATCTGGCCCTTTCCGGAGCATCCGTGTTGCACTTCCGTCCTGGTGGCCATAGGAAACGCCTCTTGACTTTGCATAGCAAAGTACTTTACGTTCTACCAGGTTGAGTTCATCCTGGAACGGACTCGAGACAAATGGTCAAGCGCATAGTTGCAATCGCCTTCATCTTCGCCTGCACCACGATCGCCTGGATCATACTCGGCGGCACGATCTTCTCGCGCACGCAGGGCTCCGATCAGCATCTCCGGGACCGCGTCGGATCAACATGGGGAACGAG
>JAXDME010000155.1:0-11321 GCA_034666285.1 Gemmatimonadaceae bacterium | reverse complement strand
CCACGAGCGAAGCGAGAGGCGTTTGCGAAAGCCTGGCGGACCGATTTGCCCCCGCGCTCCGCGCGGGAGGAAAAATCGGGACGGCGGGATTTGAACCCGCGACCCCCTGAACCCCATTCAGGTGCGCTACCGGGCTGCGCTACGTCCCGTTTACACTCGACAAAAACGCGAGCGAAACAGATTGGGGAGTATAGTCGCTCGCCGCATCGGCTACAACCCAACAATAGTCCCTTTCCACAACCAGTCGGCGCACTCGGAAAGCTTTTTGCAGTGCTTCACCTTCAATGAAGGATCCGGCCGAAAGGCGCCGGCTTTCCAACAGCGCGCCGAAGGCGTCTGAAGGGGACCCGCCTACTCCTATTACACCAATCGCCAACACCGGCCTCGCGGAGGCGGTCAAGCATGGCGGACCGATCTACCAGCTCATGGTAGAGAGCGTTCGCGACTATGCGATCTTCCTGCTCGATCCGAATGGGTACATCGCAAGCTGGAACCGGGGCGCGGAACGCATCAAGGGCTACACAGCGGATGAGATCATTGGCCGGCATTTCTCCGTCTTCTATGGTCCGGAGGACATGGCCGACGGCAAGCCGGCATGGGAGATCGAGGTCGCGACGCGCGAGGGACGCTTCGAGGATGAAGGTTATCGGATCCGAAAGGATGGTACCCGTTTCTGGGCGAACGTTATCCTCACCGCCCTCCGCGACGAGACGGGTACGCTCGTGGGATTCGCGAAGGTCACGCGGGATCTCACCGAGCGTCGCGCGAACGAGCAGCGGGCAATCGCCGACGCCCGGCGCCTCGCATCGGCTGAGACAGCCAACGTCGCCAAGAGTGAATTCCTGACCGCGATGTCCCACGAGCTTCGAACCCCCCTGAACGCGATCGGAGGCTACACGGATCTGCTCACTCTCGGCCTGGGCGGCGCCGTCACCCCGCAGCAACGCGATTATCTCGATCGAATCCGGCGAAGCCAACAGCATCTCATGGGAATCATCACCGACCTCCTCAATTTCAGCCGTATCGAGGCAGGCCAGATCAGCTATGAGGTCGCACCGATTCTGTTATCCAAGGTTCTCGAGTCCGTTGTCGCCCTGGTCGAGCCGCAGGCTCTGGCGAAGTCAGTCTCACTCGATCGCGACCCGCGAGCGATCGATTTTACAGTACTCGCTGATCGGTCGAAGGTCGATCAGATCGTGCTGAACCTTCTCTCCAACGCGATCAAGTTCACCGACAGCGGCGGTACCATCACGCTCAGCACGATGTCCACGGACGCTACAGCGAGCATTCTGGTAGCCGACACCGGGCGCGGCATTCCGCTCGACAAGCTCGAAGCCATCTTCGAGCCTTTCGTGCAGCTCGGACGCTCACTTAGCAGCGCGCACGAGGGAACGGGACTTGGCCTTTCCATCAGTCGAGACCTTGCGCGCGCCATGAAGGGAGAGCTTACGGTGGCGAGCACAGAAGGAGTCGGGTCTACTTTCAAGCTCACACTCCCGCGAGAACAGTGAGCTGCCGGCGCGCGGATTTTGTCGCGACGCCTACGCGGTAACGATTTTCCCCACGTAGAAGTCGCCGAACTCCGCGTACTTCGCACTGACTTCATCGAAGCGCATATCAGTCACGAGCTTCTTGAAGTCGAGCGCGTCCTTCGCGAAAAGCGTAACTCCCCACTCCCAGGCGTCCAGACCGATCGCGCCCGTGATAACCTGCTGAACCTTTCCCGCGTAGCGCCTCCCGGTAAGTCCGTGAGATTGCATGAGCCTGCTTCGCTCTTCCAGCGAGAGGGTGTACCAGTTCTGCGATCCTTCTCGACGCTTCGACATTGGGTAGAAGCAGACGTATGGCATTTCGGCCGGCAGCTCGGGATACAGTCTGCGCGCCACGTGCGGACTTGCGCGCTCTTTTTCCGATCGGTCACCGAGTGCCCGAACATAGGATTCGTCGCCGACCTTGCCGCCGCGCGCGTCGGCATCGCGGGCCAGCTCGGCGGAGATGTGATACAGACCGGCTTCTGTCACGCTCAGAAACGAGTAGACCGGTTCGAGCGCTTTCGCCAGTGGGGTTTGTGCGAGCGATCTCTGCGCCGCACCGACATCGTCGAGCGTTTCACGGAAATGAATCACCATCAGGTCTGACGTCGATCCGATGAGTGAGACAAAGCAGCTCCACCCTGCTTGTTTCCCGCCGAGGTTTCCGATCGCCGTCTTGATCAATTGATCAAGCTCGCGCGGCTCGACCAGACCTTTGTCGACGCGAAATATCTGGTGCAGCGCGTACCAACCTTCGAGAGTCGCTGGCGGGTGCGCGATTGGCGGAGTCGTCATGACGTAAAATTACGGGAAGCGCGCCCAAGGGGTACCGGCGACGCCCAACTCGGCTGACTCAGAACGCCGCCTTCACCTGCACGATTCTCTCGGCGAGATTCGAGACCGCACGCTCCGTCGCCTCGCCGATGGCACTCGCACGGAAGTTAGAACTGTTGACATCAACGCCGCCAAATCCGTGAGCGCCTATTCCCGCGATCCGCAGTCCCCCGCCTTTCTTCGACAGCCCTTCCCCGCTCATACTCGCAACTATCTCACCGGTCGCCGCGTTTATCACGCGCGCTGTCAGGGTCACCTCGGTCCTGTGCTGTTTGAAGCTTAGCAAGCCCATCGTCGCCATGTTCGCCGCAATTCCGCCGAAGTTGTTCTCCTCGAATCCGAATTTCGTGACCGATCCAGTCACGATGAATTGCGCGCCGCTTCCAGGCTCGAGGGGCTTCCGTTCCATCACTCTGAACTGGCCGGTCGCGAGCAGCTTCTCGATGAGCATGTCAGCGATTCCGGTCCCAAGCTGCGACGGCTCGTAACGCTCCTCTTCGCTCCTCCCACCAAAGAGGCCACGCAATCCGCCTTTTTTCTGCGCTTGAGCAGTGACGGTGCCCGATTCGAAGCCCATTACCATCACGGCCGGCTTGCTGCTGCTGACGACGGTGTTCGGCGCCGGCTCGGACTCGAAAGGGATCGTGTAATCCTGGCCTCGCGCGGTCGAGGCGATAGTCGCGTTCGTTACGAACGCACCAAACAAAAGAAGGCCAAAAGAGACGACTCGATTCATTTCCAGCTCCGGTTGATTGTGACGTCCGGAGATTAGGCGCCCTACGGCGGAGTCAAAATACGTAAGGTGACGTAGGGATCGGAAATGTTCGACTATCGGGTCGCCGTGCCCCGCATTTCCGCGGTGGTCGCGACGCCTTCGTGAGTATCCGAGAGGCGATAGTCGCGACCCCTGATCGCCACAAGCAGAGTCGGCACGACATAAAGAGTGATCGGAGTCGAGAGTGCCAGCCCACCAATAACTGCGAGCGCAAGCGGCCTCTGCATCTCGCTTCCAGCCCCGAGACCCAGAGAAAGCGGAAGCAACCCGAACAGGGTGCAGAGCGTGGTCATGAGAATCGGACGCACTCTCACACCAGCGGCCTCGATGATTCCCTGTTCGAGGGTCACGTCTTCGGTCTGCATCCGATGCCGAGTGAAGTCGAGCAGGATGATGCCGTTCTTCACGATCAGCCCGACGAGCAGAATGAGACCCATGAACGAGGATACGTTCAGGGGAGTACCCGTGATCAGCAGTAGCAGCATCGCCCCCACGAATGACAGTGGGGCGGCCAGCAACACGACGAACGGCTCGATGAACGACTGGAACTGCAACACCATGATCGTCACCACGCAGGCTATCGCGAGGCCGAGCACGAGCAGGAATCCGCGAAACGCCTCCTGCTGGCTCGCGTACTGTCCGCCGAGCTCGATACGTACGCCTGCGGGTGGCTTCTGAGCACTCAACACCTGCTTCACATCATTGATGACGCTCCCAAGGGATCGTCCACTCACGTCCGCCGTTATGGCAATCATCTGCTGCTGATCCTCTCGCAGCAGTTCCGCGCGTGTCTCACCTGGCGTGAACGTCGCCAGCGTTCCGAGAGGAACGGGCGCGCCGGTCTGCGGCGAAACGATCGGAATTGCGCGCAGCTGGTTGGGATTGTAGCGCACACTGTCCGGCGCCCGAACGCGTACGGAGATGGCGCGATCGGACAATCGTATTTCGCCGGCGGGCGCGCCGAGCAGCGCGCCGGTGGCGGCGGTAGAAACCTGTTCGGGCGTGAGCCCCACGCGGTTCGCCTCCGCGTCGCTCACCCGCATTGCCATCTCCGCGCTCGGCTCACTGACTCCGTTGAACAGATCTTCGAGACCCTGTACGTCGGTGAGCTTCGGCTCCAGTGAGGTAGCGTATTTCTCGAGCTGATCCAGGTCGGGACCGAACAACTTGATCTCGACCGGACGTGCCGATCCGGCGAGATCGTTTATCACGTCGGAAAGAATCTGCACGAAGTCAATGTGCAGGCGAGGCACAGCGTTCCCGACTTTGACCCGGACTTCGTCTATCACCTCGAAAATCGTCCGGGACCGGTCGCTCTGCGGGCGGAGCCGAGCCACGATGTCGCCTGTGTTCTGTTCGGTTGCGAACAGGCCCAGCTCCGCTCCCGTCCGGCGCGAGGTAGCCACGATCTCAGGCGTATGGGCGAGGATGTTCTCGACGATGTGAACCTGGCGATCGGTCTCCGAGAGCGCGGTCCCGCCCGGAGTGAAGTAGTCGAGCACAAAGGCGCCTTCGTCCATTTCGGGGAGAAAGCCGGTTCCAACGAAATGCTGTGCGAGAACTCCCGCGACAATGAGCAATGCACCTGCCACAAGCATGCGGCGTGGATGGTGGAGCACCCGCTCCAGCGAGCGCTGGTAGCGGAGAGAGAACGCGTCCAGAGCGTTGCTGATCCGCTGGAGTATACCGCCCCGCCCGTGTGGAGCGGTTGTCGCGGCTTCCTGCAGCTCGGCGTCCTTCTCGGTGAGGAACTGATCGGCCATCAGCGGAATGATCGAAAGCGCGAGCAGGAGCGACACCATCACCGCAATCGTAAGTGTTATCGACAGGGCCGCGAAAAACTGCCCGACGACACCCGTCAGCAACCGAAGTGGGAGAAACACTACGACGGTCGTCAGCGTCGATGTCGTCACCGGCCAAATAAGCTCCTGCACGGCATGCCGGATCGCCTCGTGGCGATTCGGATTGATGCGCAGGTGCCTGACAATGTTCTCCGTTATAACGACGGAGTCGTCGATCACGAGGCCGATCGCAATCGCCATTGCACCCAGAGTCATCAGATTGAACGTCTGCCCGACCATGTACATCGCGAACACGCTGATAGCGAGCGTGAGTGGAATCGACGACGCACTGATCGCGGTGATGCGCGCGTGGTGGAGAAACAGAAGCAGGATTATCACGGCGAGGACTGCACCGATGATCATCGCGTCGCGGACGGACGCCATAGCGTCACGAACCAGCGCGCCCTGATCATACACGGGCTTGAGCACTGCGCCTGGCGGCAGCGACGGCCGAACGCTCGCCGCGAGGCTCGCGATGCTGTCGACGATCGCCAGCGTGTTCCCGCCCGGCTGACGTGTGATGTTGAGGAGCGCGGCTGGTTTGCCGTCTCCAGATATGATCATCGTATGGTCGACGCTGCCGAGCGTGACGGTGGCTACATCGCGCACCCTCAGGCCCTTTCCAATAACGACGGCCCCGATGTCTTCCGGAGTGTGAGCTTCCATTGAGCTCACGATGAGATATTGCCGGTAGTCCTGCGCTACTCGACCGACGGCCGCCACGTTTGTCGACTGCTGGATCGCGTTGGCAAGGTCATCGTACGTGAGCCGCTGCGATGCGAGCCGCGCAGGATCGGCGACGACCTCGACTTCGCGAACATCGGAACCCTGAACGTCGACACGCCCGACGCCCGGGACGCGAGAGATCAACGGTCTCAGCTGGTAACGCGCGATGTCGTATAGAGTGCCCGGGTCGCCGCCCTCGAGATTGTAGGAGACTATTGGAAACAAAGACGGCGTCATCCGCTCGACGTCGATATTCAGATCGGCAGGCAGCTGGCCCCGTACCTGATTCACGCGCGCCTGAACCTGCTGCAGCGCATAGCTCATGTCGGCATTATCCGCGAACGTGATTGCTACTTCGGCGCCACCGCGAATGGATCTCGACCGAACCCGGATCACGCCAGGCACTATGCTGATGGCTTCCTCGATCGGCCGCGTGACGCTGAAAACGATCTGGCGCGCATCGAGCGCCGAGCCTTCCGCGACGACAAGAATGCGCGGGAAGGCGAGCTCAGGATATATCGCCGACGGCAGTCGCATCGCGGCGTAGATGCCGGCCACACTCAGCAGACCTACTACGAGGTAAATGAAGCGCCGCTGGGCGGCGAGCAGATCGAAGAGCGAGCGCACTATTTGTTGGTGGAGTTTACCTTGACACTGTCTTCGACTCCGTAGGCTCCTTCCGTCACGACCCGTTCACCACCGGAAAGCCCGCTCGTGATGTCGGCGACAGTGTCGGTTCGGTGGCCGACCGTAACCTTGCGGGCTAGTGCAATGTTCGACGCGTTCACGACGAAAACCTTGAACCCATCGCCCTCCGGCACGAGTGCGGCAACAGGCACGGTAACCGCGTGCGGCTTTGTCCCCATTGTGATCTGACCGAAAATCGTTTCACCGATTCTCAGTGGCCTCGCACCCGCCGGGGCCTGCGCCCGAACCTCCACGCTCCTCGTCGCGGAATCGACCGTGCCGCCAACAGAGACGAGCCTGCCCACGCCGAGCGGCTCTCCACCGGCGTTAGCGCCAGCGCTGAGTGTTACCGCGGCGCCGGGCGCCATGTGTGCCGCATCAGAAGGCGCAACGTTGAAAACGATATCGAGCGCATTGAGATCGGCGATTTCCACCAGCGGCTGATTGACGTCCGCGGAGGCTCCAATGGAAGCGTTCATCTTCGTGATGACCCCGGAGATGGGCGCGCGAACGATTGCGAGCTGTGCAGTTCGACGCGCGTTTATCGCCGCCGCCCTCGCCTGGGCAAGGGCTGTCGCTGCCTGCTCGGCATCTTTCGTCGGAACGATGCCCGCGTCGGCAAGGCGACGCGTTCTCTCGTATGCGCGCTCAGCGGCAAGGAGCGCGGCTTCCGCGCTCTGAGCAGCCGTAACGAACGGCGTTTGTTCGAAAGCCACGAGGGCCTGCCCGACGTTGACATGCTGGCCGGGCGACACGAGAACGGACGTTATCCGCGCCGGCGCTGGCGCACTCAGTGAGGCAAAGTGCCCGCTGCGCGCGCTGACGGTACCAATCGAGCCAACCTTCTCCTCGAAAGGCTGCACGGCTGCGATTGCCGTCTTGACCTGGACGACTGCAGCTGGATCGGCAGCCGTATCGGACGCCTTGTGACAGCCCGCAACGACGAGAAGGGTCAACGCCAGCGCGTGATATCTCATCGCGTGGGCACCGTCAGAGCGTAGAGCCGGAGTGTAGCTGTCGCTATCCAGACGTCGGCCAGATCGCTCACGTATTGAGAGAGTATGTCGCGCGCATTCCGCTGCGCTTCAAGAACCGTCGCCAGAGCCTGCGCTCCTTCCCTGTACGCGACGAGCGACATCGCCACTATCCTGTTTGCGCTCTCCACGAGAAGCGCGTCGCGTTGAAGCTTCTCCAGAGCCACGCTGCGCTGACGCGCTGCACGCCCAATGGTGGCCTGCGTTTCGAACACAGTCAGCGCCAACTCGGCGCGCGCCCTCTCGCGCTCGGCAACGGCCTGAGCAATGGGGCCGCGATTCCGATTGAGAAGCGGAAGTGGAATTGAAAGTCCAAAGGTTGGGAGCAGACCCTTCTGACCCGGATCTCCCCATTCCAATCCGCCCTGAATGCTGAACGGTGTGAAGATGCTGCGCTTCTGCACTCTCACCGACAGGTCGGCGGCGGCAAGTGATTGCTGCGCGGCGGCGACGGGAAGCGTGAAGGCAGGCTTGGCATCGGGCGCGGATGACGAAGGCGGGAGTGTAAGAGAGTCAGAAGGCGTTACCGAGATTCTATTGGTGTCCATCCCCATTACGGATTGAAGATCGAAGACGCTGGAGATGAGCGAGACGGAATCAGCCGCGGCCATATTCGCCGCCTGTCCGGCGTTCACTGCAGCAAGCAGGACATCCAGCTCGCTGGCGTCGCCCGCGTTGCGTCTGATGACAGCCATGCGGCGCAAGCTATCCGCATCGCGGGCGTTTCGCCTCGACAGCTTAACCCGTTCGAGCGCGGCGAGAGCGCGCGTGTACGTCGTGTCCGCGTCCAGGGCGGCGGCAGCACGCTCGAATGAGAAGCGATATTGGCTCGCGAGCCTGGTCGCTTCCGCCGCCCGGATTCTGGCGCCCCGAATGCCGCTGATATCCAGGGGAAAATCGAGGATCGCGTGATAAGTCGGTACGGCTTTGGAGTAGGTCGCGGCAAGCGACGGATTGTCTCGACTCCTGGCCGTAATCAATTGAGCGGCGCCGACCAATGTGTCCGCGCGTGCGACTGCCGCGCGCGCGCCACGCATTACTGCGATGTCGACCGCCTGCTGACGACTGATAGGCTGTTGGCCCTGCAAAGCGGCGGGAATTATCGATGCGAGCAGAACAAGCGCTCGTAGTGACTGACGTATCAAAAGGCTCGTAACCGGAGAAAAGACGAGCCGGGTGAGCGCAAAGCGCATTCCACGCTTTGGATCACCCGGCCTGCGTTTTCAACTTATGTCGCGGGCAATGCCCGCGTAGTTACTTCTTTGCTTTCTTTTCCTTTGCTTCCGCGACTGCTTCCTTCTTCTCTGACTTTGGGGTCTCGTGTTCTTTCCCGACGACAGAGCCGTCGATCGCGTTCACGTTGACTTCCTCGATGCCGGTCTTGCCGGGAACCGTGATGTCGTAGGAGTAGATCAGCTTGCCCTTTTCGCGCTCGAGCTCGCTGGATTTCACCGTACCATTGGGAACCTGGGCGAGAGCGGTCGCACGGGCAGTCGTCTCGGAGACTTTGGCTTCAGCCTGCAGCGTCGCCTGGCTCTCTTCCTTCTGAACCTTCGTGTGATGACGCTTGATGGTGCCGGTCTTGACGGTGCTCTTTGCTACTGTGCCGGCAGCCTGCGCGCCAGCGACGCTCGTGGTAGCGGCGATTGCCACTGCCAGGGCGATGACTTTGAACATGGGCACTCCTCCATTGGGATGAACTTGCAGCCGCTCTAGGCGGGAATTGTCTGCGGTTGTCGCTGAATGATACCGGGGCAAGCTGTCGTCATGATTACACGAGAACAGTCATACCAATGGAGGACTCCCTTCTGCCCTAGGCGGTGTAAATTGCCCGTCATGCGAGTTCTGTTGGTGGAAGACGATCCGGGCCTGGCGGCCATCATCAAGACCGGTTTCGCCGAGCAGGGTGTTCAGGTGGTCACAGTTCCCAGCTACGCCGAGGGAAAACTGAAAGCGACCCTCGGCAGCTTTGACGTGCTCATCCTGGATGTCATGTTGCCTGGTGGAAACGGATTCGATCTCTGCCGCGAGCTGAGAGTGCGCGAGGTGGCGACGCCGATACTGATGCTCACCGCGCGGGACACCGTCGACGACCGCGTGGCCGGACTCGAGGTGGGCGCGGACGATTACCTGACCAAACCGTTCGCGTTCCGCGAGCTGCTCGCGCGAGTAAGGGCGTTGGGAAGAAGGCGAGGCGCCCCACTTCCCGAGACGCTCCGCATTGCCGATCTGGAGGTCGACCTGGAAGCACAAAGGGTGCGGCGGGCCGGAAAGTCGATAGAGCTCACAGCGAAGGAATTTGCGCTGCTGGAATTTTTTATCCTGCACAAGGGTCAGGTCGTCGATCGCGCGGCCATCACCGCTCACGTCTGGGATGAGAACCACGACCCTTTCACGAACGTGCTCGAGGTGCTCGTGAGGCGGCTGCGGCGAAAGATCGACGACGACTTTCCAACCAAGCTCATTCAGACGGTGAGAGGCGCCGGATACCGGCTTGCGGACTGAAGCGCTCTCCTCGCGTGGGGGCATTCAGCGTCTGGTGCGCCTGCGCCTGCGCCTCACATTCTGGTACGTAGCGACTTTCGGACTGATCATCCTGCTGCTCGGCACCGGCCTGTTTGCTGTGATCAGATATCAGATCTCACAGCAGCTCGACGATTCTCTGCACAGTGCCACCCAGGAGCTGGTCCGCGCTGCGAGGATCAGGGAAGTCGAGGCGGCAGGCGCGCGAGGGCGCGTCATCGATGCGGTTGATGAGCTCAACATTCCGGATAGAACTCTCTATCTGCTCGACGCAAAGGGAACTCCTGTAAAGCCTGACACTGCCGCCGAGTGGATTCGAAGCGCCGCGCGACAGGCAGTCACGGTTGGGCAGATTACTATCGACCGCGATCTGCCCAGGGAGGAGACGCTGAGACTCCACGCGCTCCGCTTCAGGCTCGCATCGGGCCACACGCTAGTCGCGGTCGCGGTCGCGGACCAGATAGAGCTTGAAGACCGTTACGCGGATCTCATCGCCGCGTTTGCGGCGGCAGCTTTTGCCGCGCTCGTACTCGTCGCAGCCGGCGGATTTCTCCTCGTGCGTAAGTCCACAGCGCCAATCGAGCGCTCGATGATCTTCATGAGGCGCTTCATGGCGGACGCGGCACATGAGCTCAGGACGCCAATCACCGTGCTGCGCACCCGCGTCGACGTCGCGCTACAACAGCCAAGGGACGCCGAGCACTACGTTGCAGCGTTGAACGGCGTCGAAGCTGAAGCGCGCCGCCTCGGCGGAATCGTGGACAGCCTCCTTGTTCTCGCCCGCGCAGACTCGGGCGAGCGACTAATCGAGCGAGAGCGTTTCTTCCTCGACGATGTTGCCAGCGATGCCGCCGGTGCCGAGCGCGTCGTCGGCCGGGAAAAGGGCGTGGAGGTCGTAGTCGAAGAATTCGAGGAGGCGCCGATCGTCGGTGATCCCGCGTTGATCCGCCAGCTGATCATGATTCTTCTCGACAACGCGGTGAAGTTCACCGACAAGGGCGGAGAGGTCAGCATACGAGTGTCACTGCAGGACGGCGTGCCGACCTTCGTGGTCCGCGACACAGGCATCGGAATCACCAAAGAAGACATGTCCCGCGTGTTTCAGAGATTTTTTCGCGGAGACACCGCGCGGAGTCGAACCGACGGCGCCGGACTCGGACTTTCAATCGCTCGGTGGATCGCGCGCGAACACGGGGCGGAGATCTCGCTCACCTCGGAGCCGGGCCAGGGTACAAGGGTTGTGGTAACTTTTCCCAGAGCAGCGACCGCGGTGTCATCGTAGGGACAGGTCATTCGTCTATCGTGCAGAAAGCTTTCGGCCGCATTCATTACAAGCGAGGCAAGTGCAAGCTTCGAGCTCACGTCGTGT
>JAXDME010000154.1:0-3215 GCA_034666285.1 Gemmatimonadaceae bacterium | reverse complement strand
CGGCGCTTGCCCGGCCTGCGGCGGTCTTGGCTCACGCCGCGAGGTTAGCGAGGAGCTTCTGCTCGGCGATCCTAGCATCAGCATTCTCGAGGGTGTCGTGCTGCCATGGGGCGAGCCGGACGGATATCTCAAGAAAGTCATCCTGCCGGGGCTCGCCAAGCAATTCGGCTTCAATCTCAACACGCCCTGGGGCCAGCTGACCCCGGAAGTGCGCGACAAGCTTCTATATGGTACTGGCGGCAAGTCCGGTGAGCGCACGGACACATCCGGAACGAGCTGGGAAGGAATTCTCTCCAACATCCAGCGCCGCTACGACGAGACCGACTCCGATTCGGTTCGCCTCGAGCTCGAGGAGTTCATGCAGCCGCGCGCGTGCACCACGTGCGGCGGACGCCGGCTCAAGCCAGAATCGCTCGCAGTAACACTTGCGGGGCGCAATATCGGTGACGTTGTGCAATTGTCCATCACTGAGGCGCAAAGCTTCTTCGAGAACGTTCCCGTGCGCGGCAATGGGAAGCCGGGGCTCGACCCCGAGATCGCCGCGCCGATACTGAAAGAGGTCCGCGAGCGACTGCGGTTCCTTAATGATGTTGGGCTGGAGTACCTGACTCTTGGGCGCTCCGCCGAATCGCTCTCTGGTGGCGAGGCGCAGCGCATCCGTCTGGCGACCCAGATCGGCTCTCGCCTTGTAGGCGTTCTCTATATCCTCGACGAGCCGTCGATCGGACTCCACCAGCGCGACAACGCGAGGCTCCTCAACACGCTTCGACAGCTTCGCGACCTGGGGAACACAGTCATCGTGGTTGAACACGATGAAGAGACAATGGAAGCCGCCGACCACCTGATCGATCTCGGTCCCGGTGCCGGCAAGCACGGCGGATTGGTCATCGCGGCGGGCACCGTCGACGAAGTGCGCAACCATCCGGACTCCATCACCGGCCGCTATCTCCGCGGCGAGGCCGAGATTCCAATTCCGGAAGTGCGTCGCACCCGCGATGCCCAGCGCCTGATTCGTATCGAAGGCGCCCGCGAGCACAACCTGCGGAATCTCGATGTGGAGATTCCACTCGGCCTATTCGTCGCCGTCACCGGTGTGTCAGGAAGCGGAAAATCCACGCTGATCGAAGACATCCTCCACCAGTCGATGGCGCGACATTTCTATCGCGCCAGAGTAATTCCTGGCGCGCACAAGCGGATCACGGGATTCCAGCACCTCGATAAAGTCATAGACATCGATCAGAGCCCCATCGGCCGTACGCCGCGCTCGAATCCCGCCACCTACACTGGACTCTTCACGCCGATCCGTGAGCTGTTCGCGGAGCTTCCCGAGGCGAAGATTCGTGGCTACGGACCCGGACGCTTCTCATTCAACGTGAAAGGCGGTCGCTGCGAGGCGTGCGAAGGCGATGGTCTCGTCAAAATCGAGATGCACTTCCTGCCCGATGTGTACGTGCCGTGCGACGTCTGCAAAGGGAAGCGGTACAACCGCGAGACACTCGAGGTCCGCTTCCGTGGGCTCAGCATCGCCGACGTATTGGAACAGACCGTCGAAGACGCGCTGGCATTCTTCGAGAATCAGCCCCGTGTTCGCCAGAAGCTTCAAACTCTCTTCGACGTCGGACTCGGCTACATCCACCTCGGCCAGTCGGCGACGACGCTGTCCGGCGGAGAGGCGCAGCGAGTGAAGCTCGCCGCGGAGCTGTCGAAGCGGGATACCGGACGCACCTTCTACATCCTTGACGAGCCCACCACCGGCCTCCATTTCGAAGATGTGCGGATGCTGCTCACGGTGCTGCACCGGCTTGTTGACCGGGGCAACACGGTGCTCGTCATTGAACACAACCTCGACGTCATCAAGACAGCCGACTGGATCATCGACCTCGGCCCCGAAGGTGGGCTCCGCGGCGGCGATGTGGTCGCGGCGGGATCTCCAGAAGACGTCGCTGAGGTGAAGGAGTCGTATACCGGCCAGTATCTCCGCACAATGCTCCGCCGCAAGCGTAACGGCGGGGCTCGCAAGAAGGTCGCGTTGCAAGTGGGGTAGTATCCGGCAGGAGAAAAAGGAGCATAAATGGTGAGCTTGCTTGACATAATCGGACCTGTGATGGTTGGTCCTTCCTCCTCGCACACGGCCGGTGCGTGCAGGCTCGGATTGCTCGCCCGATGTCTCCTCGGCGGAACTCCTCAGACGGGTCTTCTCCAGCTCCACGGCTCCTTTGCCCGGACTGGCGAGGGCCATGGCACCGACAAGGCCCTCGTCGGCGGGTTGCTGGGTTTCCGCCCCGACGACGAGCGCCTGCGCGAAGCCCTCCAGATCGCCGAGCGCGAGGGCCTCGATTACAAGTTCGAGAAGGTGACCATCGCCGACGCCGCTCACCCCAACACCGTTCGCATCACCATCGAGCTGAATGGAAAGAAAGCCAGCATGCTCGGGTCATCTCTCGGGGCGGGGCGGATCCTGGTTCAGGAGATCGATGGCTTCCCCGTGGAGGTAACCGGAAACTTCCACACCATCGTTCTCGTAGCTGAGGATAGGAAGGGCTCGATCGCCAGAATCACGGGGATATTGGCCGAGCACGACATCAACATCGCAACGCTGAAGCTGACGAGAAAGGAAAGGGGCGGCGACGCATTCATGGTGATCGAATGCGACGAGCAGCCCGACAAGAAAGCAGGAGAAGAATTGAGAGCGCTCGACTGGGTCCGCTGGACCCGTCGGCTCGACAAAGTGAGCGGGGGCTGAGTGTACAAGGCCCTCGCTGATGCAATTCGGGATGCGGAAAAGGAAAAGAAATCGCTGGCGGAAGTTGCGCTCGCGGCGGAAGCTCGCGATCAAGGCAGAACGATCGCTGACATTCGCGCGGTGCTGCAACGGGCGCTCGACGTGATGCGTAGCGCAATAGAAAAGGGAATCGTCGGAGATTTGTATTCCGCGTCGGGACTCGTGGGCGGTGATGCAGCGAAGCTGCGGAACAGTACGAGCGGTCCGCTTTCCCAGACGCCGTTTCGCGACATTCTCACGCGGGCGCTGGCGGTGCAGGAAGTAAACGCGGCGATGGGAGTCATCGTGGCAGCACCGACCGCGGGCGGGGCGGGAGTTCTGCCGGCGATTCTAACCGGTCTCGCGAAGGCGCGATCGGTGTCCGATGCGAAGGTGGTTGATGGATTGGCGACGGCCGGACTCATCGGAGCCGTGGTGGCGGAACGGGCGTCGC
>JAXDME010000153.1:0-2944 GCA_034666285.1 Gemmatimonadaceae bacterium | reverse complement strand
ACTACGCGTTGATGGCGCACATTCTCATCGAAGAGCGCGACCGCGGTGGTTATCCAATCTGGGTGACCGGTCCTGCGCTCGTGCACTCGAGGGCCCGCGCGGACATGGTCTGGTTCATCGAGAACGGCTTCGTCTCGGCGCTTCTCGCCGGAAACGCCGTTGCGGTGCATGACATCGAGGCTTCGATCTTCGGGACGACATTGGGGATGACCCGAACCGGGGAAGCCACTACAGGCGGCCACGGTCTCCACATGCGCGCGATCAACAAGGTACGAGCCGCCGGATCCATCGCTGCCGCGGTGGAGCAGGGAATAGTTAAAGACGGAATCATGCATGCATGCGTGTCGCGGGGAATTCCGTTCGTCCTTACCGGATCTATCCGGGATGACGGACCGCTGCCGGACGTGATCACTGACACGCTTGCCGCCCAGGACGCGATGAAACGGCACACGACCCGCGCCACGATGGCAGTGCTGATCGCGACGGCGTTGCACGCGATTGCGACCGGCAACATGCTCCCCGCGTTCGTCACCGAGCCCGACGGCTCGATGCGCGAGCTGCCAACGATCTGCGTCGACTCGTCCGAATTCGTCGTGAGCAAGCTCAAGGATCGGGGCACACACCAGGCGTTCGGAGTGGTGACGAACGCGCAGGATTTCATGCACATTCTCCGGCTCTACGCCGAGCGAGAGCTTAGCGAGAGACAGGCAGCGAAGGCCGGCACCCAGACATCAACAGCACGGGCGTGATCGAGACTACAGAGAGATTTCTGAAAGACATTGCCGACCGCATCGGATTGGATGCAGTCGACGAAGTGAGACTGTTCCCTCCGCTGCGGCAGTCGGGGGTAGAGACAGGCGTCGCGGTAGTGGCCGCCCTGCCGCTTCCGGCTGAGGCGGCGCATAATCACACCGCCGACGAGCCGCCCGAAGCACTGACCGAAAGCGCGGGCGACGAGTTCCTGCCAATAGAGGACGAAGATCGCGCGATCATCGTGCACCGGCACACAGTGTTCACGGCGCGATATCGCCATACTCTCAAAGGTCCTGACCGGGGCAAATGGGAGGTCGAAGTTCAGGCCGAAGCAGACGCCCCGCTCGTAACGGTGGAACAGGTCGTAAAGGGAGTGATGAAGCGCGCGGGAGAACAGTTCGAGCCCGAGAAGATCTCGGCGGCGGCGTTCAGAACGATTGTAGAGGCTCCATAGGCGTCAATCGCGAGGCGGAAGCCGGGGCGTTCTCGGCATTCGCTGCTGCATACCGCGAGAGCACCGTGCGATGGATGTCGCGGGCGTCCTCGAGAATTTCTGAAGCCAGACCCAGCCTCTCCGGCGAGATGATGAAGGGGTAGACCTGATCTCCGCCGGCTGACCCGTGAGCGCCGACCTGATCGTCGAACGAGATGATGTCGTAGCCGTCATAGGAGCCGAACAGAACGCAATCTCCAGCGTTGGACTGACCCACCAGCGACTCGACCGCACGAAGCACGTACGGATCTGTGCCGAATATCTCCAGCGGATTGCCCCCCGAGATGTTCCCGATCTGGCCATCGCGCAGCACGGCCCGGCCGGTTCTGCTCGCAAGCGACACTCCCTCAGCGGATACAGTCGCGACGAGTCCGATTCCGGGGTGGGCGATCAGTCGCTCGTAGAGTGTCGACCAGCGGCTGTCGGAGAGAATCTGCTCGTGCGTGAGTCGCTGTTCAGTCTCCGTGAAATAGACCAGCGCAAGACACGAGCTGTAGGTGACTACGACGTCGTTGATTCTGTCGACCCGATATTTCTCCGGGAAAATGATCTCCCGCAATCCGTAGCGGCTTCGCAGCCAGTCCCGGAATCTCCGAATCCCCTTGCGAGCGCCGAACGAAGCCGGTGTGAGCTGCGCCACCGCTTCTACGACTTCAGGCCCGATGTCCGCGTACTCTGTGTCCTCCGCGTAGCTGGCCAATGACCGCGGAGCCGGCTTGTCGGATCGCCGGGTCTCGTCAAGAATTCGCTGCACCGTTGTCCCGAGTGATTCGCCGTACTTTACTCGATAGCTGAGCGCCGGTGTCATTCCGTGATCGGAGAGGATTACGAGATCGTATCCTCGTCCTCCGGCGAGCTGGGCCATCCGCCAGATCTCGGTGATGCGGGCGTCGGTCCGGCGCAAATCGACGAGCGCCTGCTTGCTCGACGGTCCGAAATGGTGCGCAAGCTCGTCGTACTGCATGAACGTGCTATAGATGATTGGCACGCCCAGGTAGACGTCGAGCAGGATCGCCATCGTTTGGAGCTCGCGGACGACGACGTTGCTCAGGATCCGGATGAAAGGGAAAATTCCCTCGGCGTGAGTCACCCTTCCGGAGATCTCACCCCGCGTGCGCTCCCATTCCTCCAGCAGCCATTCAAATGCTCCCTGAAGTACCATGCGAGCCATTCGAATCGGATGCAGCAACATGAGCAGGGCCATCCGCGTTCCGCCCAGACGCCTGTACACGGAGATTTTTTCGCGCGTCGCGACGGTGAAGGCAACTGTCTGGGCATCGCCGTCGAGAAGGTTTACGTAGCTCGAGCCGCCAGCCAGGGCTCCCGGCGAGTGGATACGGTCTCGGATGTACTGCACTCCATGCGGAGCGTTGCACGTGATGACTTTGCGCGCCGCTTTGTCGTAGAACCGGAACGCGGGAATGCAGCTGTTCTCGCCGTGGAACATCCCCGCCTGGCAATAGGGAGTTGCCGACGGCAGTCCGCAGAACCAGCGTCTCAGTGCGAAACCTTCCCGCAGCAGCCGCGCGATGGTGGGACACAGCCCAAGCTCGAGAGCGCGACGCAGATCGGAGTACGCGAGCGCATCTATCTGAAGCATGATGAGCCCCCGCTGCGGCGGGCGCGCGCGCTTCTCGCGCGCGAACGGCCGATACTTCGTCCGATAATACCAGCGGACAAGCGGACCGGCGCGAGGCC
>JAXDME010000152.1:0-2523 GCA_034666285.1 Gemmatimonadaceae bacterium | reverse complement strand
AAAGGCTGCGGGGTCGCGGACTATTCCTTCGGGAAGCGGCGACGACGAGGTCGAGAAGTAGCAGCATGCGAGCGCGTGCAATGTTTCTGCTGATCGCCGTGACCGCAGTATTGGGAACGGGTGCGTGCCAAAGAAATGGGGACGAAGGGAGTCGCACGCGCATCAATGTGCTCGATTCCGCCTTCACCCAGTCATGGCAGACAATGCAGGACACCGGCGTGGTCTACCGAATCGAAGTGATCTCGCCGCTCGGCACCGACACGATTCGCAACGTCATTCCGCCCGCTCCGGTAGTGGTCGGTGACACTTTAGTGATCGGACTCATGCAGGTGTCGGAAGATTCGTCCACTCCGCAGCGGCAGATCTTTCAGGCGCGCCTCGGACAGCATCGGATTGAAACGAAGCCAATGCCCGCCGACGTATGGGCTTCTTATCAGGACGTGCTCGTCTCCCCCGATGGACGCTCCATCGCCTACGTCGCCGAGGACACCACTCCCGAGAATCCCGGGACCTACGCTGTTGTTCGCAACCTTTCGAATGGTGCGATCGTGGTCAAGGGCCCCGGGGGCGGCGGGTGCGATTGCGACGAGGACTTTAATCACGCACGGTGGTTTCCGCCCGACAGCTTCGAGATCGCCGTCGCCCACACGAACACGAAGAGCGGCTGGGAACGCCTCTCGGGAAAAGCGTCAGCGTCGCGGATCCACGTCGATACCCTCACCGACGAGCCCGACTGGCATTGAGAGAGCACGCGCGGTTTATGGTACTTTATACAATCGGCTGCAACATCTGACCTAGCCCTTCGTAGGTATCACAATGCAGACACCTTTACCACCGCAAGCGCCCGCCGCACCGCCAAATCAGGGCAGACCGGTGATAGTGGTCAACACACCCGGAGCGGGAACTTTCACGATCGCGACGCCGATGTCGGCGCGCGAGGTGAGCGCTATTAATGCGCAGAGGGACGAGCTCTCGAACCAGCTCCAATCCGTGGACGGCCGTCGCTCCAAGTTGCTGAGCCAGCTGAGGCAAACTGGGGATCCCACCGCCGTAAAGGGGCTGGAAGATCGCCTGGCACTTCTCGACAAGCGTCAGCTCCAACTCGAAGCGGATCTCGCGACGACTGGGCAGCAGCTGTCCAGTGCGCCGGCTGGTTTGGTCGCGAGCGCGGGAAGCGCTGCCGCGTTCACCGGCCTTGGATCGGGACAGGCGACGGCGATTTCGATTATCGCGATCATTTTCGTCCTGGGTCCTCTCGCGGTCGGCTTTGCGCGCACGCTCTTCAAGAGGGCAAGCCGCCCGGGGCTTCCGCCGCAGGCGCTCACCGAAACCGCTCAGCGACTCGAAAGAATCGAAGGCGCGGTCGATTCGATTGCTATCGAGATCGAGCGAATCTCCGAGGGCCAACGCTTTGTGACCAAGCTCCTGTCCGAGGGACAGCACGTGCCCGCGATCGGATCGGGGCAACGCTCTCCCGATCCGGTGCGCTCAGGGCAGTAACAAAAAAGAGCGCACCATTTCGGTGCGCTCTTTTCATTTCAGCGGCCGATCACGCCGCCGGAGGAGCAGGATTCGCGGGCGGCTGAGTCAGGCTCTGTTGCCGGAGTGCCGCAGCGCCCATCATGCCGCCGAGTCCCATCGACTCGACGACGTTGCTCGGCACCACCATCAGCGCGCCCTTCTCCTTGAGCCCCTCGTACAGGATGTTCATCGCGCGCAGGTGCAGCGCAGTCGGGTTGTTCTCGTACGACTTCGCCGCCTCGAAGAACAGGTGCGCGATCTCCACTTCCGCCTGGCCCAGGATGATGCGCGCCGACTTCTCGCGCGACGCCTGTGCTTCGCGGGACATCGCGTCCTGAAGCGAAGTGGGAATGACAATGTCGCGCATCTCTACCGACTGCACAGTCACGCCCCAGGGGTTCGACCGCTGATCGATCAGTGCCTGCAGCTCGGACTCGATCCGTTCCCTTCCCCTGAGAAGCTCGCTTAGTGAAGTGCGACCGATAATGTCCCGCAGTCCGGTCTGGGCCGCCCAGCTGACTGCCTGCGTGTAGTCCTGGACTTCCAATGCTGCCTTCTCGGAGTCGTGCACCATCCAGAACAACACTGCGTCGACGTTCACCGGCACGGTATCGGACGTCAGCGTCTCTTCGGCGGCAAAGCTTGTCGTGACGACGCGCTGGTCGACGTAGATGGAAACGGTCTCGACGTACGGCCAGATCCAGAAGAGGCCCGGGCCACGCAGACCTGTGTACTTGCCGAGGCGGAGCACGACCGCCCTCTCCCACTGCTTGGCAATCTTTGGCGCCTGGGAGAAAAAGACTCCGAAGATTACGGCGACTGCGAGCCACGCCGGATTCTGGGTGGCTGCCGTCAGTACGACACCCAACAGGATAGACACGATCAGGATGAATACCGCTACGACATTCGTCCGTCCCTGTCCGCGTGAAGCCCGCGCGGCGCGGCGTGCTGCGAGAACTTCGTCCATGGCTGGCATTTATTTCTTCTCCTCGTTCCTGAGCT
>JAXDME010000151.1:0-3528 GCA_034666285.1 Gemmatimonadaceae bacterium | reverse complement strand
CGGAGTAGCGGCCACCCCCGACCATTTTGCCCAAACCGGAAAGTCCTTCCCCGCTGCCCGCTCGAGGGGATCCGACGGCACGGGCACTTGTGCCAGGTGTTGGCGCCAGGTCGCATTGAGGGACGCGCTGTCTTTCTTCCAAAGCGCGCCGACGTATTGGACTGCGGCCAATCGCGCGTCATTGGCTGAATCACGCGTCGCCAGGTTGTAGCTGATGAGGACGGCAGACAAATCGGCAGCCGAAGGTCTGTCGGCCAGTGCTCCGATGACCGTCGCTCTCACGTAGAAATCAGGATCACGAAGCCCGTTGATCAATAGTGCGTGCACGGTGTCTTCGACGGGCAAGCCAGCCGGTGGCGCAAGCGCGGCGTACGCAGCCTCGCGCACCCGGGCGTCCGGGTCTTGCGTCAACGGGGCCGTTCGCGAAAAGGCAAATGCTCGATCCAGCGTGTCGCCGGACGCGGCTGCTACGGCCGCGCGCATCCGCCAGTCGGGAGCCGAAGCCCACGCCGTGAGCTCCGCAGGTCGAGCTCCGGCTCGTGCAGCCGACGCGAGCAGAGATGAGCGGTACACGATGGAAGTATCGAGCGCCCACAATTCGGGAAACTCGGTCGCATCCTTGGCCAGCACCGTTCCAAGACTCTGCGCTGCGGCAATTCTTACGTTGGGATCCTGATCGTGCGCAGCGTAAATCAGCGCAGCCTTTGCCGGAGGTCCGTAGGTACCGATCGAGCGAACAGCATTGATTCGCACGTGGGCATCGGGATCGCCTACGAATCTGGCGAGGACACCGAACGCTTTGACGCCGAGTGAATCCCCGGCGGCCGATTTCGCCAGGCCGCGCGCGATCTCAGCTCGAGCGAGCTGTGTGCCGCTCAGAGAATCCAGGTACGGGCCCGAGACTACCGGGACCAGCATGAGCGTTTGCGCTCTAACGGTCGGCTGCACTGACGCCTCGAGATCGAGGAGGTCGCGAACTCCTGAGGGCGCGCGGGTACGTGCGATCGCGTACGCCGCAGCCCACACCACCGATGGGTGACGGTCACGCAGATATGGCTCGAGTTCGCTGATGGGCACCGGTCTCAGCTTCGCCGCGGCAAGCAGCAGCTGAATCGCGACGTCGGCGTCGCGGCGGGTTTTGAGTCCCGCGACAATTGCCACACGCGCTGGAGACCCAATCTCACCGAGAGCCCAGGCAGCTTCGCGCGAGATCTCGTGATTGGCGCTGAGTGCGGTGCTCAAATCGGCGATCGCAGCCGTATCGCGCAAAAGGCCGAGCGCATACGCAGCGTTGGCTCCAACGGTGACGCTCGAATCTTTGAGCAGGCTCCGAAGCCGCGTAGATCCAGGCTTTCCGATCTCGGCTCCGACTTGCCCTATCGACAGTGTCGCCGCCGCTCGCAACGGCTGCCAGTTGTTCGACAACGCGCGCTCGACCAGCGGCATGTCGAGCTGTCGTGTGTCCGTCATCGCCAGCAGCCTGGCGTAAAGATTGACCTCGTCGGGTCCCGCAGAAGACGAGCGCTGCGCGCTCGCCTGCGCGGCAACTGTCAACATCAGAATCCCAGCGAAAGTCTTACCTGGAAGTGGCATTTTCCAGCAATTTGCGAAGGTCATTGGGCAGCGTCGTCAAGCGTGAATCCCGGGTGAGTGAAGCAAGCTTAGTTGATGCCGTCACGAACTTTTCTCCAGTCTCGGCGTTCGTTATCACGTAATCGAAGGTCAGAGTGCGCGACCTAACATCAGAGATCGTCGTCGTCACGCGAATAAGGTTGTCGTAACGAGCGCCAGAATGAAACCGAAGGCTCGCTTCGACGACAGCGAGTGTGACGTTCTGCCGCTCGAGCTCGGCGTAGGGAGTACCCAAAGCACGAATGAACTCGGTTCGCCCGATCTCGCACCAAATCAGATAGTTCGAGTGATACACCACGTGCATCTGATCGGTTTCGGCGTACCGTACCCTGAATTCGACGGTGTGAGCCGTACCGCGATTGGATTCGGAAGTCATGTGCGGGGGAAATCCGAAAATGCTCCTCTGGGGCAGCTTTGTAAAGGCTCGGCCACGACGCTAACTTGTGCCGTGCTCAACGGTCCCTGCTACATCGTATCAGATGCACACCTCGGAGTCGCTAGTCCGCAAATCGAACGCTCGTTCGTGGGCTTTCTGCGCGGGCTGGCTGGCGAGGCGAAATCGCTCGTCATCAACGGCGATCTGTTCGACTTCTGGTTCGAGTGGAAGACAGTGATTCCGCGACGAAGCTTCCGCGCGCTCGCGGCGCTGGCCGAGCTGAAGGACGCTGGCGTGGAGATCCTCTGGGTCGCAGGCAATCACGATTGCTGGGGAGGCGAAGTCCTTCGAGAAGACCTCGGCATTTCCTATATCGTCGGTCCATGGGAAGGAACGATTGCCGGGTGGAAGGCTCGAGTCGAGCACGGTGACGGCTTGCGAGACAAGGAAGATCGTGGCTACAGGCTGATTCGCCCCATCATGCGCAATCCAATGGCGATCAAGGCGTTCCGGCTCATGCATCCGGATTGGGCGAGTGGCCTCGCGCAGGGCAGCTCGAACGCGAGCAGAACTTACAGAGCGCGCGACGAAGGCCGCGGTCTGCGGAGCTACGCTGCGGCGCAATTGGCCACGGCGAGAAATTTCGAGGTGCTCGTGTACGGCCATTCCCACGTTCCGGCTCTGGAAAAGATGGAGAGTGGTGGAGTATTTGCGAACGCGGGATCGTGGCTCGACGCGCCGACGTTCCTCAGAGTGACCGACGAAGCGATCGAGCTGATCGAGTGGGATGGATCATCCCAGGGTAAGTGTCTCAACTCGGTCAATCGGTGAGCCAAGGAAACGCTGGCCGAGGCCGAGGAAAGTGTCGGGCGCATCGGAGGAGATGAACCGATAGCGCGCCTGGTTGGGCTCGGTATTCTCCAGACTCTTTGCCCGTAACACCTCTCCCGTTTCTCGCGCCGTCTCGTAAGCACTGTCGATGAGCCGAACTTCTCGGCCAACGACGTTCCCGATGACCGTCTTCATCAGCGGGTAATGCGTGCAGCCAAGAACAAGCGTGTCGATCTGGGCTGATACGAGAGGCGCCAAATAGTTTCGGGCGATGGCGCGCGTGGGCTCGGTGTCCACCCAGCCCTCTTCCACGAGCGGCACAAACAAAGCGCAGGCCTGCGCTGTCACCTCGGCGTCGGGGAGAATTTTCTTGATCTCCTTTTCGTAGGCGCGCGACTTTATGGTTCCCGCCGTGCCGATTACGCCGACGTGCCTCGTCTTCGTCGCGGCGGCAGCGGCGCGAGCACCCGGCTCGATCACTCCCACTATCGGGAGATCGTACTCCCGACGCAGCGCCGGAAGGGCGTGCGCAGTGGCGGTGTTGCATGCGATAACGAGTGCCTTGATTCCTTCACCGCGGAGATAGGCCGTGATCTCACGACTGTAGCGAAGCACCGTATCGGGGCTTTTCGGCCCGTAAGGGACGCGCGCGGTGTCGCCAAAATAAATGATGCTCTCGTTCGGGAGCT
>JAXDME010000150.1:0-10318 GCA_034666285.1 Gemmatimonadaceae bacterium | reverse complement strand
AGTACTATCGCGAGAGCGCTTGAGGGCGGCCGCGCCCTCGCTTCTGCTCGTAGAGCGCTGTGTCCGCCTGAGCCAGCAGGTCGGCCAGCATCGTTCCCTCTGATTTCGTCCGCGTCGCGCCGACGCTGAGCGATAGCGGATATCCGCGCGGAGTCTCGAGGTTGTGCAGCTCCACCCGCGCCTTGATTCTCTCGCAGACGAGTTCCGCCGTCTGATCGGAATCAACGGTCATGAGTGCAACGAACTCATCGCCCCCCAGCCGCGCTATGATATCCGCCTCGCGGCAGCTCTCCCTCAATACGCGCGCTGTGTCGATCAGCGCCCGATCACCCGCAAGGTGGCCCCAGGTGTCGTTGATGTGCTTGAGATGATCGACGTCGATGAAGATCATCAGGACGTCGCGCTCCATGCGGATCGCCAGCTTTAGCCTTTGCTCGGATAGGGTGATAAAGGCGCGGCGGTTCGGAAGCCCGGTGAGCTCGTCCACCAGAAGCAGAGCGCGCAGCTCCTCCTCGGCGCGCTTTCTGGCGGAGATGTCCTGGTACATCGCGTACACCTTGCCCGGCTCGTCTCCGGCGCTGAAGCGCGTGGCGGAAAGAGACACCCAGAAGGTGTGCCCATCTCTGTGGCGGCGGAGGGACTCGACTCTGATCCCCTCTCCGGCGGCGACCTTCTTACAGAGCGTATCTCCTTCTTCCGCGAGCTCTTCAGGAACGATGAGGGCGTTGATGTCCTTACCGACAGCCTCCTGCTCGGCGTAGCCGAATAGCGCGGTGAACTGGCCATTGATGCGCATGATGTGATCGTGCTCATCGAGGATCGCGATGGCTTCCGGCGCACTCTCGAACAGG
The DNA here is from genome assembly GCA_034666285.1 of Gemmatimonadaceae bacterium. Classification (GTDB taxonomy): domain Bacteria; phylum Gemmatimonadota; class Gemmatimonadetes; order Gemmatimonadales; family Gemmatimonadaceae; genus UBA4720. Next base: position 9,467 of record JAXDME010000150.1, on the reverse strand, counting down.
GAGGCGAAGTACACGTTCTGTTTCTGGAGCGCGTCGTAGAGAGTTTTCCGATCGGTGATGTCGATCGCGATCCCCACCGTTCCCGAAATGTGACCGTCGGCGCTGCGCAGTGGCTCGACGCGCGTCTCGAAGGACCTGCCCTTCCAATCCACTTCGTAGCGCACCAGCTCACCCTGCAGGGCTCTCAAATGCGCGGCGAGCGGTGTGAACCCCGGATCCCGGCTCTTCAACACCTCGTACAGCGTCATCCCGACCTGATCGCTGCCGGCAGTCCCGATTAGATTGAGGCCCGCTCCCTGTGAGAACGTGATGTTTAGACGCGCATCGGTGGACCACAGATTGACCGGCACCGACTCCAGCATGAAGCTGAGCCGACGCTCTGTATCGGAGCCGTTATGGGGGACCGGAGACGGTGGCGGGGGGACGTTCGCGGGCGGCCGTCGCTTTGACCTTCGCAGAATGCGCTGCAGAAAGTCGCCGACTGGCTTAAGGGGGCGGGTCACAGCGAACGAAGAGGTCAACTTGCCCTTCATTGTCTCACCGATTCCCGCCCCACGCAATGATTTTCGTGCTCATTTGCGCCTTGACAGGCGCCACCTGGAGCTCAACTGGTGTGCGCGTCAGCGACGCGCACACCAGGGTCGATCAGGTGCCGCAGGCTTGTCTGACCCGCGCTGCGTCGCCGGGCATGTAGATGGCCAGTGCGGTCGCCTTCTGGGTCGCCGAGTTGGTCCCGATCGCTTCGCCCAGGATCTTCACCGTCGATTTCGATTGGGTTACCGGGTTCACGATAATGGCATTTGCGCCGACCTTCGCGGCACCGTTGCGGATCTGCGTCTGGAGCTGGTTGTCCGTGGTCCAGACCGAATTGCCGGTGGCCTCGATCCAGGCGAGCTCGTAATAGTCGTACGGCACATCGGCTCGGCTGTTATAGACTGCGATTGCCGCCGCGCACGTCGACGGACGAGTGACCGAAGGATTGAGGTCAGTGGTAGTCTTCTTCACGCCCGCGCATGCCGAGCCTATGGCGACGGCGCAAGCCAGCGCGATTCCCTTAAAAGCATGATTTCCGTTCATGGCTGTTCTCCCTGCGATTTCGTGGGTGGAAGCCCTCGTGGACATCGAGGGCCTACAGCTCTGTTTGCAAGGGAAGGGCCGGGCTATGTCACAAGCCATGCGCGACTAACGGAACCAGAAGGTAATTCCAGGGCGGATTTGGACGGCGCCGAGATTGTCGCGGGTTACTCCGAAAGAAAAGCGGGATCCGGGGAAGAAAGTATGAGCGATTCCGAGCGTGCCGAACACCTCATCGCCGGAAGCTTCCGGTGCGGCAGGCGTTCCCGGCGTTACGGGCGCTCCCTCGCCTCCCCCCGCTGCCGTCGACGCGAGAACTTCGCCATAGAGTGACGTCGCCGGAGTGAGGAACAGCTCGCTAGCAAGCGCTCCCATCACTCGGTTGCTGAGCGTGAGGCCGCTTGGCGACCCCACAACGGTGTAGCCGACGTTCGCATGAGTATCGAATCGACCGAGGCGTTTGCTGGCGATCAGGTAGGCGGCGTGATCAGGCTTGCCTGTGCCGATCAAATTGTTTCTTGCAGTCGGAATCTTCTCTTCCAGAGCAAACGCGAAGGCGGGCACCCGTCCCGATTCACCGCGCAGTAGATAACTCGCTGTGACTTCCAGATCCCCAAATCCAGTTGCCGATTGACCTGCTTTCGGTCGAATCGCAGTGTAAGCGACAGGCTCGACCAGCAAGCCAAGCCTGTTGGTGAGGCCGAGCTCGAACGCGAATGGGATCGCGGTCTCATTTCCCTCGTTCGAATGTTGGAATTCGTAGCCGGCGCCGACTTCGAGCTCTCGGGCGTGCAGGGGACGCGCAGTCTCCGTTTCGAAGATCTGCGCCATCAAAGACATTGGTAGAAACCATGCGCCAATGAACGTCGCGGCTGTCGCCAATGTTCGTGAACGGCGGATTGTGTTTCTCATCCCATCTCCAGAGTGATATTGAGCAGGCGGGCACGCACAAGGTAGCGAGGGCCGCCTGTCGCCCCCATAACACAGCGGAATCGCGAGTATTGACAGCACGGCCGCATCACCTTATATAACCTATCAGTTATGCACACTACGAATCATGGACTGCTCGCTCCTCGTCGTCTTGATGCGACTTTCGCTGCGCTGGCGGATCCGACGCGTAGAGCAATTCTTGCCCGTTTGGCGAGCGGTGAGGCCTCGGTAATGGAGCTCGCTGAACCGTTTGCGATGAGCCAGCCAGCAATTTCGAAGCATCTGAAGGTGCTGGAGCGTGCGGGGCTGATTTCGCGGGGCCGGGATGCGCAGCGCCGCCCGCGCCGGCTGGAGGCGAAGCCGCTGGCCGAAGCCACCAAATGGCTGGAGCGCTATCGAAAATACTGGGAAGGAAACTACCAGCGCCTCGATGCGCTGCTGGAAGAAATGAAGTCGACGCAGAAGAAAAGTCGTTCTACCAGGGGATAGGAGATGGCAATGAAAGACGGAGAAAAGTTGCAGATCAGCACGCCGTCGGAGCGCGAGCTGGCGATGACACGTGTCTTCGATGCTCCGGCGAGTATGGTTTTCGACGCGTGGACGAAGCCCGAGCTGATCAAGCGCTGGCTTGGCGTTTTCGGAGGATGGTCGTTTGCCGTTTGCGAGGTAGACCTCAGGGTTGGAGGCTCCTACCGCTACGTCTGGCGCGGACCCGATGGAATGCAGATGGGGATGGGCGGCATTTATCGGGAGATCGTGCGGCCCAAGCGCATTGTGTGCACCGAGAAGTTCGACGAGTCCTGGTATCCGGGTGATGCAGTGGACACTACCGTGTTCGTCGAGAAAGATGGCAGGACGACAGTCACGACGACGGTCCTTTACGCCTCGAAGGAAGCCCGCGACGGCGTCCTCAAGTCGCCAATGGAAGGTGGCGTCGCCAAAGGCTACGACATGCTCGCCGAGCTGCTGGCGTCGACGCTTCGCACCAGCTCTAGATAAAAACCCCCAGTGGCAGATGGTTGACAAACGCTGGGACTCAGACAATTCAAGAGGACAACTATCATGCAGAAGATTACGCCGTTCCTGTGGTTCGACGGGAACGCAGAAGACGCCATGAGTTTCTACGTGTCCGTGTTCCGGAATTCAAAGGTTGTGAACGTCAGGAGGTACGGAAAAGCGGGTCCGGGTCCGGAGGGTTCCGTGATGACCGGCACGTTTCAGATCGAAGGACAGGAATTCTTTGTGCTGAACGGCGGTCCGCAGTACAAATTCACGCCGGCCGTCTCGCTGTTTGTGAATTGCGAGACGCAGCAGGAGGTTGACGAGCTGTGGGAGAAGCTTTCTGCGGGTGGAAGAAAAGACCGATGCGGCTGGCTACAGGACAAGTTCGGTCTGTCCTGGCAAATCATTCCGAGTGGCTTGGGGAAAATGCTGGGAGACAAGGACCCAAAGAAGGCAAACAGCGTCATGCAGGCGATGCTTCAAATGGACAAGATCGACGTCAATAAATTGAAGGAAGCCTACGACAAAGCGTCGTGACCACGCTTACATTAAGAGGCACGGAATTGCGGTCGTCCATATCGCAACGCACGAGACTTTGGGAGGGGAACCATTAGCGCCAAGGAAACTTTCGTCCAGCACTATCAGAAAGCGGACGGAACAAAGGAGGCGCCTGCGGGATTGATCAAGGCCGCCAATCTGTACGTGCTGAAACTCAAGTCAGCCGGACTTTCACTGGACGAAATCACCGCGCGCTTACAGGCCCTCAAGCGGAGTGCGGGCGGCCACACGCCGGAGACAGCCAGGCTCGATGCGGACATCATGTTTCACGCTGTCGAGCAATTTCACCGACCTTCGTCGACGACGCACCCCAAGCCCCCTGATTTCGTGGGATGAGCAAATCGTCGCCGTCCCGCTCCGATTCCTGAACTGGCCAACCTGAGACCAATGGCGTCAAGCTCCGCGAGCAGCGAGCACGAAATCCGGGTGATCACCGTCGATGGAAACACCTATCGAGCGACGCTCCGCGTGGGCTTCGATGGAGTCGAGTACATAGGAAGGCTATGGTTCATTGACCAGGTCGACGCGAAGCTGGCCTTTTTGGATCACGGCGCAGTCCCCGGATCGACTCTCGACGAAGCGGTTAGAAAAGCCCGAGCATTCACGCCGTCGGAGCTCGAGCACCGTTGTCAGCGCGCGCTGGGCGAGAAGCGGCGGTTCGGAAAGCTTCGGCGCGCCACCGACGAGATGATCAACCAGATCAAATACCTTAACAGAGTGGTGATCAGCCTTCAGGCAGGGATGTTGGACCGCGAAGGCGGACAGCAGGAAATCCAGCAGATTCAGAATCAGATCCTCGAGATCGTGCGCAGCTTACCCATCCATGCTGGCGTAGAAGGGGACTGACTCCCGCCGGCACTGGGCTTTGCGCGCGGCGGCTACCCATTTTTTGCTATTGCGCCCGGCCGATTTCTCACCGAGTCATATAGGGGACGGTTGGGCGACACGACGCCGGAGTGGAGGATCCTTTGCCCGCCAAATATTCGATCGATGTGGAACGCCGGCTTGTCATCAGTCGCGCCTGGGGCACGATGACGGACAAGGATGTCCGTGAACACAATCGAGCGCTGCGCTCCGATCCGCTGTTCGATCCCAACTACAACCAGCTCGTTGATATGAGCGGAATTACGGAAGATCTCGTCGACATCAGAACAAAGCGAGAGACATCGTACGACCAATTCTTTGCTCCCGGTGTCCGGCGAGCGTGGGTGACGTCGGAGGATTACACGTTCGGTATGGCGCGGATGTACGCGATAGCCGCCGAGAACCAGGGCCAGACGATTGGGGTATTCCGCGCAATCAGCGAGGCGGAGGCCTGGCTGGGTCTATAACAAAACGGGCACTCCCATTCGGAAGTGCCCGTTTCTATTTGTCGTTGCGACAGCGAGTCTTAAAACAGCTCCCGAGGAGGGACTCGAACCCCCGACCCGGTGATTAACAGTCACCTGCTCTACCACCTGAGCTACTCGGGAATAGCTACGGAAACTAGCCACCCGGACGATTGGAATCAACCGACGCGACCGTCGTTTTCGTGAGAGCAACTCCACCGCAATGGTTCGTTCGCTACCTTCTACCCATGCGCGCAAAACGAAACGGCACTCAGCGCCAGACCGCACTCGTCACTGGCGGCTCTGGCGGTATCGGACTCGAGCTCGCGAAGCATCTCGCCCGCGCCGGATTCGATCTGGTGCTCGTCGCACGAAGGCGTGACACACTGGAGGCCGCAGCCGGTCAGCTGGAAGGCAAGTTCGGGATCAAGGCGCACGTCTTTGCCGCGGATCTCCGGCTCCCCGATGCGCCGCAGGCAATCTCCGACTTTCTGGGCAACGAGAACATCCACATCGACGTGCTCGTCAATAATGCCGGCTTCGGCATGAGCGGAGAATTCGCCGACATTGCAATCGAGCGCGAGCTCGACATGATTCAGGTCAACATCGCCGCGCTTACCCACCTCACCAAGCTGTTCATTCCACCAATGATCAAGCGGCGCTCTGGTCGCGTGCTGAACATTGCTTCGACAGCGGCGTTTCAGCCCGGACCATTGATGGCTGTTTACTACGCAACCAAGGCCTACGTACTGAGTTTTTCGGAAGCGCTATCCGAAGAGCTGAGGAACACCGGTGTCACCGTTACCGCCCTCTGTCCCGGACCGACCCAGACGGACTTCGCCCAAGCAGCAGAGATGACGAACTCCCGGCTCTTCAATGCGTTCGGTGTCGCTGATGCCGCCGATGTCGCCAAATACGGCTTCGATGCGATGATGCAGGGAAAACGCATGGCGATTCCCGGAATCAAGAATAAGATCATCGCCCAAGCCAACCGTCTTGCGCCGCGCGCCTTGTCGGCGAAGCTCGCGCGACTCGCCCAGGAATCGCGCAACTAAGAATCGCGTTTGAGCTAGAGCGCGAGCTGTGTCGACATCGGCTCGGCTTCGGCAACCATCAGTCGCGGGGACAGCTCCGGTGGAGCACGACGCTCGAGCAACGGTGCGAGCCAGTGTCCGGTGTGCGATTCCTTCACTCGCGGGATATCCTCGGGGCGACCCATCGCGATCACTCGTCCGCCCCCGCTGCCGCCTTCGGGCCCGAGATCGATTACCCAGTCCGCCAGCTTGATCACATCGAGATTGTGCTCGATCAGCACCAGCGAGTGACCCTGCTCCAGCAGCCGATCGAAAACCTTCGCGAGCTTTCTGATATCCTCGAGGTGAAGGCCGGTCGTCGGCTCGTCCATCACGTACATCTTTTTGCCGGATTTCTTTCCGGCCAGCGCCAGCTCGCGCGCGATCTTGATGCGCTGCGCCTCGCCGCCGGAGAGCGTCGTCGCCGGCTGTCCAAGGCGAAGGTACCCGAGTCCCACCTGCTGGAGCTGCCACAGGGCCTGTCCCAGCTTCTCTTCGCGCGGGAAAAAGCGGATCGCCTGGTCGACGGTGAGGTTGAGCACTTCGTGGATGTTCTTTCCGCGCACCGTCACGTCGAGCACTTCCGGCTTGTAGCGCTTTCCGCCGCAGTCCTCGCATGGAACGAATACGTCGGCCATGAACACCATCTCGACTTCGAGCGCGCCGGCCCCCTCACACGCCTCGCATCGCCCGCCTTCGACATTGAAGCTGAACGTTCCGGGTGTGTACTTCCGCTGCCGCGCGAGCGGAGTGTCCGCGAAGATCGAGCGTATCTCGTCGAATGCCTTTACGTAGGTGACGGGATTCGACCGCGGTGATTTGCCGATCGGGCTCTGATCTATCATCACAACGGCCTCGATCGCGTCGAAGCCGGTAATGGTTTCGTATTCGCCCACTTTTTCGCCGAGGTGGAGCTTCGCCGAATGTTCACCCATGAGATGGGTCTCGAGGGCGCGGTAAAGGACGTCGTGCACCAGAGTGCTCTTTCCCGAGCCCGACACTCCAGTGACTACAGTCAGTGCGCCGAGTGGAATCCTGACTTCGACATCCCGCAGATTATGCTCGCGTGCGCCGGTCAGAGTGATCCAGCGAGGACCAAGCCTCCGTCTCTCCATCGGCAGTGGAATCGTGCGGGCTCCCGTGACGTACTGTCCCGTGAGTGGACTCTCGGCGATGCGCGAGATCGGTCCGGCGAATACGATCTCGCCTCCGCCTTCGCCGCTACCTGGTCCCAGCTCCACCATGTAGTCTGCCGCCTCGATTGCCGCGAGGTCGTGCTCTACGACGAGGACGCTATTACCCGCGTCACGCAGGCGCTGGAGCAGCTTGAGAAGCCTGTCCATGTCGCGCGAATGAAGTCCAATGGATGGCTCGTCGAGAACGTACAGCGTGTCTACGAGCTGCGAGCCGAGTGAGTTGGCGAGGCCGATGCGCTGCGCTTCGCCGCCCGACAGTGTACGAGTCGCGCGATTCATGGACAGATAGCCGAGTCCGACGTCGCGGAGAAAGGTGACGCGATCTCGAGCCTCCTTGAGAATCATCGCGGCGATCGCGCGCTCGAACTCGTTGAGCTTCAGATCGGTCAACCATATCGCGAGCTCGTCGACGGGCAGCTCAGCTACCTGCGCGATGTTGAAGCCTCCAACTCGCACATTGAGCGCTTCCGGCTGGAGCTTGGTTCCGTGGCAGCGCGGACACTCCTGTGCCGTTTGGTACTGCCGCAGAAAGACGCGTATGTACTGCTTGTAACGCTTGTCTTCGAGATCACGAAGGAACGGGAAGATTCCCTTGTACCCGCGAGTCTTCGAATTCAGAAGGAGCTGGCGATTGGCTGCGCTCAGCTGGTCCCACGGCTTGTCCATTGGAATTCGTTCGCGCTTCGCGAACTCGGCCAGTGCCCGCCGTTTGTTCTCATAACGGGGCTTGGTCCACGGATCGATCGCGCCATCGCGAAGCGAGCGGGTCGGGTAGGGAACTATCAACACCTCGTCGTATTCGAGGATCGCGCCGAATCCGTTGCATTGGCTGCAGGCACCGCGCGGATTGTTGAACGAAAACAGCTGTGGAGTGGGCGTCGGAGCGATGGTGCCGTCGTTGGGACACTCGAATCTTTCGGTGAAGCGAAGCTTGTTGACCGTGAGACCATCGATCGGAGACACGCTCGCTTCGCTGAGGAGAATCACGCAATCTCCTTCACCTTCACGAAAAGCAGTTCCAACCGCATCGCTCAAACGACCGGAGGTCTCGGGCGAAGTGACGAGGCGGTCGACCACCACGAGCAGCTCTTTGGCTCGCGTGATGTCGCGCTTTGACCCGATAAGCTCGTCGAGGTGCATCACGATCCCGTCGAGGGCGACGCGCAAGAATCCCTGTGCGCGCAGGTTCTCGACCACTACATCATGCGTGACCTTGTTGGAGAGCTTGAGCGGGAACGTGACGTAGAAGCGTTCGCCGGCTGGAAGAGTAAGAACCTTGTCGGTGACTGACTGGACGGTGTCCGGCCTGATCTCTCGCCCGCAATTGGGACAAAACGTTCGTCCCACCCGCGCCCACAACAGTCGCAGATAGTCGTAGATCTCGGTCGCGGTGCCGACGGTGGAGCGCGATGTCTTGGTCGGATTCTTCTGCTCGATCGCCACGGCGGGCGACAGTCCTTCGACCGAGTCTACGTCGGGCTTCTCCATGCGCTCGAGGAATTGGCGGGCGTAGGATGAGAGCGACTCGACGTACCGGCGCTGCCCCTCGGCGTAGATGGTGTCGAACGCGAGCGAAGACTTCCCGGAGCCCGACGGACCAGTGACGACCGTGACCGTGCGTCTCGGTATCTCGAGGTCGAACCCCTTGAGATTATTCTGTCGGGCGCCGCGGACGACGATGCTCTGTTTCACATCCGAAATCTAAACCCGGCACCGAATACACGCCGAACTATCGGGCTACAGTCGCCTCACCAGGCGGCCCAGCAGGAGGAGGACGATCGCGCCGACGGTCGCGATGCCAATCGAGCGGAAATCAAATTCTCCAGGGCCGATCTGTCCCCAACCGAAGAAGCGAGTTCCCAGCCAGCCACCAATGAAGGCGCCGACGATGCCGAGGAGGATTGTGATGATACAACCAGAAGGGTCCCGCCCTGGAACCAGAAACTTCGCCAACGTCCCGGCTACGAGTCCGAGAAGTATCCAGTAGAGCCAGAGCGGCAAACCCTTTACCTGCGTAAGGCTGGTGCGGTTTTAGGGAACTCGCGGCGCGCCACGGTTTCTGGTCGCCATCCGATAGATCCACAAGAAGATGAGTGCACCGACGACTGCGAGGATTATGCTCTGGATTGAAAATCCGTTCAGTCCTACGCCAGTCAGCAAGTTCCCGAGGAAGCCACCGATGAACGCACCTATGATGCCGATAATCATGGTAACGATGATGCCGCCGGGATCATTGCCCGGCATGATGGCCTTGGCGATCGCGCCCGCGATCAGACCAAGAACGATCCATGCGAGAATTCCCATCT
>JAXDME010000149.1:0-9714 GCA_034666285.1 Gemmatimonadaceae bacterium | reverse complement strand
GGGCCCGAGAGATCGCGATCCTTCGGCACTGGCGTCTCTGCGGTGAGCGCCGAGCCTCCAAATACGGTGAGATCGATGTCGATCACGCGGTGCTGGGTGACGCCGGCTCTCTGCGCGATCCCTTTCGCCGCTTCGATCTCCGTGGCGTGGCGTTGCCCGTATCGGAAGCTGAGTGCGTGCACGGCGAAGCCCTCGTGCTGCGCAATTGCGAGCACGGTGGTCGAATCGAGCCCGCCGCTAAGGAGGAGGACGGCGGGCAGAGCGGAATGGGAGTCAGATTTCAACGCAGGCCTCTGCGCTGAAATCTAAGGCAGACCTCTGGTCATGCCGCGTCAGCCAGCACGACGAGGCGTGGACGCAGGTCGGCGAGGGCGACATGGAGCTCCTCGAGAGCACGTTGGGCACCATCCAGCACGCCGGATCCGCCAATGGTCTCGAGCGCCGCCGCGGCGGCGGACACACTTTTCGCCATCATTGTGCCCGCGGAGCCGCGCAGGGCGTGGGCGCCGGCCCGCAGGCGATCGGCGTCGCGCTCCATCACCGCCGAGTTGATCTCCTTCATTCTGGGCTCGAGGTCGTCGAGAAAGAGCACGGCAAGTTGACCGGCGAGCTCGCGATTTCCGCCGACGAGAACCATCAACGCTGCTTCATCGAGGCTTTCAGAGCGCTGTACGTCACCATTTCTCTGCGACGCGGGTGCATCCGCCTCCGATCTTGAAGCGGAGCGATTGACGGATTTGATTGGGGATCCGGAAACGAGAAGCTCCAGTGCCTCCAGGAGTCTCGCAGCCTGGATTGGTTTCGGAACGAATCCATCCATGCCTGCTTCAATGCAGGCCTCGCGATCGCCTTTCATTGCGCGCGCGGTCACAGCAATTATCGGCGTTCGTCTCGCAGACGCAGACTCTAGCTCGCGGATGCGACGAGTCGCCTCGAGACCTCCCATCACCGGCATCTGAACGTCCATTAGCACTACATCGAATCTCTCGCGTGACATGGCGTCCACTGCTTCCCTCCCGTTTGCGACGAGCACAACATCATGCCCCGCGCGGTCGAGGATGCTCCAGGCCAGTTTCTGATTGACGGCGTTGTCTTCCGCAACGAGAACTCTGAGCGAGCGGGTTCGCCGCATCACCGTGACCGGCGTCACTCCCTTATCCCGCGGACTCGGTTGGCCAACCAACGCTTCGGTGATTGCCGATAGCAGGGTGGAACGTCTTACCGGCTTCGTCAGATACGAGGAAAGACCAAGCTCGCGGGCCCGGGACATGTCCTCGGTCCCCTGGCCAGAGCTAAGCATAAGAACTGTCGCCGCCTCCGAGGATGGCAGCTGCCGAATCCGCTCGAGCAACTCGAAACCGTCCATCTCAGGCATGTGCGAGTCGGTCAGAATCAATCTGTATGGCTCGACGCTCGCGTCAGCGCCCGAGAGGATTTCCAGAGCTTCCTTCCCGCTAGCCGCCAAAACCGGACGCATTCCCCAGTTGCGGAGTATGCCATCGAGGATTCGACGGTTGGTCGCGTTGTCGTCCACTACGAGCACGCGCAGATCTGCCAGCCGGCGGACGCTCATCGGCTCCGCCGTTGCGGCCGCTTCGGATTGAATCCAGAAACGCGCCGTGAAATCGAATACGCTCCCCTTGCCGAGCTCGCTTGTGAGGCCGAGTCTGCCGCCCATGAGCGTGACTAGGCGCGTCGATATAGCCAAGCCGAGTCCGGTCCCGCCGAACTGACGAGTCGTTGACGCGTCGGCTTGCTGGAAAGCCTCGAAAACACGCTTCTGATGTTTCGCCTCAATGCCGATACCGGTGTCGGAGACGAAGAAGTGAAGGGCGGTCCAGTCCTCGTCACGGCCGTCGACCTCCACGCGCAGAATGATTTCACCCCGCTCCGTGAACTTGATGGCGTTTCCAACCAGGTTGGTGATCACCTGGCGCAACCTCCCCGCGTCGCCTATCAGCGCGTCGGGGACATCGGCCGCTATCTCGAGGGCGAACTCCAGCCCTTTTTGATCCGCGCGGTGCCCGAGCGTCCTCATCGTGTCCGCGAGGCTCTCGCCGAGCCTGAATTGCGACGAGTCGAGCGCGAAGTGTCCGGCCTCGATCTTGGAGAAGTCGAGAATGTCGTTGATGATGTCGACGAGCGATTCCGCGGAGCTCCGCGCCGTGGAGATGTAGTCGCGCTGGTCGCGGTTCAGCTCGGTGTCGAGCGCTAGCTCGAGCATCCCGAGAACCCCGTTCATCGGCGTTCGGATCTCGTGGCTCATGTTGGCGAGGAATTCGCCCTTTGCGCGGTTGGCGTCATCCGCCGTACGGCGCGCAAGCAGCAGCTCCTCGCTTCGCCGTCGCTCTTCCACCGATCTATTGAAGGATTCCGCGAGCGCTTCGATCTCGTCGCCGGTGCTGATTTGGATGTGTGGTGAGGTGCCCGTCTTCCCGAAATGGTCCGAAGCGGCCGCGATCTGTTGGAGCGGGAGCACGAACGCGCGCTTGGCCTGGGCGAAGAGGAGAAAGCCAAACATCGAGAGCAGAGCCACTCGCAGTCCGATATCGCGCAGCACGTTGCGCGCAATTCTTTCATCGACCGGCGTGATCTGCATGTCGATTGAAATCAGCCCTACGACATTGTTCTTTCGGGCCGCGTCATATGGACCGAATAGCGGCTCGACCAGGCGGTAGTACTTGCGGCCTCCGCCGGAGTAATACAGAGAGCCCTCTCCCGCCGCGAGAAGTGATCGCGGACCGTACTCGCGACTTCCCGGAAAGTCATTGGGATACGCATCGGCAATGACGTTCGCATCCAGGTCATAGATCATCACGTCCGCGATATCCGGAAGCTGTTGTGAAAACCGCAGCACTGCCCGCGGTAGCGTTTCCGTGTGGAGCAGGCTGGGGTCCTCGCGGATGAGACTTTGCACCATGACCACGAGGTTTGATGTGGACTGCTCCACACTCGAGTACATCTCCCGATGCATTGCTCGATACTGGAAGTAGCCGGTAACCGTGACCACGGTCGCGAAAACGCCTATGAAGCCGACGAGAACTTTGGTCGATAGCGACGCTTGCCACGCTTTCATGCGATTGCGGGCGTATTTCGGCGCAATCCGCCGACGACGAGGACTCCGAGGGAGCCCATCACAAGGATCACCGGGAGGTAAAGGGCCAGGAGGTATGTCCGACGGGCGCTGTAGATCTCCGTGATGCTGGAAGAGAGGTTAGACCCCGCGCTTACGCCATTCCACCGGTCGACCTCGAAGACCTTATTGCCGGTCGCCTTGTCGTAGACGTAGTCACCGGACAGGCATCCTTCCTCGACTTGTACCTGACTTCCGGTCCGGGGTTCCACCCAGATGCGGTAGTAGAAATTGTCGTCGGCGCAACGAATATCCTGACCGGGGAGAAGCTTGATGCCGGGTGTCTCGGGCGTACCGACAAAAGCCGCGGCATACTCGATCGGGCCTTTGTAGGAAAACAGATAGGTCTCCAGCCCGCCGATGTCACGCACTCCGGTAAACTTCAGGGGCAGGCCGGGGATGTAGCTGCTCCGCATCGTGTAGTCATGCCGCTGCACGTTTCGCGGAAAGAGCACTATCTCTCCTTTGTACGGGCCCTCAGCCCAGGCGCCCGTCTCAGGGTCGATCTTTTCAGTGGTGATGAATTCGAAATCCACCATGCCCGTCTCGATGTTTCGCGCGCTGTACTTGTCCTCGAGGACGAGGGAGCGCGGCCAGTCCGTGGCGTCCTTGACGACTACGGTCCGCTCGTAAGTGCTCAGAGCGTCGTGGACTGGAACGATATTGGTCTGAGGATCGGCGTTGGTTTGAGTGCCGACGTAGTGCGCGCTGAATACATCGTTCCGGGCAACTCTTCTCGTCCAGCGAGGGGCCAGCGAAAAACCCCAGACTGCTGCCAACCCGGCGAGCGCGATTGCGACGAGAATGTAGGAGCGCCTCATCGAGAGATGCGTCGCGTATCGGAGCGGGGTGCGGGCCTCGACGTCTTACACCGGCGCAGCATCGAGCTCCTTCATCATCTTCTCGAGGCAGGTTGGACAGATGCCGTGAGTGATCTCCACGTCGGAGTGGGATACCAGATAGGAGTCGACCTGTTCCCAGTAGTTCGCCTCGTTCCGGACTTTCTTGCAGTAGCTGCAGATTGGCAGCAATCCCTGAAGCGCACGCACCTCGCCAAGCGCCGCTTCGAGCTCGAGAACTCGGGCGGCCAGACTTCGCTGAAGGTTCACCATCCGCTCACCAACACGGACGCGGGCTTCGAGCTCTACGGGGTCGAACGGTTTCCTGATGTAATCGTTGGCCCCGGCAGCCAGGGCTTGCGACAGATCCTGCGAGTCTGCGCGAGACGTCAGAAGAATCACGTACACGAGCTCGAAGCCGGGCGTAGCACGGAGTCGCCGGCATATTTCGATTCCTTCGAGTCCGGGCATCATCCAGTCCACAACTGCCAGGTCGGGCGCGTCTTTTCCTTTCAGGGTTTCAAATAGCTGCCACGCCGCCTGACCGTCGCTGGCGGTGACGATATCCCAACCGAAACGCTCCAGTGTGACGGCCAGTATCTTTCGCGTCACGGCATCATCTTCGGCAACCAGAATTTTCATATTCGGCCTGTGCCGCGCGTCCACGATTGGAATGCGACGGAGAATGGCTTGCGCCGGGATTGATCCGGGCTACGGCGGGGACGGAAAAATCGAATGTACCGCTGCAAGTTTATATATCCAATGACGATCATCCCGGGATTCAGAATCGGGACCAGCACTTACCCTTAGAGTCACCAGGAGTAGCCTTGTCCATCTCGAGGACGACATACGCGATCGTTGCAGTACTCACGATGGGATGCGCGGCAGCGGCGATCCAAAGCGGCGCCGGCGATCCAACGAGTCCGGCGATCACCGCCCAGGACCTGAAGACCCGTCTCTACATCTTCGCCGACGACTCGATGATGGGGCGCCAGTTCGGAACCGAGGGAAATCTCAAAGGCACGCAGTACATCGCCAACGAATTGGCCAGGCTCGGCGTTCAGCCCGGCGGTTTGAACGGCAGCTATTTCCAGGACGTCCCCGCCTACAAGGTTTCGATTGCACCGGGGGCGCAGGTGGTGCTCGACGGTGCGCCGCTCGCTTTCGGAACCGACTACATCACCAACTTTCCTGCATCGGGGCGCGCGATTCCCGTCGACAGCCTGCAGGTGGTATACGGCGGCGACCTTTCCGACACTACAACTCTGATTCCCGCGGAGCAGGCAGCAGGGAAGGCGCTTCTCCTCGCTATTGGGACTCCGCTGCAGCGCAATCCCGGCCAGATCATCGCCCGCTACTCCGCTGCGAGAGCGGTCATCACCGCCAACAATCCGCGCGTCGTGCGGCCATGGACGGTGACGTTGTCGAACGACACCACCCCGGCGCGTGTCAACCTGGTTGTCTCTCCCGCGGTCGCCACGCGTCTGGTCGGCGGCGATCCGCTGACGATGAGAACCGGGACACTCGGGCGCTGGATCCACTTCTCTTCGATGGCTTTTGCTCGCTCGCAGGCTCCAGCCCGGAACGTCATCGGGATTATTCCGGGATCTGATCCAGCGCTCCGCGGGCAGTACGTCGCGATTGGGGCGCACAACGATCATCTCGGATACAGGTTCGCCGGCCCTCTCGATCACGATTCGCTGCGCGCGTACAACATCATGGCAAACAGGATCGTCGAAGCGCGGACGCACGCGACGCCCGGTACACCCGGCGGTGGACTCACGGCCGCAGAGAGAGCTTCGATTCACGTGAATGTCGACAGCCTTCGTCGCATCAGACCCGCTCGGCTCGATTCGATCTACAACGGCGCCGATGACGACGGGTCGGGATCGGTCGGGACTCTGGAGATCGCGGAAGCGTTTGCGAAGTCCGGCGTAAGACCGCGCCGCTCCCTCATATTCGTGTGGCACACAGGGGAAGAGGCCGGGCTCCTTGGCTCCAACTACTTCACCGACAATCCGACTATCCCGCGCGATTCGATCGTGGCGCAGCTCAACATGGACATGATCGGCCGGGGCGGTGCGTTCGATTTCGTGGGCGGGGGACCGACCTACCTGCAGCTCGTAGGGTCGCGCCGGCTCTCGACTGAGCTGGGGGACATCGTCGAAGCCGTGAACCGAACCGAGCCCACTCCGCTGGCGTTCGACTACGCGTTCGACGCAAACGGCCATCCCGAGCGTATCTACTGCCGGAGCGATCATTACGAGTACGCGCGCTACGGTATTCCGATCACCTTCTTCACCACCGGCCTGCACATGGATTATCACCAGCTGACCGACGAGCCGCAGTACATCGATTACGAGCACATGCGGAAGGTCTCGCAGCTGGTGCACGACGTCGCGCTGCGGGTTGGCAACCTCGATCATCGCGTCGTGGTGGACAAGTCGAGGCCGGATCCGCACGGGGCCTGCGTGCAATAGTTCGGGGAAAGCTGCTAAAACAAAACGGGTCGCCTAAGCGACCCGTTTTACTGCCGGTGATGGATGAGGCGGAGTGGTGAGCGGCCTCGGCACTGTCCCTGAATCGATCGGCTTGGCCGGCGCCGATTCGACGGGAGTGACACGACTGGTGGTCTTGAGCTCACCAACCAGATCTCTCAACACGTGGCTGCCGTGAAAGAGCTGCGTCGAAGCCATGCTCATCTGCTCGCACGCCGCGCTCTGCTCTTCTGTCGAAGCGCTCACTTCCATCGCCGCGGTGGCGTGACTCTCGGCGGTCCGCGCCACGAGCCCCAGATTCGCGGCGGCAGAATCCACCGCGCGCGCGTTCTCGGTTGCCGCGGTAGTTACGCCAGCTGCGGCGGTACGCGTTTTCTCCGCCGCGGCGAGAATCGTGGACAACGCCGTGTCCAGCTCGCGGCTGACGCGCTCGATCTCGCCGACCTGCACGACACCCTGCTCCATCGCCTTCGAAGTCGCCGCCACGCGCATCGTCACAGTCTCCGTCATCTTCACCACATCGTCGGCCGCGGCCTGGGTTTGATCTGCGAGCTTTCTGACTTCGCTCGCGACGACTCCGAAACCTCGACCAGCCTCGCCCGCTCGTGCGGCTTCGATCGCAGCATTGAGCGACAACAGGTTCGTCTGCTCCGCGATTCGGCTCACTGAGACCACGAACTTGTTGATGTCCGTCGCCGTCGTATTCAGCTCGCGTACCTGACCGGCCGCCTGCTCGACGATGGTGCGGACGTCGAAAAGAATCTTGAGAGCACGATCGATCTCGACGCGCTTGTCCTGCGCCTCGGCCTCGATCGCACTGGCGAGGCTGTGTACTTCCTGCGCTCCGCCGACGAGGTTGTCGCCGCGGGTGCGGATTCCATCCAGTGCCTCGTTGACCTGGCGTAGCTGCGCCACCTGAGACTCAGCGCCGTGCGACACTTCTTCGACCGCGTCCGCAACTTCGCCGGCCGACGCGGAAATCTGCTTTGACGCCGATGCGAGATCGCTCGCCGACTGGGCGACTTCTTCCGCGGTCGTCGCGGCGCCCGAGGCAATCCGCGACAGGGCTATCGTCGCGTGATTCATCGCGTCCGCCAGCGTCCGGAATTCGCCCGGCATCTCACCCTCTGTACGCTGCTGGAGATCGCCGTGACTCAATTGAACCGCGTGCCTCACCAGCAATCTGAGCGGCCGTCCGACGGCGCGCCCGGTGCGCAGCACGATCATGATCGCAATCAGCGTCGCAACGACGATGACCGAGACCAACAGCCTCGATCTTGCGACCGACTGGCTGCGAAGACTGTCCGACATGGCCGAGAGCTGTTGCGCCCGTGCGTGTTCCAATCCGGTCAGCTGCTCGAGAAGGGAAGGCACCAGCTTTCGTGCACGCTGGGCCTCTACGTGGGCCTCATCCAGGCGGCCGAGGTCAGTCAGACGGTGCGAGAGCGCAAAGGCGGACTCGACTCGCGCCAACGTCGTATCGATCGCCACGGTCCGGACAATCTGCTCCGCGAGCGCGTCCGGGCTCGAAGCAAAGTTCCGATGCAGCCTGTGCGCTTCCCAGCCCAGACGGCGGAAATCCGCATCTGATTTCGCATCCTGATCGCTCAGGTATGTATTGGCTGCCTGGATTTCCTGCGTCACGACGTTGGAGAAGTCCGACGCCTGCTTAGCGTCCTGCTGCGCGCCAGCTAGAGTCCTCGTCACCTCGTCGGCCATGCGTCTCATCGAGACCCAGCCAACCGCGCCAGCGCTGATGAGGAGGAGGATCAGAAACGAGAATCCGACCGTCAGGACCTGACGGATGGTCTGGAAACGGTATAAGGCTCTCATCTCGCGTCCGCCAGCGTCAGTAGCCCTTTCTGAACCCGCAGCACACGGAATCGCATACCCACCGGATCGCCGGTGTCCTCGAAGAACGCCGGACCGGTCAAGCCGATGTACGCGTTCTCACGAGTGAGCGCGTGGAGGTAGTTGCGGATCGCCTTGCGATTTGCGCCTTTCTCTGCGAGCGCCTGCGCGACAAGCCTGGTCGCGTCGTAGGCGAGCGCGGCGTGGGCGTCGGGCGTGGTGCCGAATTTCTTCTCGAACGCGGCGACGAAAGCGCGCGCCGCTGGGGACGGATCTTCAGGAGTGAATGACATCCCGATGTAGGTGCCTTCGGATGCTACGGTGTCCGAGACGATGCCCTGCCAGCCATCGCCACCGACGAACACGGGGCTGAATCCCTGGCGTCTGGCTTCCTGCAGGATCTTCAGGCCCGACGCGACGCGGCCGGCAATGAACACCACTTTGGGTCTCTTCGTCTTCAGATAGGCTACGTATGGCTCTGCCGACGGGAGGTCGGCGTTGATCGGATCGAGGCTTAACAGCTCTCCGTGAAAGGAGCGGCGAAAGGAGTCGGCAAGACCCCGCCCGTATGTGTTGTTCTCGTAGAGAACTGCTGCGGTCGCCGGAGTGTTCCGGGTCGCAAACTTGTTGGCGAATGTGGCGAGCGCTATCCCGTTGAGGGAATCGCTCGAGATGATCCGAAACACCCAGCTTGAAATGCCGGTCAGGTCGGGTGAAGTGGCGCTGGTCGCGACGGCGGCAAGCTGGCCATCGTAGACCCTCGCTGCGGAGAGCATACCCGAGGAGTTGACGTGTCCGACGACCGCCAGGATCTTGCGGTTTCTGACGAATTCCTGGGCTACTTTCGCAGCGACGGTTCCGTCGCCTTCATCGTCGCGAGTGATTACCTGGAAAGCATGGCCGTTGATGCCGCCAGCCTTGTTGATTTCTTCGGCCGCCAGCTCCACACCCTGGAGGTTCTGTAGTCCATAGCCCTGCTTCCAGGGTCCGGCTGCACCGACGACGTATGGTTCCTTGAGTCCCCCGCAGGCGGCAAGCGCCAGCAGTGCGAGCGACGAAACGACCTTGGACAACAACTCCCCCTTACCCCGAATTCGGGGACTTCATGTCAATCGAAGGACGAGGCCCAAGCTCGGGCGGTCACGGAGGATGGCACCCAATCTGCCCCTATAACCGCTAACACAGGGGACATTGACGATGAAAGTGTTGGTCACTGGCGGCACCGGCGTAGTCGGACAGGCCGCTGTCACTGAAATCCTCGGCGCTGGACATACCGTCCGCCTCCTTAGCCGAAACGCGGCGGAAGACGCGAAACAGTGGTCTGCGGGAGTCGAGCCCTGGCCCGCCAGCATCGCCGACCATAACGAGCTTCGTGGTTGCGCCGAAGGCTGCG
>JAXDME010000148.1:0-3005 GCA_034666285.1 Gemmatimonadaceae bacterium | reverse complement strand
GGCAGAGCAAATGACTCTTAATCATTAGGTTGCAGGTTCGATTCCTGCACGGCGCACTATGGCCCTGACAACTGAGCCGACTATCAATGAAACGAAACGGCCACCTGATTGGTGGCCGTTTGCGTTTACGCAGTCACGCCTTAATCCGTGGCGTGGATTGGGTGGACTCCCGCGCGAGGTCTGGCTGCTCTTCGCCACCAATCTCGTGAACAGGGCGGGAATGATGGTCCTCCCGTTCCTCGTGCTTTACCTCACGCGTGAGCTTCGCTTTTCCGCAGCGCGCGCTGGGTTCGTGTTTGCGGTGTACGGTGCCACCGCAATTGTCGCTGGTCCTATCTCAGGCAAGTTGAGCGATCGCATAGGCGCGCTTCCGATAATGAGATCGTCGCTGCTCTCGTCCGGTATCGCGCTCCTGCTGTTTCCGCTCGCGAGAACGTACTCCGCCGTCATCGCCATCACGATCGTGTGGGCGGCCTGTGCGGAGCTGTTCCGGCCTGCGAGCCTGGCCGCCATCACTCACGTTGTTTCTCCGTCGCAGAGAAGAGCGGCGTTCGCGCTCAATCGGTTGGCCATCAATCTTGGTATGAGCATCGGTCCGGCACTCGGAGGTTTTCTCGCGACCGTTTCATTCCGCGCAATGTTCGTGGTCGATGCGGTTACCACGCTGATGGCAGGTGCCGTGCTCTCGCTTACCGCTTGGAGAGTTTCAACCGGCGGTCGCGACGCGCAGTCAGAAGGGGAGGACGTACAGCTCGAGGTGCGCAGCATTCTGCGCGACAGGCGGCTTGCGATCTTTCTCTTCGGTTCCGTGCTGGTTGGCATCGTGTTCTTTCAACACGAGTCCGCGTTGCCTCTGTACCTGGTGCAATACCTCCAAATGTCGCCGGCCTTCTACGGAACGCTGTTCACGATCAACACCCTCTTGATCGTTGCGCTTGAAGTTCCGCTCAATACAGCAACGTCGCGATGGCCCAACACGTGGTCGCTCGTTATCGGATCGCTCTTGTTCGCCGTTGGGTTCGGAGCCCTTGCCTTCGTGTCGTCTGTGGCGGGTGTTACGGCGATGGTGATTGTGTGGACGTTCGGGGAGATGATGCTCTTTCCCGCTATGGCTGCCCATCTCGGCGAAATTGCGCCGCCATCGCTGCGCGGCACATACATGGGCGCCTACAGCATGTCACTGAGTATCGCTCTCACCGTTGGGCCGTGGCTCGGTACTCAGCTTCTCGCGGAGACGGGGCCGGTCGGGGTCTGGTCGGTCATGTTCGTGCTGGGGGTGCTGGCCGCTGGGTTGATGGTGTACGCCGCGCCTCCGCACCGCCGCCGCCGTGCTGCAATCGGCGCTGAATCTTAGCGACGATCATCTCGATGGCGATCGCGTTGTGTCCACCGCGCGGCACTATCACGTCCGCGTAGCGCTTGCTCGGCTCTACGAACTCACAATGCATCGGTTGCACGGTCGAGAGGTACTGCTCGATGATCTCATCGAGTGGTCGCCCGCGATCGTGAGTATCGCGCTCGATCCGTCTGATGAGCCTGATGTCGGCATCCGCATCGACGAACACCTTGACGTCACAAAGATCTCGCGCTCTCGCGTCGACGAATAAAAGGATGCCGTCGATGACGATCACGTCCGCCGGTTCGATGCGAGTCGTTTCAGCGCGACGCAAATGCGTGACGAAGTCGTACTCCGGCTTGTCGATCGCCTTGCGGTTGGCGAGCGCTTCTAGGTGAGCGCAGAGCAAATCATAGTCGAAGGCGTCCGGATGGTCCCAATTGAGCTTCCGGCGTTCGTCCAGAGTCAGCGCAGTGAAATTCTTGTAGTAAGCGTCCATATCGATGAACGCGACCGAGGACGTCGTTAGATGGTCCGCGACATTTCTCGCGACGGTTGATTTCCCCGAACCGGAGCCGCCCGCGATTCCGATGATCAATGGTTTTAACATGTGGTTTCAAAGCTATGCCTCTACTGATTGGAACGCATTATGCCGCCCCAGCATGCACTCGCACGCTCCTTCGAGCAGGCTCTACCATGAAAATCACATCGATTGCACTCGCCGTTTTTCTCGCCGGCATTCCCGCTTGCAGTACGCTCTCACGCGGCTCAAGCGCGGCTGATCAGAGTCAGCCAACGATCGTGCAGGTGGACAATCTTGGGTTTCAGGACATGGATGTGTACGCTGTCCGATCCGGACAGAGGGTGCGACTCGGGCTCGCGCCGGGTAGCAGCAAGACCAACCTCACGATTCCGTCAAACCTGGTGAACGGTTTGACGTCCCTTCGCTTCATAGCCGACCCGGTGGGTGGCCGCCGCGCCTCCGTGAGCCAGGAGATAACAGTTGCCCCGGGCGACACAGTCGTCATGCAGATACCACCGGGGTAGTTTCCAGCGCCATTCGCCGAAGCGTCAGCGCGGGTAGCCCGGTGCAGCGATCACGCCGAGAGCGCCCGGAATGCATTCTACGGTCACAGTTGAAGAAAGTGCCTGCCTGAGCTCGCCGTCCACTTCCACTAACGGTGGCGAAGCGAATCGCAACGTGATTTGCGCCGCGCGCCGCGTCTCTACAGATGGAAGCCCGACATGCGACCCACGGAACGCTGACGCGAAAATACGTACGCGCCCCAGCAATCCCGGATCGTTGAAAAGACCAACATCCAGTTTCCCATCAACGGCTGATGCGTGGGGCGCGATCCTGAAAGCCCCGCCGAGGAATTGGCCGTTCGAGATGGTCAGCATCAACATGGCGGTAGGAGTGGCCTCACTCGATTCCACCGAAATACTCACGCCCCGATAGGAGAATAGCTGGCGAAGTGCCGAGTAGATGTACACAGCATCGCCTTTGAGAAAGCGCACTCGCTTCGTCGCCTCGAGTACCGAAGCATCAAATCCAAACCCGCAGCTGTTGATGAAACATCTACCATCGACTCGACCGACGTCCATCCGAGTAGGCTCGTTGCGCTGGACAAGTGTGGCCACGTCAGCAAGCGTATGCCGCTCCACACCA
>JAXDME010000147.1:0-2822 GCA_034666285.1 Gemmatimonadaceae bacterium | reverse complement strand
GCTCCGGCTGTCCGGACTCGGCTGATGGAAAGTCCGATCATCTACAACGCCCTTCACGGGGCCGGAGTGGTGCACGCATGAGCGATTGGCAACAGATCATCAAGGATCAGAGCATCGCGAGTCTCGAAAAACTGGCGGACAAATTTGGCCACGACGTCATCGACGTCGAGGCCCTCAAGCCGGCGTTCGACAACTTTCAGATGCGAATCACTCCTGCCGCGCTCGATCAGATCAAGGAAGTCGGCGATCCGATGTGGCAGCAGTACGTCCCGACCATCGAGGAGCTCGACGTAGTGGACGGTGTGATCGATTCGCTCGACGAAGACGGCGACTCGCCCGTGCCGAACATCACGCACCGATATCCCGATCGCGCTCTTTTCCTGGTCAGCCCCGTCTGCGCCAGCTATTGCCGTTTCTGCACCCGGCGTCGCAAAGTAGGCGACCCCGAGAAGATTCCGCTCAATCAGTACGATTCCGCATTCGCATATCTCCGCGAGCACACCGAGATCCGCGATGTGATCATGAGCGGCGGCGACCCGATGATGCTGAGCGACCGCCGACTGGAGTACCTGTTCCAGCAGCTTCGCGCCATTCCGCACATCGAGATCATCAGGCTTGGCAGCCGCATCACCTCGCATTTGCCCGAGCGGATCACGCCCGAATTCTGCGAGATGGTGCAGAAGTACCATCCTATCTACATGAACACTCACTTCAATCACCCGAGTGAGCTGACGCCTGCCGCCGTCGCCGCCCTGGATCGCCTGTCGAGAGCCGGAGTATCTCTCGGATGCCAGACAGTGCTGCTCAAAGGCGTCAACGACGACCCGAAGGTGATGATGAAGCTGATGCACGAGCTGCTGAAGGCGCGTGTCCGGCCCTACTACCTATATATGGCTGACCAGGTGGCCGGCGGAGAGCACTTCCGCACCACCGTGCAGAAGGGCCTCGAGATCATCCAGGCGCTTCGTGGATGGACCTCGGGTCTGGCGGTTCCGCAATTCGTGATCGACTCCCCAGGTGGCGGAGGCAAGGTACCGCTGCTTCCAGAGTACCTGGAATCGATGAACGACGACGAAGTTGTCTTCCGGAACTACGAGGGCAAGCGCTTCGTTTACAAGCAGCCGCGCCAGGTTCCGGCGACTCCGAACGAAGTCGAACGGGCCGCCGAGATCGACGTGGTTCCTATCGGCCGCAAGAAAACCGCGACAGCCCGGCGAACCAAGCGCCGGCGCGCGGCCGGCGAGTAAGCGCACCCGAGCGAGAAGTCGCGCTCCTCGGCGCCAAAATAAAAAAGGCTACCCAATGGGTAGCCTTTTTTCGTCTGACGAAAGAAGTCTTACTTGTCGCTCTCCTCGTCTTCGAAGGTTAGCGCATCTGCTTCCCGAACGCGGTCGAGCATCGCGTTTACCGGAATTCCGACGCCACGGTCGTTCAGAGCGGATTCCTTGGTCGAGCCACGCTGGAACCAGCTGCCGACTTCAGGTGTGGTGTCCGCACCACCGCTACTAACCGCCTCCTCGTCAGGGGCGATATCCGAACCATACACGTCCATTCGACCTCCACGGGTTTACTGTCCCCTGCAACCATACCTACGGTACCCCAAAACAGTAGTTTCGAGTCGTTGCAAAGCTACAACGCGGACCGAAACCCTCCAATAGTAAGACGATGTCCGAGGCCGAACTGGTACAGTGGAAACCGCCGTTTTAGCCGCTATCTGGTCGCTATTGGATCGCTCTTGGGTCGATTCCCCTAGTAGCGAAAATCCGGCCAACCGCCTCGCCAATCTTGTTATTGGGCGTGCTGGCGCCAGCTGTCACACCGACGCGCACCGGGGTCTTCTCGGGAAGCCAACTCGGCAATTCGACTTCATTCGTCGAGCCTTGTGGGCGGTGCCGGATCCGACCGGAGGCGGGGTCGATGTCGTCGGCGTCCTCGACGTGAAAGGTGCGGACACTTTCCGAGCAGAGAGCCGCGAGTGAAAGAGTGTTGCTGGAGTTGTAACCACCGATCACGACCATGACATCGAGTGGCTCTTTGAGTAGCTCGACGACCGCATCCTGGCGCTCCTGGGTCGCGCTGCAGATCGTGTCGAAGGTGCGAAAGTTCTCCTTCGCGTAGGCCTCTCCATGCGCGCGAGCAATGGACTTTCCGACGAGCTCGCCGATTGCCAGCGATTCGCGGGAAAGCATGGTGGTCTGGTTAGCCACCCCTATCCGTCTGAGGTCGCGCGCCGGGTCAAAGTTTGGAGAAGCAGCGTGTGCAAACCGCTCCATCAGAACCTCTCCACTCAGACGACCCTCGATGAAATCGCAGACATGTCCGGCCTCCTCCATGTTGCGAACGATAAAGTAATGGCCGCCTTGGTACTTCTCCGCCTGCGATGCCGTTGCCCGGGTTTCCTCATGGTAGTACTTGCCGTGAATCAACGACGTGAACCCGTCACGGGCATAACTCTCCACGCGCTTCCATACGTTGAGAACAGACCCGCACGTGGTATCGACCATGACGCAGCCGATTTGCCGGAGTATCTCGAAGTCTGTGATGGTCACACCGAACGCCGGAAGGATTACCACATCCGTCTCGTTCACTCCGCTGAAATCGATCCGGCCATCCTTGGGCATGAGGAACGTGATCCCCATCGCCTGGAGTTTCGAGTTTACGTGCGGATTATGGATGATCTCCCCAGCCAGATAGATGGTACGATCAGGGAACTTCTTCCGTGCCTGATAAGCGTACTCTACCGCACGTTCCACCCCATAGCAGAACCCGAATTCCTTGGCTAAACGGATGGTTAAGTCGCCGGCCGTCAGGGTATATTCCCT
>JAXDME010000146.1:0-3609 GCA_034666285.1 Gemmatimonadaceae bacterium | reverse complement strand
CGCGTCGAGTGCGTGACTGCGTCGATCGCAAAGGCCGTCGACTCGCTCGGCGCCTGGACGCCGTTGTGACGCGAGGTGGGAACCTCGAGCACTGCGCCCCGTCCCGCGTTCGTCACCATCGACGCATACCGAGCCAGCCATCCGCGGGTGTAGCGCGGTTCCGGTGCGTTCCACTCCGCGCGACGCGTACGCAGCTCGGCTGCACTCAGCTCGACGTCGAGTTTCCGCTCCGGCAGATCGATACAGACCATGTCCCCGTCGCGTATCAACCCAATCGGACCGCCCTCGGCAGATTCCGGCGAGACGTGACCGATGCACAACCCACGAGTGCCGCCCGAGAATCTTCCGTCCGTGAGCAACGCGACTTCACCGCCAATCGGCATCCCCTTGAGCATGCTGGTCAGCGACAGCATCTCGCGCATACCCGGCCCGCCGCGCGGACCTTCGCCCCGGACCACCACAACTTCCCCGGACTTGATGCCGTTGACGCGCACGGCGGCGATCGCCGATTCCTCGTCCTCGAACACGCGCGCGGGACCGCGGAACGTGAGCTCGTGATGCTCGACGGCGCCGATCTTTATCACCGCGCCGTCCGGCGCCAGATTGCCGAACAGCACACATAGCGACCCACGCGCGGAGTGCGGGTCAGTAATCGGCCGAATGCATTCCTGGTTCAGATTCTTGACGTCCTCGAGATTTTCCGCGACAGTCTTGCCCGTCACTGTCATCGCGTCGAGGAACAGCGTGCCCGGCTTCTGCGCCAGCTCCTTCAGCAGCGCGGAAACGCCACCGGCGTTGTTGACGTCCTCGATGTGCCACTGCCGGTTTCCGTCCCACGCCGGCGACACCTTCGCCAGGTGCGGCACGCGTTCGGCCACTTCGTTGAAGCGCGCCAGTGGATACTCGACTCCCGCTTCATGCGCGACGGCGATGACGTGAAGCAGCGTGTTCGTCGATCCGCCCATAGCGACATCCAGTGCGACGGCGTTGTCGATTGCATCAGCAGTGACGACGTCGCGGAACCGAATGCCGTTATCGAGCAGCTGAAGCAGCTGGCGCGCGGCAGCACGGGCGAGCTCGTGCCGTTCCGGCGAAACGGCGAGAATGGTTCCGTTGCCCGGAAGCGCGATGCCCAGCGCTTCGCACAGACAGTTCATGGAGTTGGCGGTGAACATACCGCTACAGCTGCCGCAGGTCGGACAGCCAGCGATCTCCAGCTCTTCGAGACGAACGTCGTCGATCGTTCCCGCTGCACGCGCGCCAACAGCCTCGAAGACAGAGATGAGATCCACCTTTTGCCCACTACGATCGACTCCGGCGCGCATCGGTCCCCCCGAGACGAATATCGTCGGGATGTTCACACGCGCCGCGCCCATCAACATTCCCGGCACGATCTTGTCGCAGTTGGGGATGCAGATCATCGCGTCGAAGCAGTGCGCCTGGATCATGGTCTCCACCGAATCGGCGATGATCTCGCGCGACGGCAGGGAGTACCGCATCCCCTCGTGGCCCATCGCGATTCCGTCGTCGACCCCGATCGTGTTGAACTCGAACGGAATTCCGCCGGCAGCGCGCACAGCGTCCTTCACCACTCTGCCGAATTCCTGCAGGTGGACGTGGCCGGGAATGATGTCCACGTACGAGTTGCACACCGCGACGAACGGCTTGTCGAAGTCGTCGCGACCCCGGATCTGGCCGGTGGCACGCAGCAGACTGCGATGGGGAGCGCGCTCGAAACCTTTCTTGATGGTGTCGGAGCGCATCACTGTCCTTCGGTTGTAGACGGAATCTCTGATCGCATAAAAAAGTGAAGGGCCTCTTCCCGTTTCGCGGGAGAGGCCCTTTCACTTTTCACCAGGCGCCTCTCCCGTTGCGGGAAGAGGCGTGTGTCTGCGTTACATCGTTCTCAGACCAGTCTTCTTCCCAAAGCCATTAAGCCCTACCCCAATAAGGAGGAGGGACTGAGTAAGGCTGAGAAGGAGCTGGCTGTTGCGAATCATTTTCTTATTGATGTCGTCGGTGCAAATGCGAACGTGAGCAATGACGCTGTTTCGGAGCATAACGTCACATGAAGGATTCTGTCAATAGTGAATCGTGTGAGCATCTGTTGCTGTCACTCCGCTGACAACGCGTGCGCGATCGCGCGTCCAACCTCTTCAGTGGAGTATGATCGACGACCCTGGCGCGCGATATCCACTGTCACGCAGCCGTGATCGATTGCCGTCGCGACCGCCCTCTCCACCGCCTGCGCTTCTGTCTCCAGACCAAACGTATGTCTCAGCATCATCGCCACGCTGAGAATCGTTCCCACAGGGTTGGCGATTCCCTGGCCCGCGATGTCCGGCGCCGAGCCGTGAATGGGCTCGTAAAGTCCGCGGCGGAGTTTCGTTTCCGACTGCTGCCCACCGTCGCCATCCCCTTGCGACGACTCTACTTCGGCGTCGCCAAGTGATGCCGATGGAAGGACGCCGAGCGATCCGGCGAGCATCGACGCTTCGTCGGTGAGGATGTCGCCGAACATGTTCTCGGTGACGATCACGTCGAACGACTGCGCGTTGCGAAGGAGCTGCATTGCGCACGCATCGACCAGCACATGATTCAGCGCGAGATCAGGGAATTCTTCCCGCACGACCCGTGTGACGGTGGTACGCCACAGACGGGATGTTTCGAGAACGTTCGCCTTGTCGACCGATGTCAGCTTGCCGCGACGAGTGCGCGCGAGCTCTCCCGCGATCCGGGTCACGCGTTCGATCTCGCTGGTCGTATATGTGCAAACATCGACCGCCCGCTCTTCGCCATTCACCCGGTCGCGACGCTTGTCGCCGAAGTAGATCCCGCCCGTCAGCTCGCGCACGAACACGAAGTCGACTCCTTCCAGTCGTTCCGGACGCAATGGCGATGCGTCGACCAGTGCTGGATGCACGGTGACAGGCCGGAGATTCGCATAAACTCCGAGCTCTTTGCGCAAACCCAGCAGCCCCTGCTCGGGACGCTGCTTCGCGTTGGGATCGTCCCACTTCGGGCCACCGACGGCGCCGAGCAGAACGGCATCGACCGATCGGCAAAGCTTCAACGTCTCTTCTGGTAGAGGAGTGCCGCGCGCGTCCAGAGCGCAGCCGCCGATGAGACCTGCGCGGAGCTCGAAATAATGACCCCACCGTTGTCCCACCGCGCGGATCACCCGCTCGCCTTCGGCGATCACTTCCGGACCGATGCCGTCGCCGGGAAGTACCGCGATGTTCATTGCGTCGACACCCGGGCCGGGTGAGAGGATTCGTACTTCGCGATCGCGCTCTCCTGGTCGAGCAGAAAGCCGAGCTCGTCGACTCCGTTGAGCAGACAATGCCGCGCGAATGGATCGAGGGGAAACTTGTGCGAACTTCCGTCGGGCAGCGTCACCGTCTGCGTCTCGAGATCGATCGTCACCTGTGCGCTCGGCGATTCCGCCAGCGCATCGAGCAGAATCGTGTGAGCCCCGCGCGGCAAAGCGACGGGAAGCAGGCCGGTCTTGACCGCGTTGTTGCGGAAGATGTCGGCGAAGCTCGTGGTGATCACCGCGCGAAATCCGAAGTCGAGCAACGCCCACGGCGCGTGCTCGCGAGAGGATCC
>JAXDME010000145.1:0-15299 GCA_034666285.1 Gemmatimonadaceae bacterium | reverse complement strand
AAGATCTGCACTCCAATCGGCCGCTCGTCTGCGCCGAAGCGAAGCTTGTCGAGGGTGGCCGCATTCTCACGGCGGATTCCCTCGGCCGACAGAAACTCGGTGACGACGACGTCCGCGCCAAAGCGGCGACAGAGTCGCCGAAACGGAGACTCTGACACGCCGGCCATCGGCGCCAGATAGAGCGGAATGTCCTCACGGACGGGAAATGGAAATCGCATCTCAATACAAGCTAAGGCAGACACCCAAACGCTTGCAACATCGTGGTTTGACTCTCGCTTTGGCCCCGCGTAACTTCCGTCCTCTCGCGCGCAATCTTGTCGAACACTCTCGGGGAGCTGATGGAACTACGCGATTTTTTTTCCGAAGACGCGATCAAACTCGAGCTCGAGGGAACGTCCAAGGATGAAATCCTCAAGGAGTTGATCGGTCTCCTTGGTCTGGATGACAAGTCGGAAGGAATGTTGTTCAAGATGCTGAAGCGGCGCGAAAACCTCGGATCGACAGGCATCGGTCGCGGGATCGCGATTCCCCACTGTCGCTCGCTCGTAGTATCCAAGCTGCGGGTCGCATTCGGACGAAAAACGCAGGGCGTCGATTTCAAGGCAATCGACGAGAAGCCGGTTTTCTTTTTCTTCCTCATCGTCGCGCCCCCGCTCGAGGTCTCGAATCAGTACCTGCCCGTCCTCGGCAAAATCGCGCAGTTTTCGAAGGAGGCAGACGTTCCGGAGCGGCTGCTCAAGCTAAAGCAACCCGGCGAGTTCATGGCGCTTCTCGAGGAGAAGAGTCTTTAACCTCGCCTCGCCAAACATCTAGGGTCTAGGGCTGCGCGGATTTGGCGGATCTGGCTGATTGATCGGATCGCTCAATGAGACCTCCGGGCGCATGTCACCGAGTCAGGATAATTTTGGGAACTGCCCCTCTGGATGTTATTGAAGCGGAACAAGGCCTCCCGTATCGCTCATAGAACTATCAGTCAAATCCGTTTAATCCGTCAAATCCGGATAGTCCAGAACCTAGATGTTTGGCGAAGCGCCTAGATCATTCCCACTCGATGGTCGCGGGTGGTTTTGAGCTCACGTCGTACACGACGCGGTTGATTCCCGGCACCTGGTTGATGATGCGATTGGAGATTCGCCCCAGGACTTCGTAGGGAAAAGGGTACCAGTCGGCGGTCATCCCGTCCGTGCTCGTGACCGCCCGGAGGCCGAGTACGTTCTCATAGGTTCGCTCGTCGCCCAACACGCCGACACTTCGCACGGGCAACAGCACCGCGAACGCCTGCCAGATCTCGTCGTACAGACCCGCCTCACGAATCTCTTCGAGATAGAGTGCGTCGGCCTTCCGAAGGAGATCGAGCTTCTGCTTGGTAACGTCGCTCAGAATGCGAATCGCGAGTCCTGGCCCTGGGAACGGATGCCTCGCCACCATCTCCTCCGGCAGCGCTAGCTCGCGCCCGACGTTCCGCACTTCGTCCTTGAACAATTCCCGGAGCGGCTCGATCAACTTGAACTTCATGCCGGGCTTGAGCCCGCCAACGTTGTGATGCGTCTTGATCGTCACCGACGGTCCACCGCGAGGCGCGAAGGACTCGATCACGTCCGGATAGAGCGTACCCTGCACGAGAAAATCTACATCTTCCCCCACGTTGGCCGCCGCGTCTTCGAACACGTCGATGAAGGTGTGGCCGATGATCGTCCTCTTTTTCTCCGGCTCTTCGATACCAGCCAACGCATCGAGGAAGCGCTTCTCGGCGTCAATCGTGATCAGCTCGATACCTAGATGCGCGCGGAATGTTTTCTCGACCTGCCCACGCTCGTGGAGACGCAGCAAACCGGTATCGACGAAGATGCAGGTAAGCTGATCGCCAATCGCGCGATGGACGAGCGCCGCGGCTACCGATGAGTCGACGCCGCCGGAAAGACCACAGATCACTCTCGATTTTCCAACGGTCTTCTTGATGCGGGCAATCTCCTCCTCGATGAATGCGCCGGCTGTCCACGTCGGCTCCGCTTTGCACACCCCGAAAAGGAAGTTGGCAATTATTTCGCGACCGCGAGGGGTATGCGCTACTTCAGGATGGAACTGCACACCGAAGATAGCGCGCGTCTCGTGGCGGAACGCGCTGATCGGATTCTGTGTGCTCTGCGCGGTGACGCGATATCCCTTCGGCGGCTTCTCAATGTGATCTCCATGACTCATCCAGACAGTCGCAGGCTCGTCGGTCGAGAAGCCCGCAAACAGGCCGCTCGGCTCCAACACCTTTACCTCCGCGCGGCCATACTCCCGCCGATCGGTGCGGATGACTTGTCCGCCCTCGATGTGCGCGATCAGCTGCATCCCGTAACAGATGCCCAGCACCGGGGCGATGTCGAAGATTGCAGGATCGGCGAGTGGGACGTTGTCGCCATAGACCGAGTTTGGCCCGCCGCTCAGAATTATCCCGGTAGGCTTCCACTCCCGGATCCAATCCACGGTGCGGCTCGGTGGGTGAATCTCCGAGTAGACGCGCGCCTCGCGAACCCTCCGGGCGATCAACTGCGTAAACTGTGAGCCGAAATCGATGATGAGGATCCGGCTGCTCATAGAGTGATGTCTTCTACTTCTCCGGTTTCCGTGTCGAGGATCGCCGCCGTGCACTTGCCGTGAATCCATCCGCAGGCTTCGCCGGGATTGATCACTAGTGTGTTCCCGACCTTTTTCTTGGACTGCAGATGCGACGAGCCGTGAATCACGAAGTCGTGCTGCTCGATCGATCTGGCGTTGACCTCCCCGATCTCGTGGACAAGAAGAATCCGCTTGCCTCCCACGTCAAAGCTGTGTGGAGATTCGTAGATCTCGGTGCCCATTCCGCGCGCTGCATAGGCGCTCAATGTTTCGCGGTCTCCGTCGTTGCGTCCGAAGACGCCCAGCAGCGCGGTGCCGCGCTGATGAAACGGCGCGAGGCAGAATGGCGAGCAATAATCTCCAGCGTGCATCACCATACTCACGCCCTTTTGTGCCAATCGCTCGAGGAGGTCGGCCACCGCGGGGACTCGATCGTGGGTATCAGCCATCACGCCGACTCGCATTACGTCTTTCTCCAATCTGGAGTCCCGATCTCGTTGCGAACGAGGTCATCGTAGCTCTCACGGCGCGTGATCACGGCGAATCTCTCCCCATCCACGAGCACTTCCGGCGCTCGAGGACGCGAGTTGTAGTTGGATGACATCACGAACCCATATGCGCCCGTGGACTGAACCGCAAGAAGATCGCCCGGCTGTGCGTCGTCTATCTGGCGGTCGAGCGCCAGAAAATCGCCGCTTTCGCAGATCGGACCGACGACGTCGGCGACCGTTGTCCGTCCTGTCGGCTTCACGGCATCGATGCGATGGAACGCGTTGTAGTGTGACGGGCGGAGCAAATCCGTCATCCCGGCATCGGTGACTATGAACTCCTTTCCACCGCTCCGCTTTCTGTACAAAACGCGAGTGAGCAATACGCCCGCGTTTCCTACCAGAAATCGTCCAGGCTCAAGAATGATTTTGAGTCCGGAACCGCTTACCAGCGCGCTGATCACTTCACCGAACTGGCGGACGTCCACAGACCGCTCGGCGTCGTAAGTGACGGCAAGCCCGCCACCGATGTCGAGCCACTCGAGGCGCGAGCTGGTATCCTTCTCGATCTCACGACGGAGGTGCATTAGTCTCTGCAGCCCGACCTCGTAAGGCGCGAACTGCGATATCTGGGAGCCAACGTGCATGTCGAGGCCGAGAAGCCGGACGTTGGCCATTTTCGCTGCGACCTTTGCGACCGAGAGGGCTTCGTCGAAAGGGATCCCGAACTTCATCCCCTTTTCTCCGGTGCGTGTGTAGGGGTGCGGAGTGTCGACGAGGACCTCGGGGTTCACGCGCAGCGCAACCGGCGCCTTCACTCCGAGACGCTTGGAGACTGCGTCGAGAACGTGCAGCTCCTGCTCGGACTCGACATTGAACAGCAGGACCTGCGCGCGAATGGCTTCCTCCATCTCGCGCTCGGTCTTCCCCACTCCGCTGAAGACAATGTCTCGCCCGCTATAGCCAGCCTTGAGAGCGCGGTACAGCTCCCCTCCGGAGACGATATCGAGCCCCGCGCCGAGCTCCCGAAGGAGGGATAGAATCGCGATGCTGGAGTTCGCCTTGACGCTGTAGTGGAGCCTCGCGTCGATGCTCTTCATCGCATTGCGGAGCTGCGCGTATTGATCCCGAATCGCGCCGGCGCTGTACACATAAGCGGGCGTGCCTGCTTCCCGCGCAATGAGGGAAAGCGGCACACCTTCGCACAGCATGCCTTCGTCGTTTCGGGGAAATGCTTCGCGGCTGTCCGTCCTCGTCTCCGTCGCGCCAGCGGGAGCGATCGCGGTCGCCTTCAGTACGCCTTTGCCCACAGCGCCTCGGCGATTGATGCGCCTCCGCATTTCAGGCAAGTCTTGGGCGGTTCGGCGGATCTGAACTCTTCGTCGGGCAGCACCCGGATCGTCGCCTTGGTCTCTTCCTTGATCGCCGCGGCGCATTTCTCGTCGCCGCACCATCCGGCGTAGACGAATGCACCCGTCCCGGCCATGACTTCACGGAAGCGATCGTAGGTGATACCGCCGCGGATGCTGTTCTGCTCTCGGCGCTCGCGGGCATCGATGAGCATGGATTCCTGAATCAGGTGCAGCAGATCCGCTGCCTCTTCGCCGACTGACGAGAGCGAGACGGACCGCTTTTCCCCGGTATCGCGCCGTACCAGCACGGCCTGATTCGAATCGATATCGCGCGGTCCGAGCTCCATCCGCAAAGGAATGCCGCGCAGCTCCCACTCGTAGTATTTTGCGCCGGGCTTGATTCCATCGCGATCGTCGACGTGTACTCGCAGGCGTCCGGGCACGCGACGTTCCCAGGCGAGAAGGCTTTCCTTTACCATGTGCGCGGCTGCCTTGACGCGACCCTTGTCTTCCTCGGCGCGCCAAATGGGGACAATAACGATTTCGATTGGCGCCAGAAGGGGAGGCGTTCGCAGGCCCTTGTCGTCGCCATGCGTCATCACCAGCCCTCCGATCAGCCGGGTAGATACTCCCCAGCTCGTGTTCCACGCGTGCTCAATTCCGCCGGCTTCCGTCTGGAACTTGAGCTCGAACGCCTTGGAGAAATTCTGGCCGAGGTTGTGAGACGTTCCGGCCTGCAGCGCCTTGTTGTCCTGCATCATCCCCTCGCAGGAGTACGTGCGGAGCGCGCCAGCGAATTTCTCGGATTCGGTTTTGATACCAGTGACAACCGGCATCGCCATCCAGCCTTCCATGAAGTCGCGGTAGACGCCAAGCATCTTCCGCGTCTCCTCTTCGGCCTCGTCGTGGGTCGCATGCGCCGTGTGTCCTTCCTGCCAGAGAAATTCGAGCGTCCGCAGGAAAAGGCGTGTGCGCATTTCCCAACGCACGACGTTCGCCCACTGATTGATCAGGATGGGCAGATCGCGGTAGCTCTGCACCCACTTCGCGTACATCGCGTAGATGATCGTCTCCGAGGTCGGGCGGATGACCAGCGGCTCTTCCAGCTTCTTGCCGCCGCCATGAGTGACCACCGCAAGCTCGGGCGCGAACCCCTCGACGTGCTCCGCTTCCTTGTGAAGAAAGCTCTCGGGGATCAACATCGGGAAATACGCGTTCTCGTGCCCCGTATCCTTGAACATCGTGTCGAGCTGGTGCTGCATGCGCTCCCAGATGCCGTAGCCGCGTGGCCGGATGACCATACAGCCGCGCACGGGGGAGTAGTCGGCGAGCTCGCCCTTCAGCACCACTTCGTTGTACCAGGCGCTGAAGTCGGCGGCGCGCGTCGTCAGTTTTTTATCGTCAGCCATTGGCGTAATTACAGTGAGTCGAGGAATACATCGAGAGCTACGCTCTGCTCGGATCCGTCGGCGAGCGTCTTTACAGTCACCTTTCCATTGTCGTAGTCCGCCCGTCGCAGCAACACGACGCTTCTCACGCCGGCGCTGGACGCCGTCTTGAGCTGGCGTGACAGCGTCTGCGACTTGAGCGCGTACTCGACGCTTCTCGCTTTTGCGCGAAGGCGCCCCGCCACACTCATCACGTCGGGAAGCATCGACTCATCTTCGGACGCGACCCAATACTCCACAGCCAGCTCCGGCGCCGGCAGGAGATCGCGCGCGCGAAGCAGCTCCGTCAGAACAACGTCTCCCATCCCAAATCCGAGAGCGGGAAGATCGACGCCGCCAATCGTCGAGAGCAGATCATCGTACCGTCCGCCACCGCAGATCGCGCGGAATTCTCCCTTCGCGTCGAAAAGCTCGAACACCTTCCCCGTATAGTAAGCGAGACCGCGCACGATTGAGAGGTCGAAATCCACCCAGTCACCGACGCCCAGAGCATCCAGGAAACCCCTGTATTCACGCATCCGGGCGACTTCCTCCACGACGTCGGGAGAATCCACAAAATCCCGGGCGAGCGCGTTCAGATCCTTGGCGTTCGTCAGCAAGCCCTCGACGCCGCGTCTCGCTGCGGCGCTGCTCACCGCTTTTTCAACCTTACCGAGAGTGACGTCGCGCGGCTCACGTCCAGCTTTATCGATTGCAGCAAATACTGCCGGCATCTCGTCCTTCTTCACGCCTGCGCTCGAAAGGACGGCGGTCAGGAGGCGACGATCGGACACTCTCGCCCGTACGTCTTGCGAGCTGAGCCCGACGGCGCGCATGACATCAATCGCCACCGCCAACAGCTCCGCGTCGGCAGCAATCGATGCCTCGCCGACAATGTCTACGTTCAGCTGAAAGTGTTCGCGAAGTCTTCCTTTCTGCTGCCGCTCATACCGGAACAACTGCGGGATGGAAAACCAGCGAATCGGCTTGCGCATCGCGTTCGCCTTCGCAGCCACCATCCGCGCGAGTGTAGGCGTCATCTCCGGGCGCAACGCGACTTCACGATCGCCCTTGTCGGTGAAGGTGTACAGCTGACCGACGATCTCGTCTCCACTCTTCTTCGTGTAAAGCTCGAGCGGCTCCAGGGGCGGACCGTCGTATTCCACGAAGCCATACCGACGGGCAACGTCACGCCAGACCGACATGAGGTAGTTGCGGGTGGCGAGCTGCTCGGGGTAAAAGTCGCGAAATCCGGGTAACGCTCCCTGTGACATTCAGGAAAGCTACGCGGCGAATGGAGAGACCTGCAAGCGCGACATCGCCTCGCCAACAGTATGAAATGACCCAGTGACGAGCAGTGTTTCTCCGCTCTTTCGGGCGGTGTCCAAAGCTCTGTCGAATTCTGGCTCCAGGTCTGACTCCCAGCCCTCGGACTTTGCAAAGATCTGAGCCTGCGACGGATCCCATCGTCGCTCGGCGGGAGCAGACGGAGCGTTCGTGAAGACGAAGCGATCGACGACTGGCGCGAGCGCGCGAATAATTCCTTTCCAATCCTTGTCGGCAAGAACTGAAACCAGCGCAGTTCTCGGCGCCGGTGGGTTCAACGCGACAATCGACTCCGCTACGGTACGAGCCCCGTCCGGGTTGTGGGCGACGTCGAAGATGAAGTTTCCGCTGCGCTGAAAACGGCCGGGAAGAAATAATTTCGTGAGCTTCGTCGAGATCGTGCTGGGCGCTGGCAAGTACTGCTCGCCGAGTGAAGCTACCGACGCGATGGCGATCGCCGTGTTTCTCGCTTGAAACGCGCCGATGAGCGGAGTTGTGACTCTCTGTTGCTCCGACCCTCTTCCGATCAGGAAAGACGTCCCACTTGCGGAAACCTCGATGTCCGCGACGCAGTACTCGTCATCGATGACTGTGACGGGGCGTGCGCCAGCTTCCTTTGCGCATTGCACGAGAAGCGCACGGATATCCGATGCACTCTCGCCGATGACAGCCGGCACAGCCCTCTTGAAGATCCCCGCCTTCTCGCGAGCAATCGCTTCCAGGGTATCGCCGAGAAGGTCGGTATGATCGAGGCCGATCGAAGTAACCGTTGCCACGCGCGGGGAGAGAACGTTCGTCGAATCCAGTCGACCGCCCAAACCGGTCTCGATCACGGCAATGTCCACATCCTGCCTCGCGAACCAGTCGAACGCGAGAGCGGTAGTGAGCTCGAAGAAGGTCGCACCCAACTCTTCGGCGGCGGGAGTCCATTTTTCGAGAAAGTCCAGCACCGCCGCCTCAGGAATCGGAACACCGTCGACTGTGATCCGTTCCCGGAAGTCGATCAGGTGAGGCGAGGTGTACCGTCCGATCTTCCGTCCAGGCGTTCTCAGGAGCGCTTCCGTTGCAGCGACGACGCTTCCCTTCCCGTTAGTGCCCGCCACGTGAATCGCGGTCAGCTTCTGATGCGGGGATCCGAGCCGGGCGAGAATTGTCTCAGTACGCTCGAGGCCTGGTTTGATGCCGCTGGTGGTGCGGGCGAAGAGTGCCTCGATCGCCGCGCCGTAGGACCTCAGGAGGTCGTCCATCCTGCCGACGCCGGCTTGCCGCTCATGTGGCGGAGGAGTTGTCCCACCGTTCGCTTGAGCTCGCTGCGCGGGACTACAGAATCCACGATTCCATGCTCGAGGAGAAATTCAGCGGTCTGGAATCCTTCAGGCAGCTCCTGGCCGATGGTCTGCTTGATCACGCGCGGGCCCGCGAAGCCGATCACGGCTCCTGGCTCGGCAAGTATCGCGTCGCCGAGCATCGAGAAGCTGGCGCTGACACCACCCGTAGTGGGGTTCGTGAGAATCGACACGTACGGAATGCGACGTTCCGAGAGCTGCGACAGGATCGCGGCCGCCTTCGCCATCTGCATCAAGGACAGCACACCTTCCTGCATCCGAGCGCCGCCCGAGGCGGAGATGATGATGAGCGGATATTTGCGCTCGATCGCACGCTGCCCGAGCCGCGCGATCTTTTCGCCGACGACCGAGCCCATCGAGCCGCCCATGAACGCGAAATCCATGACTGCGAGACACACCGGCATCCCGCCAAGCTGGCCCGTGAACGTGAGAATCGCATCGCCTTCGCCCGCAGTGCCCGTCGCTTTCTTGAGCCGCGCCGGGTAGTCGGGGAACCCGAGAGGATCGGTCGAACGGATCTCGATCTCGGTTTCTTCCAGGGTGCCTTCGTCGAGAAGAATCGCGGCGTACTCGCTGGCACGGATACGCCGATGAAAGCCGCAGTTCGGGCACACGTTGAGGTTGCGCACGAACTTCTCGCGCAAGTCGGTGTGACCACAGATGTCACACTTCTCCCACGCGTCGGGCGGAATCTCGTGCTTCTCGTGTCGCGGAAGCCTGGGCTTCTTTTCCTTCCGGAACCATGCCATTGCAGCAATTTACGACGGTGAGGCTAAATGCGCACCCGGCAAGCGTTTGCAGCGCGGCAGGACGGTTGGGTTGGCATCTAGGTTCTATGATTGCACGGATTCGGCGGATTTGACTGATCAATCGGATCGGTCAAATAGGCGCTACGACTCCTCTCTCCAGCCCGGTTTTTTTTTGGGAACCTCCGCTCGGGACGCTTGGGCGCGCACAGATTTCCGAATGCAAAAACCAAAACAAAACCGTTCTTCGGGCAGAGGACCGTACCGCACATAGGAGCAATCAGTCGGATCCGACTAATCAGCCAAATCCGAACACACCCTTAAACCTGGATGCCAGACCTAATAGCCCCGCAGAGACAGCGCGCTGCCGCGGCCTTCGCCGGAGATGCGCATCAGAACGCCAACCGCCAACCAGCTCGCAAGCATGAACGATCCGCCGTAGCTGAAAAACGGAAGCGGAATACCGGTTATTGGCATCAGGTTGAGCGTCATGCCGACATTCACGAGCACGTGCACGAACCAGCTGGACATCAGTCCATAGGCCACGAGACTGCTGTATGAGTCGTTAGCGCGCTCCGCCACCTGCGTGATACGCAGGAAAAGCCAGAGGAAAAGGGAGAGCGCTATCGCCACGCCGATGAAGCCGAGCTCCTCGCCCACAACGGAGAAGATGAAGTCGGTGTGTTGCTCAGGAAGGAATGCGAGGCGTTTCTGCGTCCCGAGAGTGTAGCCCTGGCCGAAAAGTCCTCCTGACCCGATCGCGACCTTCGACTGAATGACATGGTATCCTGATCCGCGCACATCAGCGGTTGGATCGAGGAAAGTCTTCAACCGGTTCTGCTGGTACGGCGCCAGCTTCTCCCACATGATTGGCGCGATAACGCCCGTCGCGACATTGAGCACCATCAGAACGATCCCTTCAATGAGGTACGGACGGTACCAGAGAACGAGCGCCAGCAGAATGAAGAACCATGCGCCCCACAGTCCCACACTGAACGAAAGGATGAGACTGATCGCGGGACTCGCGATGAGAAGGAGAAGCGGCCACTCAACGCCCGACCAGAACAGCATCGCGAAGAAAATCCCGATGAAGACAATGCCGGTGCCGAGGTCGGGCTGGAGCATGATGATCGCCCACGGGATGCCAACGATGAGCGCAGGCTTCCACAGATCCAGCAGTGAGCGCGCTGACTCCCTGCGCTCGGACAGAACCTTTGCCAGCATCAGCACTACGGTGACTTTGGCGATTTCCGATGGCTGGCCAATACGGTGACTTCCGATGGCGAGCCAGCTCTTGGTGCTTGCGGCCGTTCCAGCGCCTTTCCCGACGACGAGTGTGAGTGCCAGCAGAAAAACGGAGAACGCGTACAGGGGAACCGTCATCCATTCGATGAAACGCACGGATGAATGAGTCACCGCGTAGGCGAAGCCCAGACCGATAATCAGCCATAACAGCTGCGACTTGTAGGCGTGAGCCACGGCGGTCGGCGTGTCGGTTTGCCCGGCGGAATAGACCATCGCGACACCGAACAGCGAGAGAAGTCCGGCGGCCGCGAGCAACCGATAATCAGAAACTATGGGTCTGCTCATCAGCCCTCGTCCATGACGGCCTGAATCGGCCCGACCTTGAGGTAGTGACCGATGATCGCGGACGCGATGTGCGCCGCCCGCGAGCCGTGCAGACCAAATTCGAGCAGAACCGCGACCACGATCTTCGGATGATCGGCGGGAGCGAAGCCCACGAACCAGCCGTGATCGGCACCGCCGCTATTCTGTGCTGTTCCGGTTTTCCCGGCCAACGTGAGACCTTGAATCGCGGACGCTCCAGCGGTTCCACCTGCTTCCAGCACTGCCTTGAGCCCCTCAAGCAGAACGGAGTCCTGCTGCTGACTGAGATTGTAGATCTGCTTGCGCTGCGGCACGAGATGGGCGATCTCGGGGCGCGCTTCCTGACCCTGTGTCGCGAGCGCGGTGTAGAACTTCGCCATGTTGACGACGGTCTGTGAATTCGCGCCCTGACCGATCGCAAGGTTCAGCGTTTCGGCGTTGCTCCAGTTTCGACCGTATTTCTTGTTGTAGTAATCGATTGCGTAAGGCCAGAAGGGCTGATTCTCCTCCGGAAGATCGATCCCCGACTTGTCGCGCATCGTCAGAGAGATTCCTCCGGCGATCATCCTGGAGAGTCCAACCTTCAGACCGAGCTGATAAAAATAGACGTCGCAGGAGTGCTTGATCGCGCCTTCGAGATCGAGCGAGCCATGGCCCTTCTTCTCCCAGCAGCGAAAATATCGCGAGCCGTACTGGAGCCCTCCGGTGCACGGTACGGGCATGTGCTCCTTGAGTCCTACCAGTCCGTCCTTGAGGGCGATTACGGACGTCGCGAGCTTGAACGTCGAGCCCGGAGGATAGCGTCCCTGAATCGCTTTGTTGACGAGTGGCCTGCGTTTGTCGTCCAGCAGCTGCTTGTAGTAGTCGGCAGGTATTCCACCCGTGAACTTGTTCGGATCCCAGCTTGGCGCGCTGTAGAGCGCGAGAACCTCGCCCGTGGTCGGATCGATCGCAACCGCACCACCCTGCAGCGAATCGGCGAAAATTCCAACCATGAATTTCTGCAGGTCGAGATCGATGTTCGTGTAGAGCGGCGGCGCACCGAGCGGATTCAGATCTGGTCGCGGACCTTCACCACGCACCGGACGGCCGCGCGCGTCGACTTCGTCGAAGCGAACGCCTTCTCGGCCGTGAAGAATCGACTCGTACTGTTTCTCGAGACCTGCCTTGCCGATTTCCTGTCCGGGCTTGTAGCTCGCGTATTTCGGATCGTTGAGATCAGACTCCGTTATTTCCCCGGTGTACCCGACGAAGGACGCCACAATTGGTCCGTCCGGGTAATACCGCTTGGGGACGGACTGGATGATCAGTCGCGGGAAATCGAGGCGGTGCTCTTCCAGCACCGAGACGATGTCAATGGACGCGTCTGGTAGCACGACGGTCGGACGAGTCGGCGCGCGACGATATCGACGGATCGCCGCATTTATCTGGTAAGGCTCGAGCTGGAGGGTGCCGGCAAGCTCGTTGAGCGCAGCGCGCAAGCTGTCGACACTCGGCGCGGTTATCGACACGGAGTACGCCGGCAGATTCTCGGCGATCACCTCACCGTGCCGGTCGTAAATGATTCCGCGCGGCGCGGGCAGTGGTATGGGACGCAGCCGATTCTCTTCCGACTGCATCACGTACTGGTGGTTCTGAATGACTTGCGTCTTGAAGAACGCGCCAATCAGGAAAAGAAATCCGAGAACGAGCGCCCACGAGCTCATTCGCGCTCGGCGGGCGACATCATTCGGATGAAAGCTCATGCGGGGCTTGGCTCCAGCAGTGGTCGCATTATGAAGAGTAACAGGACGCCCACTGCGGCGGTCACTGCCGCGGAGAGCGGTGACCACAAGAGCAACTGCTGCACCAGCTCGAAACCGTGAACGCGCTGCTCGCCCACGAAGTAGAGAATGTCGAACACCCACTTGCCGAGGAAAAAGAAGAAGGCGTTCAGAACCAGGTTGTCTGCGAAGAATACTGCCTTGAGATACGAGGCACCGAAGCCGACGATCGTCATCGCGACGGCTCCCGCGCCGAGCGCATCTGGCGCGAGCGAATCAGAGATCAAGCCGAGGGCGAAGCCTATTACCGCGGCGGTTGCAGGTCTCACTCGCACCGAGGCGAGAAGCAGCGCCAACACCAGGAAGTCCATCGGCGCTCGCCATCCGAGCAACGGACGGAGGGTGTAGTGAAGAACGACGAAAATGAGGAAGCTTATTAACGCGCGAACAGCTCCGCCCACGTTCATCGCATTACTCCAGGTGAAAGAGGAAGGTTGGGCGGAGGCACCGAATCGCGCCTCGTGGTATCGCGCCTCGTGGTATCGCGCCGAGTCGTATCTCGTCGGGCATTGGTATCAACAGGTGTCGGGCGACGGACAGGCACTGGGCGGGGCGTCACTGCTCGAGCGCTATCAGTCGTTGGAGCTGGAGCCGTCCCGGTAGCGCGCGCAACGCTGTCGAGCACCGCTCTGCGCGCAGCGGCCTCGGCGAGTGCCGCGCTCTTCGCAGCGGAATCACCGGATACGACGATACGCTGCGCGGCTGCGTCAACCTCCGCCAGGTTCTGCCACACACCGTCGAGGCCCTTTGCCACGCGGTCGCGGCGAAGAATCATCACCGAGTAGACGTCGGAAGGATTGACAGCTGGACGCAGCAGGTACGTCCGAGCCCACCCTTCCGTAGTCTTGATCTCCTGGAGGACGGTCCCGACCGGAATACCGCGCGGCCATACGCCGCCCCAACCCGAGCTGACGATCACCGAGCCGGGCTTGAGGGTTGCTCGAAACGGCACACCGCGTAACTCGAGGAGATACCCGCCCGTGGCTCCCGTGAGATGCGCCTGCGCGATACCGAATGCAGTGCCGTCCGGGGACATCGCGCTCACCCGGAAATCGGGGTGCGTCCACAGCATGGCGTGACTCATCGTGGGATCCACCTGGTCGACCACGCCCACCAATCCTTCAGGCGCTATCACAGGACTGAGGCGACTGACGCCGGCTCGCGATCCTGCGCTCAGGATAACGGTCGTTTCGTCGCGCACTCCGCGGCCGTGCAGCGCCTCGGCGGGGATAAAACCCCAGCGGAGACGCGAGCCAAGACCCATGAGCTTCCTGAGGCGGTCGTTCTCGGCCTCGAGAGATCCGGCCTTCATGCTGCCGAGCGAAAGGCTGTCGAGATATGTCTGCTTCGCGTCGGCTGAAAGGAGGGACTGGCGCCCCTTTTCTGCCCTTTCCTGCAAAAGCACCAGTGGTGCGAGGAATGAGCGTCTCATTCCTGTAGCCACTGGATCGCGCATCGTATTCGGAAGTGCCCGGGCCGCAAGCGCCAGGACGATGCAGGTAGTAAGAACTATTAGATCGACACGGGTGTTGCTTCTTATGGCGCGCGCCACGCGTTACCTCAAGTCGCTAGGACAGACCAGTATTTCGCTTCGTCATCAAGTATACGGCCTGTACCCCGCACCACACAGGTCAGCGGATCCTCGTCAACATGGATCGGTAGACCGGTTTCCTGCGACAGCAGGACATCAAGGCCGCGAATGAGAGCGCCACCACCCGTCATGACGATGCCGCGATCCACAATGTCGGCGGCCAACTCGGGCGGGGTGATCTCCAGTGCGCGACGTACGGCATCGACGATCTGCTGAATTGGCTCCTGCACCGCATCGCGGATCTCCGACGAGTGCACGCGCACTGTCTTGGGGATCCCTGATACAAGATCCCTGCCTTTGACGTCCATTTCCCTCTCATCGCCGACCGGAGCGGCGGATCCGATCTGGATTTTGACCTGTTCCGCGGTCGATTCACCGACAAGAAGGTTGTAGTTCTTGCGCATGAATTGAACGATTGCCATGTCCAGCTCGTCGCCGCCCGTACGAATCGAGGTGTCGCTGACGATCCCCGAAAGCGCGATGACCGCGATCTCGGTGGTTCCACCCCCGATATCGATGACCATGTTGCCGGTCGGGGTCTCCACGGGCAGTCCCACACCGATCGCGGCTGCCATTGGCTCCGCTACCATAAAGACTTCCTTTGCGCCGGCGCCGAGCGCGGAGTCGCGCACCGCACGCTTTTCCACCTCGGTGATGCCGGACGGAACGCAGACGATCACGCGCGGCTTCACCTTGAAGACGTGGTTCTCGATAATGAGCGCGAGAAAGTAGCGCAGCATTTTCTCGGTGACGTCGAAGTCAGCGATGACGCCATCCT
The DNA here is from genome assembly GCA_034666285.1 of Gemmatimonadaceae bacterium. Classification (GTDB taxonomy): domain Bacteria; phylum Gemmatimonadota; class Gemmatimonadetes; order Gemmatimonadales; family Gemmatimonadaceae; genus UBA4720. Next base: position 210 of record JAXDME010000145.1, on the reverse strand, counting down.
TCATCGGTCTCACCGCGATCACGCCTTCAGGCGTGCGACTGAGCATCCGCTTCGCTTCGAGGCCGACGCCCTTGATTTTCTTGGTTTCGCGGTCGAGCGCGACGACCGATGGCTCGTTGAGCACGATGCCTTCGCCCTTCACGTAAATCAGCGTATTCGCGGTGCCGAGGTCGACGGCGATCGCATTCGCCGGGAAGAGGGCGCCCGGTT
>JAXDME010000144.1:0-20697 GCA_034666285.1 Gemmatimonadaceae bacterium | reverse complement strand
GACATCTACGCGTTGGGATGCGTCGCTTATTTCCTCCTCACCGGGCATTTGGTTTTCCATGCGGAGAAATCCTTCCAGATGATCGCGAAGCACCTGCAAACAATCCCGGTGCCACCGTCCGAGCTGGCGCTTCATGTGCCGGCATCGCTGGAGCGCCTGGTTCTATCGTGCCTCGCCAAGGATCCGAAGGATCGTCCACAGAGTGCCGGCGAGCTTGCGCGCGCGCTCGCCTTGATTGATGTGAATCCGTGGAGCGAAGAAGAAGCTACGCGATGGTGGGCTGTGAACCGGCCGGCCTAGGCCGTTTGCGTAGCGACGTCACAGAGACGAGGATCACCATCGCGACAACCATCACCAGAGAAGATGTTATCCGGCTGAGGTTCAGTCCTCCCTGCGCAACAGGCTTTGTGAGGGTGTCGCCGAGTGTCGCCCCGAGTGGCCGTGTCAAGACATAGGCAGCCCAGAAGAGGATGGTGCCGGGCAAACTGCTTAAGAAATGGAGGGCGGCCACAAGCACGATCAACCCGGCGAACACCAGTGCCCCACCCTGAAACCCAAGCCCGGTTGTCGTGGCGACGAAATCGCCCAGCGCAGTACCAAGCGTGTTCGAAATGAGAATCGTGAGCCAATAGAATATTTCGTTCTTACGATTGGTGATGTGATCCACCTCGATCCTGCCGGTGGAATAACGCCAGGCAAGTAATACGACGATCACCAAACCAAGAAGGATGATCGAGGATTTTACGTATCCGAGCCCAAGCGTGCGGTCGATGTAGTCGGAAGTTGTCGTCCCGACAGTCGTAGTAGCTACAACGACGGCCCAGTAGAAGAGTGGGTGATAGTGTTTCGAGGCGACTTGCGCGGCGAGCGTGAGGATAAAGAACGCCAGGAAGATCATGGTGCTGACGCCATACCCGAGCTTCAGCGTCATCGACAGCGCGTCACCGCCGGTCTCGCCGAGCGTGGTCGCGAGAATCTTGACGACCCAGAACGCGAGCGTGACCGGCGGGACCTTGCTCAGCGCATCGGAGTCATCGCTACTGTTGGTGGCAGTCATGATGTGGCGTAGCGTGTAGCAGGGATTGTACCCAGGCCGCACTTATCCAATTGCGACCGCTTTACCCGACGTAGCTAGCCATCATGACTCAATGCTTGCAGAGACGCGCTTTCGAGGAGGGGATGCGTCTGTTGGTCCGGTCGAGGGCAGCTCGAAGTCCGCGCGCCAGCTTCGCCGCATCGTCGACCGCCCAGAAGTGCATGAAGTACAGCCGGGGTTGCTCGTCGGTCATGTGACTATGAATGGCCGTCACCTCAATGCCGTTCTCCCCGAGCGTCCAGAGAACAGGATTCACCTCTCGGCCGAGCAGTACGAAATCTCCGGTGACCGCTGCCTTTTCTCCGAGGGTGGGCTGAAAGTTCATCGCGGTTGCGACCCCCATCGCGGGCGGTATCTCCTGGCCATCGTCGCAAATTCGTTCGCGTCGCGGGATGCTGAGCTGATACACGCCCCCATTCATCTTGCCGATGACGCCGAGCGTCTTTGCAATGGTTGTGGTGTCGAGCGTCAGAACAATCGGCGGCGGTGCCACGGTCGGGGTCGCCGAGGAGCCTGCGCCAAGCGGTGTGTTCGTGAACTCGAGAGCAGTTCGCACAGCCTTGGCGATCCGTTCGGGGCTGCCGATCGCATGTATGTGCATGTACATCACTCGCGGTGATTCGCCCAGCAAATGATTGTGCAGAGCAGTCTGGTCGACACCATTCTGTTGGAGGCTCGCCATCACCGACGTGACTTCAGTCTCCAGCAGGACAAGATCGCCCATCACCATCGCGTGGTCGGAAATCCGTTTGAACGCCACCCAGGATCCGAGAGCCAGCGCGGGTTTGAGAGTGACCCCGTGTAACACAACGATTAGATCACTGCGCGGAAAACTGAACCTGGCGACCCCGCCTGCGCTGGGCGTTCCCTTTCTGCCGAGCGCATTTTCAACAACGCTCCAGTCAGGCGTGGGCGGTTGCCTTGTCCGTCTGTTTTGAGCGGCCGCTCCATCTGCAGTTACGGAAGCAATGCAGCAGAAAAGAATGCCGCGAGCAAAGAGGCCCATTGCGCAACTCATGGTTTCACCTGCCGGACAAAATTGGGAACGAGGAAGCGTCTGCATCGGAATGACGCAGCGTTGTTTTTCCGCAAAACCTGCTTTCATCGCTTCGTAATTCAGCCTGCATCCGCCCGCGGACTGAGTTGATAAGAGCAAAACGTCCAATCTCCGTCAACTCATCCTTCATGATGGTCCGTTCAAAGAGCTCTCCCTTCGAGATGAGTTCTTCGCGAAGTGTCCCGCCCAGCAAGCCGGCTTCTCGTGGCGGTGTCCAGTATTTGCCTTCTGTGAAGACCATGACGTTCGCGATCGTAGACTCTGTCACTTCCCCGCGATGATTCCACAATATGACGTCATCGCACGGCCGACAGCGCTCGAGTTCCACATCGTAGCGCAAGCGGGCAGTTGTCTTGTGATAGAGTAGCGGGTCCTCCTGGTCAATAGGACAACTCGCGAACCTTACGGAAAGCGGAGCCTCCCGATTCCGTTCGAGAGGATGCACTACGACATTGGCATTCCCTGATCGCTCTATGATCAATCTTGCTCGCGACCGTCCCGAAGGATGGGATTTGGCGGCTTCATCCAGGACTCTGGAGATTCGCGATTCATTCCAGAGGAATCCGAAGTAGAGAGCCGAGTCACGTGCACGAGAGAGATGTCGCTCCAGAAGCGTATACTCACCGTTGTTGAGCTCCATGGTCTCGAGAAGCTCGAACTCAGGCCATGGATCGGTGACAAACTTCGCCTTCAGGCAGCATTCCTCATATTCGCCATCTGTCGTTGAATCCCAGGTGATCGCGCTGCCGACGCCGAACGTGGTGGCTCCACTTTTAGGGTCAACGACCGCGGTCCTGATGGCGACGCTGAACGTGGCATCACCATCCGGAGAGAGCAGCCCGATCGCGCCGGTGTAGATCCCACGACGGTAGGATTCGAGCTCATTGATGATCGCCATGCTTCGCGCTTTCGGAGCGCCGGTTACCGATCCGCACGGGAAGAGAGCGCGGAGTATGTCCGCTATGGTCACATCCGGTCTCTGGAGCGCGGTAATAGTGGACGTCATCTGAAGGACTCTATTGAGACTTTCCACCGCGAAGAGCTCGGGCACTTTCACCGATCCTGTCTCTGCGATTTTCCCCAGATCGCTTCTCAACAGGTCGACGATCATGACGTTTTCCGCGCGATCTTTCTCCGATTCCTGTAGCTGGTGCACGCGGTTCAGGTCTTCCTCATGCCACCGACCTCGCGCAAGTGTCCCCTTCATCGGCCGGGTCGTGAGCTTGTTCCCACGACGCTCAACGAACAGCTCAGGAGAGAATGAAAGAATCCTGTGGCTGCCCATATCGAGATACGCGGAATACGCCGCCCCTTGAGACCGTGCAATCGAGCGATAACAGCTGAACGAATCGCCAGTCACGAGACCGCGCAACGGGAAAGTAAGGTTTACCTGATAGGTATCCCCGCTCTCGATGTAGTCCTTGATTGCACGAATTGCTTGCTCATATCGTGGCGGACCTACCTCGGGTTGCCACTCCGAAACGAGAAATGCACGCGCAGATGTTGATGGGATTGTGGCGGGCAATCGCTTCTCGAAAACCGCCATCCAGGCGAGGGGGAATTCCGAAGTCGACTTCGCTTTGAGAGCCGTGTCGAAGGCCGGGGCAGCCTCATAACTCAAAGCCATCGCTACCCAACAACCTTCCCTGGTAGCATCCTCGGCGCGCCGGATCAGAGGGATTACTTCATCGAGCGTATGAACGGCGCGTTGTTCGATGGGATCGCAGAAGGAGCCGTTCCAACCTCGTCCTTCAGCAAAGGACTCAAAATGCGCAATCCGCGACGGTCCGGAGTCAGGCTCCCCTACAACGCGCGGATTCTGCTCCAGGTGCACGCGAGTCCCCGATAGCTCCAGCCTGCTCCCGAGGCTAACTCAGTTGCTGCAAGGAGGTTATGTAGAGGCGCCGGTCAGAATCGAACTGACGAATAGCAGATTTGCAGTCTGCCGCCTTACCACTTGGCCACGGCGCCGTGCAACAAAGCTATCGGGTGCTGAGCCCCCAGAGCAATCGGGCGACAAAGATGCCGAGCGCTATTCCCGCGCCGACGATCAGCACCAGCACCACCAGCGCAAGCACCGTCACACCGATCACGTTGCGTCGTTTCGGCGGAGCACTGCCGGTCGCTGCTAAATGACGCTCCAGCAGCGCAACGTTCATTACGTTCGATTTCCACGCCGCATCGAACACATCACCCACCGCCGGAACCGCGCCGAGCAAGGTATCGATCCCCACGTTCACCAGCATCCTCGCCAGTGTAAGCGTCGGGACCTCCGCCCGAACTGCTTCCAAAACGATGTAACCCGATAGCACCGCCCCAACCATATCCCCGACTCCCGGAATCAGCCCGATGATCGGATCGAGACCTATCTTCCAGCTCGTACCCGGAATGGGAATCGCGTTGTCGAGCAACCGCGCCAATACGCGGACTCGGCGAGTGCGGGGGTCCGGGCTCACGATTTCGCCGGAAGCAGGAATCACGATCCGCGGATTGGTTCGGCTCACCGCGATACCTTCGCGTCCAGCGCCGACATCCGTCTCGTACCGGGGTATGGCGTCCCACCCTTGATCGTGGTCCACAATATCCGGTTGAAGAGATCGTCATCCGAAGCGTCCTCTACTTTGAGCGCCAGCTTCTTTGATGCCTCGGCCATCGCTCCCCTCTTTGGATTTATTTCGTTCAATGACACCGCGGGCGTCAGCGCGGTGTAAGGGCTGAGATCGGGAGTCGTCTCCCAGATTTCCCGCAATGGGCGTCCATAATTATCGAACTGCGACATTCGGCCGAGGCCAAGGATGTCTTCGATTGTCGCCAGAACATCGGTGGTGTTGGCGAACCTGTGTATCACCGCTCCTCTGTTATACGGAGAGATCACAAGAAGCGGGGAGCGGTGCGAGTCGACGTGGTCAGGACCACTCTGCGCATCGTCCTCGAGGACAAATACGACGGTGCTCTTCCAGAACGGACTCTTTGACAACGCTTCAATCAGTCTCCCAAGCGCGAGATCATTGTCCGCCATGTACGCGCGCGGTGTCGGCTTTCCCGCCTGCGCTCCCGATGTGTGGTCATTCGGCAAACGTACAAATTCCAGCGCCGGCAGCTTGCCAGCCCTCACGAAATCCTGGAATTCCCTCAGCCAGACCTCCACCCTCACCTGATCGCGGATGTCCAGACTCCATCCCGGATACGCTTTGTTGGTGTGGGCCGCCAGGCTGGGTTTCGTCGGAACGTATGCGGAATCCTTCAGGCTATCCGGATCTTCAGGTGTATTTACGAACTCTCCGTAGTTGCGGTACGTGATGCCGCCACGATCGGCGAGGTTCCACAGATATCCGCTCGACGGTTCGGCTACATCGTCCTCTGGGCGGACATCCCGATTGAATCCTTCGTAGTCGTAGCTCCGGCCGCGACCCGAGTAGTTGGACGGAATCGTCTTCTCCGCGTAGTCCGTCACGTACGCCGCTGTCGACCAGTTGTGGCCGTCCGGGCTCACTTCCGCATTGACGAAAAACCTGTCGAAGATTCCGAAGCGCTCCGCCAGCGCGTGATGGTTTGGCGAGACCGGACGCGGAAAGAACACCAGCGACGGATCGCCATCGGCCTGTGAGAGATCTCCCAGCACCTGATCGTAGGTGCGGTTCTCCTTGATGACGTAAATGACGTGCTCGAACGGCGGATACTTTGCGGCCGCGGACACTGAGTTCCAGCCGTTCGCCGATGCAACGCGCTGAGAAAATGCATTCAGGTCCGCAATGCTCGCGTTTGCCGCCGGAACGATCGTGAGCGTACCGTTGATCTGGCCTAGCGTGTAGTCAGGGCTGTGAGGTGTACTTCGCTGATTCGGTTGTGGATGTCCCGGATTGGGGGCTGTACCTCGACCCTTTCCATTCACCACGAGAATGTCGCCACCATCCACGGCAACCGCACTTGGATACCAGCCGGCGGGAATTCTTCCGATCAATGCATCCCTTCCATTTGCTGTGGAAGAGCCAGAAGTACCCGCGGCGAGATCGAACACTGCGACGGCATTGTTGTCAGCCTCCGCGACGAACAGACGCTTACCATCAGCCGAGAGCGCCAACGCGTTCGGTGTGCTGCCTTCGCTTGTACCCGCTGGCGATGCATCACTGAGAGTGGCAACGACGTTTCTGTCTTTGGTGTCGAGCACAGTGATCTTGTCCGTGCTCCCTGACGCAACGAACAGTCGGGTGCCGCTCGGATTGAGTGCCAGAGCTGACGGGTGGCGGCCGACACGCACCCGAGCGCCTTCTGCGAGCATTCCATCCGCGTGGGGGGTGAATGTCGAAACCGTCCATCCGCCCCAGGCAGACGCGTACACCGTTCCGTCAGGTGCCACCACCACCCCGTACGGATAGCGCTCGGTACCGAGCCGCTGCACTACTCGATGCCCGGCCAGATCGACCACCGCGAGCGAGTCGCCAAGATTCTCCGCCGCATAAAGCGTTCGTCCGTCGGGCGAAATCGCAATTCCCGCGGGATATCGCGTTCCGTCTTTGTCTTGAGGCTTTACGGCGAGCACGATGCTGTCGGCGAGCTTCGCCGCACGCTCGCGCCAGTCGAATCTGTAAATCACATCCTGGTTGCCCCCCGACACGTACAGCGACTTGCCGTCGGGGCTGAAGATGATGCCGAGGAAAACGGCGGGGAGTGGAATCTTCTGAAGAACCCGGCCCGAAGCTCGATCTACCACCTGAATTCCCTGCTCCCTCCATCCGTTCAATAGCGCCACCACGCGATCCTTTTCCGGAGAGAGCACCATCGCCAGCGGCATGGAGCCGAGGTCGTAGGAAACACCGGCAGGATCCAGCGTGCGCCCTGTTGGAAGTCGGCGAGGACCCGACGGTTCCTGTGCGGCAATTGACGCTTTGACGCGCGGAGAAGGCGAATTGCACGCGCCGCCGATCAGACAGACCGCCAGCAAACTCATGTGTGTGTATTTCATCCTGCAAAAGATGGCATTGACACCCGATTCTGCCAGTCGGATAATGCGCGAATGAAGACTGAATCCGACGGGATGCGTATCGTTTCTGCAACGAAAAGGGATATCCCGCTCATTCGTGAGTTCATCCTCGAGCTCGCCGAGTACGAGCGCGCGCTTCCCGGCGAGGCGCCTGTAACGGAAAAAGATCTGGCTGATACCCTGTTCGGAAAGAGACCGGCCGCGGAAGTTCTCATTGCTTACATCGGTGACACACCGGCTGGGTTTGCTCTTTTTTTCCACAACTATTCAACCTGGCTTGGCAAGCGTGGCGTTTATCTCGAAGATCTTTTTGTCAGGCCCGCGGCAAGAAAGAGCGGAGTCGGCTTCGCCCTGCTTCGCGCTCTCGCGAAAATAGCGGTCGATCGGGATTGCGGACGTGTTGACTGGTCGGTTTTGAACTGGAACGAGCTGGCAATCGATTTTTACAAGCAGGTCGGCGCAAAGGCGATGGACGACTGGACGAGCTTCCGTCTCAGTGGTGACGCGCTGACGAAGATAGCCAGCAGTAAATAGAGAGTGAAATAGCCGCACTGCTGGCGCGCCCGGAGAATTCAGCGGTGCTCCGTCACTCCTACCTGGCGGCAGTACTCGAGCACCGGGCAAATGGAGCATTTTGGTAGCCGTCCAGTGCAGACGTGCTTGCCGAATGGCACCAGCAGCCGGTTGATCTCCACCCAGTACTTGCGAGGCAGTTGTTTTTCGAGAGCAGCACGCGTTCCCTCCGGCGCCGTTGTCGTTACATATCCCCATCGATTGGTAACGCGGTGGACGTGGATGTCGACGCTGATCTCGGTCGCGCCACAAGCAATTCCCAGAGTAAGGTTCGCGCATTTCGGTCCGACTCCGCGGAACGATATCATGGTGTCGAAGTCGCACGGAAGATTTCCGCCATACTCCTCGGCTACGCGTCTGGCGAGATCGCGGATGTTGTATGCCTTGGTCTCGTAGAAGGACGAAGGACGAATCAGCTTGGCGATTCTGGCAACGCTTAGCCGACTCACAGCGGTCGGAGTTGGTGCGGCCTCGAAGAGCCGGATTGCCGTCGGCAGCGAAACCTCGTCTCTTGTGCGTACGGATATGATGCAGGCCACCAGCTGATGGAACGGCGTTGCGTATCCCTGTTCCGCGAGGTCAAACATCGCTGCATCAGCGAACTGCTTCACTTCTTGCCTTACGCGGCGCAGCATTGCGTGGATATTGAAGGGCCGCTTGGCTGGCTCGAGACTCGCGCGCATCGCAACCTAAGGGTGCAAAGAACCGTCCAGAAGTTTGAATGGGAACAGACATGAGCGCATACATGATGGATAGCGGGGAAAGTCAGTGATCTACGGTCGTCGGCCGCGACAGCTGATCTTTGTCTGGGGCTTCTCGATACTTCTGGCTGCCGCGATCTGGTGGCTCGAGATGCAGGCTCCGGCGCTGCACGAGCTCGTGCTGCCGTTTTACTGGATCATCCTTGCGGTCTCGATCTATCTCACGTGGCGGTGGTTACGTGCCCGCTCGAAAAAAGATCGGAGAGGACGGGACCGCCGACGCACTGATCGTCGCGACCAGAACGAGACGCCTGGGAACGGAGCGCCCGGCCCCCAGTAGCTGGCGCGCTGAAGCTTTTCCCTACGAAATTCGCGGCTCGCCGCGATCTTCCGAATCACGGGAGCGCGTAGCGCGCGCTTCGCGTGACGCCCTGGCCGCTGCCGAGATTTTTGTAGCATCACTCACATCCGCCAGTTCCGCCACGTTCTCGACGAACAACTGCGTTAGCTCGTCGACTCTGTCGTGAACGAGGTTATCGCTCGCGCGCGAGATGTTCGCTGCCCTCTCCGTGACATCATCGATCGCGGCGCGCACCGTCGACAATGGTCCTTCGGCAAGCATCCGGGAAATAGCTGCCGACGGGGCGATGTCTCCAGCCAGGCATTGCACGAGAATTGCCCGGATCACCGGCGGTTGTACGCCGTCGGTAAGACGATTGATGGCTTCGACTTCCTGGCCCGTGCGACTGCTCATGTTGCGCGATTGGAAATGGAGACTTCCTAAAATGAAGAGCGGTTCGCTCGACACCCCCATTTCCTCGGCACAACATGCGCCAACCCGACGCGGATCAGTTACCACACTTTACGGAGGATCAGTATGGCTGCGCGTAAATCAGGGGGTAGTCGCAAATACGGGAAAGGCGCATCGAAGCGCGTCGCGAGCGCGATGCGCCGCCGCAAGAAGGGGACGCTCAAGTCCGGCAGGAGCGGAAAGACGGTAAAGAGTCGCAAGCAGGCAATTGCGATCGGTTTATCGGAAGCCCGAAAGAAGGGAGCGAAGGTTCCGCGCAAGCGCGGGGGCAGAAAGAGCTCGGGCGGCCGGAAATCCGGCGGAAGAAAAAGATGGTCGACCCGTTAAACGGCCCGGCGATCTCTAGTACTTCAGGCGGCGATTTCCCGCGTGGTGCGTAGACGCTCGACAACGGTACCGAGCGCGCGCACCACGCGCTCGTTTCCCTCCCTCAGCAAGGCAGCGAGGATGTGCTTGCAGATCCGCTCACGCCAGAGATGATCGCCGCAGTCACACCGTGGATGATTCATGGTGTAGAGATCGACCCAGTGCTCCTGGGCACCGCCCGTAAAGTGATACCGACCCTCGCCAACCCGGCGGCCCTTGAGTGCCAGGCTGCGCTCGAGACGAGCGACGTCTATACCGCCCGCCATCTCGAAATTGATTGCTGGTTCCATTGTGGTGCTCCCATCCCTTCTTACAAGTTCGCAGTTTGAAACGACTTACACGTCCTTGTTATACCCCGTGAGCGGCCAATGTTCGCGTCAATATTTCGCTAGATAGTTGTCGAGCTCCCACTTGGAGACCTGACTGATGTATTCCTGCCACTCGAGTCTCTTCGCCGCCAGAAACTGGGTGACAATGTGTTCGCCCAGGGCATCGGTAATCACGTCGTCATTTTCAAGCTCGTTACAGGCTTCTTCGAGATTATGCGGCAGATCGTCGATCCTCAGACGACGCTTCTCCCGGTGCGACATCTCCCAGATGTTGGTGTTTACCGGCTCGCGCGCATCCGCTTTGGTGGCGATGCCATCGAGCCCCGCGGCCAGCTGCACAGCCAGGGCGAGATACGGATTGGCGGACGGGTCCGGAATCCGCAGCTCGATTCTCGTCCCCAGACCTCTGCGGTCAGGAATTCTGATCATCGGGGACCGGTTCCGCATCGACCACGCGACATTTACCGGAGCCTCATAGCCTGGGACCAGTCGCTTGTACGAATTGACGAGCGGATTCGTGATCGCGGTAAAACCACGCGCATGACGCAACAGTCCCCCGATGTAGTGCAGTGCCGTGCTGGATAGCTCCCACTCCGAGTTCTCGTCCCAGAAGGCGTTCTCCTTTCCGCGAAACAGAGACTGGTGCGTGTGCATCCCGCTGCCATTCTGGCCAAAGATTGGCTTCGGCATGAACGACGCGATCAAACCAAACGTCCGCGCGACATATTTCACAACGAACCGGAACGTCGTGATGTTGTCCGCCGTCTTAAGCGCGTCCGCATAGCGGAAATCGATCTCGTGTTGGCCGTGGGCGACCTCGTGGTGAGCAGCCTCGACCTCGAATCCCATGCGTTCGAGCACATCGACGATCGAGCGTCGCGCATCCTCGCCAAGATCCGCCGGCGCCAAATCGAAATACGAGCCGACATCGTGCGTCACGGTCGACGCCTCGTCATCCGGTCCAGGCTTGAACATGAAGAATTCGGCTTCCATGCCCGCGTTCATCGTATAGCCCCGATCCGCAGCTCGTCCGATCATTTTCTTGAGAACGCTTCGCGGATCACCAGCGAAAGGATTGCCGTCCGGAGTGTTGATGTCGCAGATCACTCTGGCAACGCGACTCTTGTCATCGCCCCATGGAAAGATCTGAAAAGTGCTGAAGTCCGGTGCGAGAAGCATGTCGGACTCTTCGATGCGGACGAAGCCTTCGATTGATGAGCCGTCGAACATCATGTCGCCGGCGAGGGCTTTCTCGAATTGGGACGCTGGCACCTCGACGTTCTTGTTGATGCCGAGGATATCGGTGAATTGCAGCCGGAGGAATCGGACGTTGTTCTTGGTCGCCAGATCGAGAATATCCTCGGCGTTTGCGCCTGAGGTATCGGGAATCTGGGAGCGATGGCGGGACATGGCCGGAACGTAGCCCTATCGCCCAATTTTTGCAATTTCTACACAAAAGACCATCAATTCCTTGCTTTTCCCGGGCTAGATAGGCAATTTGACCTCTCGATAGTGCATTTCCTGCACAATTCGCCTGAAACCATCTCCGCAGATCCCATGACAGCCCCGACGACCAGCCAGCGCAAGACGACAATCCAGGACCTCACCAACCGCTCGCCGCGAGTTGCTCCCGGCTTCAACGATGACGGCATACCAGGTCCCACCTCCCAGTATTTCGGAGTGAATACCCTCGGTGTCCGGCAGCTCAGGGACAAGCTCCCACGAGAGGTGTTCGCGAGTCTTGCCGCTTCAATTCGTCTTGGCAAGAAGCTCGACCGCGCAATCGCTCCAGTTGTCGCGCAGGTAATCAAGGAATGGGCGATCTCCCGTGGCGTCACCCACTTCACTCACTGGTTCCAGCCGCAGACCGGTCTCACCGCCGAGAAGCACGACGCCTTCTTCGCGTTCGATGACGACCGGCAACCGATGGAATCGTTCACCGGCGACCAGCTCATCCAGAGCGAGCCCGACGCATCGAGTTTTCCGTCAGGCGGACTCCGCGCGACCTGGGAAGCGCGCGGCTACACCGCGTGGAACCCGGCGAGCCCCGTCTTCATCGTCGAAGCCACCGGCGCGCGTACGCTCTGCATTCCATCGGTCTTCATCGGCTACAACGGCGAAGCTCTCGATGAGATGACGCCCTTGCTTCGCAGCTCCGACGTTCTCTCACAAAAAGCAATCGCCCTGCTCGAGCTCCTCGGCGACAAGGGAGTGCAACGCGTCTTCACAACGCTCGGTCCCGAGCAGGAATATTTCCTGATCGATCGCGCGCACTTCGCCATGCGTCCTGATCTCGTGATGGGTGGCCGCACGCTCATCGGTGCTCCGCCGCCGCGCGGACAGCAACTCGAAGATCACTACTTCGGCGGAATTCCCGAGCGTATCCAGGGCTGCATCGCCGAAGCCGAGTTCGAGCTGTACAAGCTCGGCGTGCCGATCACGACCCGTCACAACGAAGTCGCGCCCTCCCAGTTCGAGATGGCGCCTTACTTCGAGGAGACAGACCTCGCCGTCGATCACAACATGCTCGTCATGGCGACACTCCGCAGAGTGGCCCTGAGACACCACCTCCAGGCAGTTCTGCACGAGAAGCCGTTTGCCGGAATCAACGGCTCCGGCAAGCATTGCAACTGGTCAATGTCCGTTACCGCCGAATCGTCGGACCTCGATGGCCTGAACCTTCTGAAGCCGGGAAAGACTCCGCATCAAAACCTGCGCTTCCTCCTGTTTCTGGCAGCCGTGCTGAAGGGAGTTCACAAACATGCCGGTCTCTTGCGTGCCGGAATCGCCTCTTCCGGCAACGAGCACCGACTCGGCGCGAACGAAGCGCCACCCGCGATCATCTCGGTCTTCATGGGTGACATGCTGACCAAAGTCATCGAAGAGATCGCCGCTGGAAAAAGTTCGGGGACGGCAGAACAGCAGATGATCAAGCTTGGCGTGGCTCGACTGCCCGAGGTCGAGAAGGACAACACAGACCGCAACCGCACTTCACCCTTCGCGTTCACCGGGCAGAAGTTCGAGTTCCGCGCGGTCGGATCATCCGCTTCGATCGCCTTCCCGGTTGCCCTGCTCAACACTGTCGTCGCTGACACCATCGGCGAGATCACTGACTCTCTGAGAGAGACGCTGAAGAAGACCAAGTCGATCGACGACGCGGTGCTCAAAGTGGTCCGCGAAGCTTTCAAGGAGAGCACCCCGGTCCGCTTCGAGGGCAACAACTACTCCGAGGAGTGGGTCAAGGAAGCGAAGAAGCGCGGGCTTCCGAACATCCGCCGCACCCCCGAGGCTTTGAAGGAGATGGTGTCGAAACAATCGCGCGCTCTTCTCACCAAGCACGGTGTTCTCACAAAAGAGGAGCTCGAGTCCCGCTATCACGTTCGCGTCGAACGCTACGTGAAGGACATGCTGATCGAGCTGCACACAATGCGGGAGATGGTCGACACGATCGTAATCCCCGCCGCGTATGGCTACCTCAAGCCGTTGATCAGTTCGGCATCACAGGCGAAGGCGGCTGGAATCGCCATAGTTCCCCAGGTAGCGACCGCAAACCAGGTTGGTGAGCTGGTTCAGGAGCTCCAGGAATTTCGCGAAGATCTTAGCGATGTGATCGCACGCGCTGAGGCGAAGCACGACGATCCCGCGGGACAGGCCGACATGCTGACCTCCGAAGGAGCAGACACGATGGCCGAAGTCCGGAAAGTCTGCGATGCGCTCGAGTTGGTCGTCGGCGACGACTACTGGCCGCTGCCCAAGTATCGGGAGATGCTCTTCCCGGTCTGAATCCACTGCGGTGCGTAAACGGCGGGGCCTGTGTAAGTTCAGCGCATGCCTTCGCCGTCTTCTCCGGCCGCCGAACTCCCCGCAACCTGTCCCGGGTGCGGCGCGGCAGCTCACGGCCGTTACTGCGCCAATTGTGGCGCCCCACTGGCCGGCGCTGTTTGTTCCTCGTGCTCCGCTGAGCTGAGTCCGGGCGCCAAGTTCTGCCACAGGTGCGGAACTCCAGCCGGCGCAGCTGCGCTACCCGCAGGATCGAAAACGAATTCGCTTCCCTGGATCGTCGCGGCACTCGCGTTTCTCGCTCTTTTCGCAATGGCAGCCGGACGGGGCTTCAATGCCCGGCGCAGCAACACCATAGACGGCTCGCAGAACGCGCTCCCACAGGCGGGACTCGATGATCGAGGCGCCCCCGCCGATGATCAATCCGCCGGAGTTCGGGCTCCCGACATCTCCAGCCTATCGCCAGAAGAGCGCGCCGATCGTCTCTACAACAGAGTGATGCTGCTCGCCACCCAGGGGAAGGCTGACAGTGTACAGTTCTTCGCTCCGATGGCGCTCACCGCGTATCAGATGCTCGCGCCACTCAACGCGGATCAACGCTACGATATGGGACGCATCGGCGAAGTCGTGGGGGCGCTGCCGCTGGCGAAGGCACAGGCGGACAGCATTCTGCGCGAAAATCCAAATCACCTGCTCGGCCTGATACTCGAGGCCCGGCTCGCAACACTGGCTGGAGACAGCACTCAGCTTCACGCGTACGAAAGGCGCCTGATTTCCGCCGAGAAATCCGAAGCACCGAAAAAACGTGAGGAATATCTGCGACACCAGGATGACATCACCAACGCACTGCAACAGGCGAAGAAGAGCCTGTCCGGAAAGCCATGACCTCCTCTAGTACGATTCATCTCGCGCACAGTCCCGATTCGGACGATGCGTTCATGTTCTATGCGCTCGCCGACGGTCAGATCGATACGCAGGGGCTCAGCTACGTTCATGAGCTCCAGGACATCGAGACCCTGAACGGGCGAGCCATGCGTGGCGAGCTCGACGTCACGGCCGTGTCCATCCACGCTTACGCCTATTTGTCCGACCGCTACGCATTGCTCCCGCATGGAGCGTCGATGGGCGACGGCTATGGCCCGATGCTCGTTTCAAAAACACCGATGAAAAAGGGCGACATCGTGGGGAGACCGATCGCCGTACCGGGGATGATGACGAGCGCGTATCTCGCGCTCAAGCTGTTCCAGCCGGATTTCATTCCGATCGTAGTCCCGTTTGACCAGATCGAGCAGGCGATTTTGCGAGGAGAAGTCGACGCGGGATTGCTGATCCACGAAGGACAGCTGACGTACAAGGATGACGGGCTCCATCTCATCGCAGACATGGGAGCCTGGTGGCTGGAGAAAACCGGATTACCGCTTCCGCTCGGCGGGAATGTCATCCGGAAGGACATGCCGCGGGACGTCCAGAAGAAAGTGTCCCGGCATTTGCGCCAGAGCATTGCCTACGGCCTCGACCATAGGAAGAGCGCCCTGGATCACGCGATGCGTTTCGCCCGCGGTCTCGATCGCAGCAAGGCGGACACTTTCGTCGGAATGTATGTAAACGATTGGACGCTTGATTACGGCGAGCGCGGTCGTCGTGCTATCCGTCTCTTTCTCGACGAAGGGGTCAAATCGGGAGTGATTACGCGACCGGTGACGGTGGAGTTCGTTGACGACTGAGCTGATCGACGAGCTCCAGCGTCGCGCTGCACGCTTCGCGGCAGTCGCGACGGTGCAGCAGGCCATCTCAGCCACAATCTCACTCGACGAAGCCTACCAGGAGATCTACCGGGCAGTCGCTTCCGTCGTCGACGCGCCCTGCTTTGCGCTCATGATCGCCGATCCGGTATGCGAGCGCTTCGAGGCGCATTGTATTGTGGTCGATTCCGAGGAGCGTCAGGGCGAGAGCGTGCTCGATTTTCCAAACGGCACTGAGACTATCGCCAAGGTATTTCAGACCGGCGTTCCGCTGATCTCGTCAAAGCCCGAGCAGTGGTGGAAAGGAACCATCTTCCAGGTAGCCGCCAAGCGTGAAGTGCAGAGTGAGATCACAGCACCGCTCACTTATCACGCGCGTACGGTGGGCGTGATGCAGGTCCTCTCCTACAAGACAAACGCCTACGACGCGCATGATCTCGACCTCATCATGCTCATCGCTCGACAGGCGGCCGTTGCAATCGAGAACGCCCGGCTGTTCGCGGCTCAGCGCTACGAGCAGAAGCAGGCAGAGGCGGCGGCAGAGATCGCGCGTCTCGCGCTGCGGAAAGTATCGGTGCGGGATGCGAGTCGCAGCATCCTCAAGATTCTTGATGAGGTCGTACCGTCGACCGGCAAGGCGATCGGGCTGGTCTCACCCGACGGACAGACCCTCACCTGTGTCGCTGCCTGCGGCACGTGCGAACGCATGGAAGGAATAGTTGCACCGGTAACGCGAAATTCAGCGCGTGTAGCATTGGCGAAGGAAGAGCCGACGTTCGTCGAGAACCTCCGCGAGAAAGCTCACAATCCCGATCGTGTTCCCGAAGAACCCGCCATAACCATTCCCCTGATTGCCAGCGACCGGCGCATGGGAGTTCTCGTCGTCACCTCGGAGACGTCGCAGCTGCAGACGGGACCTCACGTTGATGCGCTACTGCGCCTCGCCCCCGCCGTTGCGCTCGCAATGGATGTCCTGCGTCTCAGTGAAGATGAACAACGCATGCACGCGCGCGAGCGAACGCTCGCCGCGGCACTCGCCACAATGGATCAGCCCGTACTCATCCTCGGCATCGACGCAAAAGTACAGTACGCTAATACCGCCGCAATCCAGGAATACGGGTACGACGTGTCGGAGATCGCCGGACTGTCGGTCGACGATTTCGTCGTCCGTTCCGCACAGGTCCCGACGACCATCCCGGCCATTCCGCAGGACCAGACGCTCTGGACTGGCGAGCACACTCACCGCAGAAAGGATGGGACTGAGTTCCCCGCTTCGGTTACCCTGAGCCACATCCGGAATGGGAGCGATGAGATCATCGGACTGGTCATCAGCATTCGAAATCTCACCGAAGAGCGAAAAGTCGCGGATCACCTCGGCCGCACCGAGAAGCTGGCAGCGATTGGAGAGCTCGTCGCGGGCGTCGCGCACGAGCTCAATAATCCGCTTACGGGAATCTCGACATTTGCGCAGCTGCTGCTCGAGGACAAGCTGGAAGGCGAACAGCTCGAATCCGTGAGCCTGATCAAGCGAGAGGCGGATCGAGCAATAGGAGTGATCAGAGATCTTCTGCTGTTCGCCCGGAAAACCGACGCCCGCGACGTCCCAATCGACATCAACACGATTGTGCAGCACACGGTTCGCCTCCGCGCTCTGGCATCCCGCTCGAGTGGAATCGAAGTGCACACCCAACTCGATCAGTCGGCTCCCAAAGTCCGCGGCGATGAGCAAAAGCTCCAGCAGGTCGTGCTCAATCTTCTCGTCAACGCGGAGTCTGCCCTGCGGGACGCCAAAGTCCGGCATCTCTCGGTGATCACTCGACGCAAGAACAGAGCAGTCGTCATCGTCGTGTCGGATACGGGACACGGGATGCCGCCTTCCGTTAGCCAGCGCGTCTTCGAGCCTTTTTTCACCACCAAACCACCCGGTGAAGGCACGGGACTGGGACTCAGCGTCAGTTATGGAATCATCCAGGCACATGGCGGAACTATCTCGGTTGAGAGCACGCCCGACGTCGGCACGACGTTCACCATCTCGCTCCCACTCTACGAGGCCGCGACGTGACGCGCATTCTCATCGTCGATGACGAAGAAACCATTCGCCTCGCTCTTCGAAAATTCCTGCGCTCGCGTGGCTACGAGGTCGAGATCGCAGGGTCGGGTGACCAGGCTCTCCAGCTTCTCGGCAAGGAATCTTTCGCGCTGATGCTATGTGATGTGCGCATGCCCGGAATGACCGGCGTCCAGATGGTCCCCCGTGCGCGGGAGCTCGATCAGGATCTCGCGATCATCATGCTGACGGCAGTAAACGACGCAGCTACGGCAACCGAAGTGCTGTCTTCCGGCGCCACTGACTACCTGATGAAACCGGTGGAGCTTGCTGACCTTCAGCAGGCTGTCGATCGGGCTCTCCAGAAGCGAATCGAGCTCATAGAGATGCGCCGTCTCGATATGCTCATTCGCGAGGAAGTCGCGCTTCGCACCGCCGAGCTCGAGCAGGAAAAGGAAGCTCTACGCCTCATGTCGGTTAGCATCGCCGAAACGCTGATCAATGCGATGGAGGCAAAGGATGTATATCTGCGCGGCCACTCGCAGCGGGTCGCTGAGCTCGCAGTGGAGATTGCCGAAGAGATGGCGCTCGATGAAATGGTGCGCGAGGATCTGAAGGTCGCGGGGCGCCTTCACGATGTCGGCAAGATCGGAATTCGTGAAGCTGTCCTGAACAAGCCTGACCGGCTCACCTCCGAGGAATTCGAGCATGTCAAGCGACACGTCCAGATTGGACTCGACATCCTCGCGCCGCTGATTCACCTCAAGACGCCGCTGAACTACGTCGAGCACCACCACGAGCGCTGGGACGGAGCGGGATACCCACGCGGTCTTTCCGCCGAAAGCATCCCTCTCGGCGCCAGGATTCTCTGCGCCGCGGACACCTTCGACGCCCTCACCTCGAAGCGCGCCTATCGCGAGCCGATGACACCTAAGGCTGCGCTCGAGCACCTCGAGGTCGACATCGGAAAGCAGTTCGACCCGCGCGTTTACGAGGCGCTTCTCCGCGTCATAACCAGGCGATTGGCTACGGGCTTACCCCAGCCCGGCTAGCCTCGGCGCGCCTACTCCTTGACGTCGCGTCAAGAGAGTCGTATTCGGTGTCGTGTGAGCGCGCGTCGTCGCACGCAACAGACTAAGAGGCACGCGACGTGCAGCGGGCGAAATCAGAAAATTGCGCGCTAACTCAGCGCGTTGCTGAAAAATCTATGGGGGGACTCATGCCGAGCGGTGAATCAGTGGAGCCATTGCGTTTTGCGGACGATGACGACTCGGACGATATCGGGGGTGGCTTCAGTCGCGGCAAGCGTTCTTATGACGACGATGAAGATGAAGACGGTGGCTGGGCGATCAACGAGGATCACAGCGACCGTCTGTGGGACAGCGCCGAAGACGCGGACGACGACGAGGAGGTCGACTCCGATGCTACCGTCGTAAGCGAAAGCGACGAAGGCGAGGATGAAGAGGAGGAGGAAGATCTCTTCGGTGGCGGGGCTCCGAGAGGCAGAAGGGGTCGTCCCAAGGGATCCGGAAAACGGCAGGAGTCTTCACTTGCTGGAGGTGGGCTTGGTGGCGCCGGTGGCGCGACCGGCGGTTCCGCCACCACCAGCGGATTCGGCGGCGCTCCCTCAGGGGCATCGGCCAGCGGATCGAGTGCTGGGAGTACCGGGGGCGGCGCGGCTCGCGGTGCTCTTGGAGGCTCGCCATCGACTTCTCGAACTGGCGGTGGAATCGGCGGCTCGAGCTCGGCCCCTCGACCCACCAGCTCTAGCGCCCCAAAAAAGGCAGCCAAGAGCGCTTCCAAGTCTTCAGGAGCTGCAAAATCGGGCGGAAAAAAGCCCGCCAGCAAAGCGAAATCCTCTTCTGGAGATCGCAAAGCTGCCGGAAAAAAGAGCGCTAAAAAGAGCCCGGCTAAGGCCAGCCGAGGCTCGGCGAAAAAGAACTCAGGTCGCGGAGGAGCCAGTTCCCGCTCCAAGGGAGGGGCTAAGGCCCGCGGAAGCAGTGGAAAAAGCTCCGGTGCGAAGGGCCGCTCTCGGAGGTAGAAATTTCTTCCCCCGTGCGCTGTGCCCGAGGCGCGGTTACTCTCAAGTAACCGCGCTTTTTCTAACTACAGCCATGAGTCGCGCTTCTCCGTGAGCAACGTAGGCGTGACCGCAAATTTTTTGTCGACCGACCCGAGTGAGGATTGATGCAGGAGAACGACGAGCAACCTGAAGGAGCCTGGAAAAAAATTCTATTGTCCGGGGGCGCGCTCCTCGGCGCAGCCGCGGCTTACAACGCGTTCGCCCGAAAAGGCGTCGATAAGCTCGTCAACCTCATTGGTGGTGAAGAAGGAGGGTTTGAATGGCGCGACAGACGGGTCGCTTTCACCAAGCACGGCGAAGGCCCGCCAATCCTCCTCATTCACGGAATCCACCCGTCTGCGTGGTCTTACGAGTGGCGCAATAACGTCGACTCTCTGGCCCGTACCAACACGGTCTACACACTCGATTTGCTCGGCTTCGGCCGCTCGGATCGCCCTGCGATTCGTTATTCCGCACGTCTCTACATCTCGCTGATCTCGGATTTCGTCAGCAGAGTGATCGACGCGCCCACAGTGCTCGTGGCTTCCTCACTTTCAGGGGCCTACGCAATAGTTCTGGCTGCGCGCGATCCGCATCGCTTTCCAGCAGTGGCGCTCATAGCGCCATCAGGCTTGGTCCGTCAGAACGAACCGGTAGGAATCGGCGGCGAAGCAGGTCGCCTGGCGGTCGAGACACCGATCGCCGGTACCGCGATGTTCAACGCCCTGGTATCTCGTCCCAATCTTCGTCGCTACCTCAGGAACGCATACTCCAACGATGCGCTGGTTACGCGCGAGTTGGTGGAGGTCTATTACGCCGCCTCGCATCAGCGAGGTGCGCGTCACGCTCCAGCAGCTTTCCTGTCGGGACATCTCAACATCGATGTACGCCATGCGCTTCGGCGCCTGAGCCAGCCCGCGCTGCTTGTGTGGGGCGAGCAAGGATCGATCGCGCCCGTAGAGGAATTCCGTGGATTCCGCGAGCTGAAACGCGATTTCGAAATCTCTGTTCTGTCTCCCGCGGGCGACCTTCCGCACGACGAGCGAGCGGAAGACTTTAATGTTATCCTATCCACATGGCTGAATCGCCTGTCGCTCTCCTCCGCGCCCACGCTAAACACGCTCCCTGGAACGCCCGCGGACTTGCCGCACA
>JAXDME010000143.1:0-24342 GCA_034666285.1 Gemmatimonadaceae bacterium | reverse complement strand
GACACAAACGGCCAGCCCTCTCGGACCGGCCGCGTATGATCGAACATATGGCGGGGGCGGGATTTGAACCCGCGACCTTCGGGTTATGAGCCCGACGAGCTACCAGGCTGCTCCACCCCGCGATAAGGAGTGAAACCTAATCAGCGAGGTTTGTTGCCGGAAGTGCTCGGAGCGTCGCCAAAGCGATAAAGAATCTCTTTTTCGCCGCGCACCATCCCGAATTCTTCGCGCGCGAGCCGCTCCATTGTTGCACTATCGCTTTTAACCAGCTTAAGGTATCGCGCGAGCGAGTCGACCTGACGCTGCAACGAGTCGACTTCGCGCGTAATCCTGCTGGTGCGACGATTCAGGACGTAGAGGTCCCTGCTACTGTACTCCCCGCCCTGCACCGCAAAATAGACGGCAACCGCAATCAGAGCCCACCAGACGATTCGCTTCATTGCACGCTACTGACTCGCGCGACCTCCGCGGAGCAACTGCGCCGCTACAATCCGTATATCGCCCCGCCGGGATACTCGGCCGCGGATCCCAGCTGTTCTTCGATGCGAAGGAGCTGGTTGTATTTTGCGACGCGGTCCGTCCTGCTCGCTGAGCCCGTCTTGATCTGACCCGCGCCCGTCGCGACGGCGAGATCGGCAATGAAGGTGTCTTCGGTCTCGCCCGAACGGTGCGAGATGATCGACTGGTAGCCGTTCGCGCGAGCCATCTCGATCGCCTCGAGCGTCTCGGTCAGCGTGACTATCTGATTCAGCTTGATGAGGATTGCGTTCGCGGTATCCGACTCGATCCCCCGAGCCAGTCGTTCGGTATTGGTGACGAAGAGATCGTCTCCCACCAGCTGAACGCGGTCGCCCAACTCCGCCGTCAGCTTTGCCCAGCCCTCCCAGTCGTCTTCGGCGAGACCGTCCTCGATGGAGACGATGGGATATTCGTCGAGCCATTTCCGATAGAGATCGATCATCCCGTTGGCGTCGAGACTGCCGGCGCCGCTCTTCTTGAACGTGTAATTGCCACTCTTGTACAGTTCCGACGCGGCAACGTCGAGCGCGATAGCAATCTCGCGGCCGGGCGCGTACCCAGCCGCCTCAATGGCCTCGACGACGACGCGCAATGCTTCCTCGTCGTTCTTGAGATCCGGAGCGAATCCGCCCTCGTCGCCAACTCCCGTGGAGAGCTTGCGCTTCACCAGGACTTTCTTCAGCGCGTGAAATACCTCCGTGCCCATCCTGAGCGCCTCACGGAAGCTCGTCGCGCCAATCGGCACGATCATGTACTCCTGAAAATCCACTGTGTTCGTCGCGTGGGCACCGCCGTTCAGGATGTTCATCATGGGAACGGGCATCGTCCGCGACATCGGGCCGCCCAGGTAGCGGAAGAGCGGCAGTCCGAGATCCTGCGCCGCAGCGCGCGCCGTTGCCATCGACACGGCGAGGATCGCGTTCGCGCCCAGCTTCCCCTTGTTGTCCGTGCCATCAAGCTCGATCATCGTCCGATCGATGAGCATCTGGTCACTGGCGGAAAGTCCGCTCAGCGCCGGCGCAATCCGCTCCTCGACACTCTGCACCGCCTGCTCCACTCCCTTACCCAGATATCGCTCGGCGTCTCCGTCGCGCAGCTCGAGCGCCTCGTGCTCACCGGTTGAAGCACCGCTCGGGACCGCCGCGCGTCCAACCGCGCCGCTGGTGAGCGTGACGTCGGCTTCGACGGTTGGATTGCCGCGGCTGTCCAGGATTTCACGCGCCTTGATATCTGCTATGGTAGACATGTTTTGTTGTTGATTCGCTGGTTATCGTGTTTCAGTAGGGTTCGTTTCGGACGAAAGCAGCTCGGTGGGCGGAGCAACCCGGGAAGCAGAAGCGGGCAACGATTCAACGCCGTACAGCTCGCGCATCGCGTCCGACATCCTCATCCTCACTGTCTGCATCAGCGCCTCGCGGTGATCGTAATCCACGGAAGTTGTGCCGACCGGCTCGAGCAAATGTATATCAATCGTGCCCGGATGAACCCAAAATGAGCCCTTGCGAAGTATCTCGATGGTCCCGTGAACAATAATTGGTACGACCGGGACCGCGGCCGCGATGGCGAGGACGAATGGACCTTTCTTGAATGGGCGGAGCCGATAGTCATGTCCGCGAGTGCCTTCCGGAAACACGACCACCGAGTTGCCCTGACGGATCCGTTGCGCCGCCACTTCGTACGCTCCGAACGCCGCCTTTCTGTTTTCGCGATGAATCTCTACCATCCCCGCGGCGCGCATCGCACGCCCGAATATCGGGACTTTGAACAGCTCCGCCTTGGCGACGAACTTGTGGCGCGGAAGAACGCTCGCGAGCCCGGCCACATCAAACCAGCTGACGTGGTTTGAGGCGAACACTCTGGGTTCGGCGGCGTCGTCATTGTCCAGACCGTGGACGCGGACTTTTATTCCGCCTGCCCACATCACGGATCTAGACCACCACCGCGGGATCTTATCGTAGATCCCGTTCGGCTTGTCTTCGACGCCGAGCAGACCGGCAACGATCGTCGTCAGGCCCAGCACCGTCGTCACGGCGAAGGCCATGAAGATTGCAAAAATGGTTCGCAGAAATGAGATCATTTGTCCCGAAAGTGGTCGAAGCCCGGCGGAGCAGAGATTTTTTCACCCCCACTCAACAACTCGACTCCCTGAGGACCGGCCACAACCCGGCCGATTTCAGTGAGGGCGAGCCCGAACTCCGCGACGAAATCTTCGGTGTCGATCGCGGGAGCGGTCACGACGATCTCGTATTCTTCACCGGAATTCGCGGCTTGCAATGAGGATACACCCTCAACGTGCGGAATTCGATCCACGTCGATCTCGATACATACTTTGCTTGCCGCGGCGATGTGGCCCAGGTCTGCTATCAGCCCATCTGAAATGTCGATGGCGGAAGTCGCCCCACGCTGCGCGAGTCCCACCGCCGGCTCGATCCGGGGTATTGGGTTGGCGAATCGAGCTCTGTCGCGCTCAGTCGGCTCCTTTCCAGCTTGCCACGCGCGAAGAGCCGCCGCGGGCCCCCCCAGAGATCCCGTCACGTAGACACGCTGTCCTGCTTTCGCTCCCGCGCGCGACAACGGCCGCGCGACGCCGCCCAGTGCGGTGATCGTCAATGAAAGAGTCTTTCCCGAAGACAGATCGCCGCCCACGATCGGACACAACACCGCCGACGCGCCTTCGCGTATTCCCGTCGCCAGAGCCCGTGCATCGACGCGGTCCGCTTCGGGAAGCGTCAGCGCGATGACGATTCCCAACGGGCGTGCGGCCATTGCGGCGAGATCGCTGAGCGCCGCAGCGGTTGCGCGATATCCGATCTCGAAATGGTTGAGCCACTCACGTCGGAAGTGGACTCCATCCACGGAAGTGTCAGTACTTATCACGAGCTTGTCTCCTGCCGGGACCTCGACGATCGCGGCGTCATCGCCGATGTGCTGAGCCGATTTTCCCAACTCGGAGACCAGTATGCGAACAATGTCGAACTCCTTTCCCGGGCCGAGATCGATGTTGCGCGTGTCGCTCGTCTTTTCGGGACTCATCGCGATACTCCGGGCAGCTCCGCCAGAACCGGAGGGTTCACTGAAGGCTCGCTTTCGTTCCAGGCACGTGGCAAAGCATAGAGCACGTCGTCGAGCGTCGTACCGCGAACATACTCGCATAGCTCGGCGGCGCGTCCGTGAATCCATGCTGCAGAAGATGCTGAAGTAGACGCGTCAAGAGTCTGAGCGAGCATTGTTCCGGCTATCCCGGCGAGAAGGTCGCCGCTTCCGCCCGTTCCGAGCGCTGCTGTACCGCGAGCAACGACGTAGCGCTCACCATCTGGCGCAAAGATGACGGTCGGAGATCCTTTGAGCAGCACTGTCGCGCCAATCCTGCGCGCCATTTCGCCGCCCACGTCGAATCGGGTCTCAACCACTTGTTTCACGTCGATCTTCGCCAGCCGCGCGAACTCGGCCACATGCGGCGTGATGAGAGCGAGCTTTCCCTCGAGCAGCCGCCCGAGAGCGTCGACGTCCCCATCGAATACGTTCAATGCGTCGGCGTCAAGAAGGACAGGAAGCGTGGAATCGGCAAGAATAGACTCGACCAGGCGTCGGCTGTCGTCCGATTTCCCCAAGCCCGGACCAATCACGATTGCATCCGCCCAGTTGGAGATCTGAGATGACGTTTCTGCCGGCGTCGCCGGCCAGGGAGCTATGAGCGCCGACGGGGCGGCGGCAAGGATCTCCCCTACGTTTTCCGGGGCGACGAGCGCGCGAACGAGACCGATCCCGCTGCGGAGCGCGGCACGAGTCGCGAGAACAACCGCACCTCCCATTCCTTGCCCGCCACCTATGATCGCGAGATGCTTGCGAGTTCCCTTGTGCGCGTCATAGCGAATGTCCGGGACGTGAGCGTGGACCCATGGGCCATCGACGAGCCACGGGAGTGTCTCCTCGCCAGCCGCGAGCGATGTTTCATCGAGGCCGATGTCGAGCACTACGATATCTCCGCAACAGTCCCGCGCGAGGAGAGAGCCACGCTTCGCTGCTCCGAAGCTGAAGGTCACGTCGGCGATCACGCACATCGAGTGATACCCGGTCGTCGCATCGAGACCACTCGGCAAGTCGAGCGCGGCCACCTTCGCGCCATCTGAATGCATCTGATTGATTTTGGAAATCGCACTAGTGATTTGTCCGCGAGGCTCACCTTGGGCGCCGGTGCCGAGCAGAGCATCGATCACGATCTGTGCGCCGTCGAGCTCAGCGGCCGCGCTGCCGCTCACCGTCTTCACTGCGTCAGCTGCCGCGCGCTTCTCGGCGATCGCATCGGGAGTGTTCGCCTCAACGACTTCGACAACGGTCACCTCGATTCCAGATCGTGCGAGCAGACCCGCGACCACCCAACCGTCTCCACCGTTATTTCCTGGTCCGGTGAACACGAATGCACCACCCCGCAGTCGATCCGCATAGCGCCGTGCGATTTCAGCGGCTGCAGCAGTTCCCGCACGCTGCATCAGAGAGCGTGAAGGGGTACCTCTTTGAATAGCCGCCCGATCGCGCGCTGCTGATTCTTTGGCGCTGACCACCCTGACGGACAGGGGCATTGCTCGGGCGATTGGAGTTTATGCCTGTTGCGCGCAGTTCCAGGGGTAGTCGCGCTCGAATGCCCTGTCGAAGTCGAACACGTCCACGAACTCGTCGCGGGTGTCCTGCGGCTGGCTGAGAAGGAACCCGAGATCAACGAGCGTGAAGACGATGTCGCCGATGTCTGCGGTCGCGGAGATTCCCCAGTGCTCGAGAACAACTTTGGACATCAGGCCGTACCGCTCGAGCGCAAGATCGCGGCACGCGTTGGCGAGCTCGATTCCGGTGATGTGACGCCGCATCGTGAGCTGCGCCTGACACAGCTCGAGCGCGGAAAGGACGAACAGGTATGCCTGCTCGTCGAACCGCGGCTCGCGGATGCGAATCCGGTCCATGATGCCTTCACGAAATGCCAGCTCAGCCATTGCTACTTTTTGTCCGCCATTGAGGAAAGGGATTTGTAGAGCGGAAACCGATTCGTCAAGTCGAGTACTTCTTCTTTGACTGACGACGCGACCGCGGGGTCACCAGAACTCTTGATCACCTTATCGATGAGCTTGGCGATCTGGTGCATCTCCCGCTCTTTCATCCCGCGAGTGGTGACCGCAGGGGTGCCAATGCGAATTCCGCTCGTAACGAACGGCGACTGCGTCTCCTTCGGCACCGTGTTCTTGTTGACGGTTATGCCGGCGGCATCCAGCGCTTTCTCCGCAACCTTACCCGTCACGTCCTTGTTACGGAGATCGACCAGCATCAGGTGATTGTCGGTCCCGCCGGATACGATGTTGAAGCCGTGTTCGATCAGCGCGTCTGCCAGCGCTTGCGCGTTGCGCACGATCTGGCCGCAGTAGTCCTTGAATGACGGGTCGAGCGCTTCCTTGAATGCCACTGCCTTGGCGGCAATGATGTGCTCGAGCGGACCGCCCTGCGTTCCCGGGAACATCGCCTTGTCGATGGTCTTTGCGTGCTCTTCCTTGCACAGGATCAACCCACCGCGCGGGCCACGCAGAGTCTTGTGAGTGGTGCTCGTTACAGCATCCGCGTGCGGGACTGGCGAAGGATGATATCCGGTTGCAACGAGTCCGGCGAAGTGCGCCATGTCGACCATGAACTTCGCCCCAACCTCGCGCGCTACCTCGGCAAATGGCTCAAAGTCGATTATGCGGGCGTACGCGCTCGCGCCGGCGATGATCATCTTGGGCTTTTGCTCGCGGGCAATCTGCTGCATCTGGGCGTAGTCGATGCGTCCGTCGTCACCGACGCCGTAGTGAATTGCGTGGTAGAGGAGTCCGGAGAAATTCACCGGCGAACCGTGCGTGAGATGCCCGCCCTGCGACAGATCGAGACCCAGGACGACGTCGCCCGGCTTCAAGAACGCGAGATAGACTGCCGCGTTCGCCTGCGCGCCCGAGTGAGGCTGGACGTTCGCGTGATCCGCAGAGAAGAGCTGTTTCACACGGTCGATTGCGCACTGCTCGACCATGTCCACGAATTCGCATCCACCGTAGTACCGTTTTCCAGGCAAGCCTTCAGCGTATTTGTTGGTGAGCGGAGTTCCCATTGCCTCGAGCACGGCCGGCGAAACGAAATTCTCGCTGGCGATGAGCTCGAGTCCACTGCGCTGGCGCTCGACCTCCAGATCGATAAAGCGGGCGATCTCGGGGTCGCTCTGCGCAAGCGTCCCACTTGGCATCGCTATCCTGGCGGATTCGGTCTGTCTCGGAGCTGCCGTAGTCTGGGGCATCAAATATCCTTGGGTCGGAGCTGCTGTGGTCCGCGCATCAACTATTCGCCGGTTCGATCTTGTCCACCCGCCGCTCGTGGCGGCCACCCTCGAATTTAGCATCCAGCCAGGCCTTCATGGTCTCAACGGCCTGATCGTCGGACATGAACCGCGCTGGCAGCACCAGGACGTTCGAGTTGTTGTGCTTGCGGGAGAGCTCGCCAATCTCCGGCTCCCAGGCGAGCGCAGCGCGCACTCCGGGATACCTGTTGGCCACGATGTCCATCCCCACTCCGCTTCCACAGAGCAGAATCCCCCGCTTCGCCGTTCCCTCGGAGACTTCTTTCGCCAAAGGGTGCGCGTAATCGGGGTAGTCATCCGGCTGGTTCGGATCCTTGGCACCGATGTCGTCGGGCTGGTATCCAAGTTTCTTGAGCTCCGAGACGAGCCGATTCTTCATCTCGACGCCCGCATGATCAGATGCAATTGGAATCGTCTCGCTCATTTTGCCCCCGCCAGTCGCTGCTCGGCCAGCCGATCCGCAGCTTCATACGTTGAAATATGCTCAGCGTCCGCAATCTCGAACACCTTCAGCACCGTACCATAGATGTCGTCGGCCTTGTCCAGCGCCCGCTGGGCGTTCCAGCCTGCAACCTCGCCAAACACGTTGATTACGCCACCGGCGTTGGCGACATAGTCGGGAGTGTAGAGAATACCGAGCCGCTGAAGCTCATCTCCGTGACGCGGCTCGAGCAGCTGATTGTTGGCACCCCCCGCCACGATGTAAGCCTTCAGCATCGGTATCGTATTGTCGTTGATGATGCCACCCAAAGCGCACGGAGAGAAAATGTCAGCTTCCGCCAAGAAAATCGCGTCTCCTTCCACGATCTCGGCGCCTGTCAACTTGGCTACTCTCGCAGCTTTCGCCGCGTCGATGTCGGACACGATCAGCTTTGCTCCCGCCTCGTGCAGCTCCTTCGCGAGGTACGTTCCGACGCTGCCGCAACCCTGTATGGCGACACATTTCCCTTCGAGACTGTCGGATCCCCACATCCGATTGGCAGATGCCTGCACGGCTCGAAATACACCGTGTGCAGTAACGGGGGATGGATCGCCCGACTTCCCCGCCAGACCGGCGACGTGCCCGGTTTCCATATGCACGTAGTCCATGTCCCTGGTGCTGGTGCCAACGTCCTCGGCCGTTATGTAACGCCCGCCGAGGCTGTCGACGAAACGACCGTGGGCGCGGAAAATTTTCTCACGGTCTTTGGTCTTGTTGTCGCCGATGATGATCGACTTGCCGCCACCGAGCTTCAGGCCAGCGACGGCGTTCTTGTACGTCATGCCTCGCGACAGTCGGAGTGCATCCGTGATCGCCTCCTCGTCGGTGGCGTACTGCCAGAAGCGGGTACCACCAAGCGCGGGTCCGAGCTTCGTGCTGTGAACCGCAAGAATTCCCCGGTATCCAACAGACGGATCGCTGCAAACCATAACCTGCTCGTGACCCATCTCCGCCATTGTCTCGAAAAGCTTCATTTAGTCAGTGGTAGTAAGTGATGTTGTGCTTGGATTAATGAACGCTTCGAAGTGCGCGCAAAGCTCTATGATTGTCCGTACAGAGCCCGCGCGATCACGATTCTCTGGATCTCCGAAGTGCCCTCGTAAATTTCGGTGACTTTCGCATCCCGGAAAAGGCGTTCCACCGGATAGTCCTTGATGTAACCGTACCCGCCGAAGATCTGCACCGCTTGCGTAGTCACCCACATCGCAGTCTCGCTCGCCATCAGCTTTGCCATTGAGCTGAATTGGCGGACGCTCTGGCCCCGATCCTTGGCAGCTGCAGCCGCGTGCAGCAGCGCGCGCGAAGCTGCCACGCGCATCGCCATGTCGGCGAGCTTGAACTGTATGGCCTCGAACTCCTTGATCGCCTTGCCGAACTGTTTGCGCTCGGCGGCATAGGCGACCGAGTGCTCCAGCGCCGCGCGCGCAATCCCGATGGCCTGTGCCGCGATGCCCAGCCGCCCGTTGTCGAGAGACTGCATTGCATAGATGAAGCCCTGCGTCTCGTCGCCCAGAAGATTTTCCGCAGGCACTCGCATGTTGTCGAAGTTGAGCTGCACCGTCGGGGAAGCTCTTAGTCCGAGCTTGTCCTCTTTCTTGCCGACTTTGAAACCCGGCAGATCGGGCGTGACGATAAACGCGCCGATTCCCCGCCCGCCCTTCCGAGCGCCGCTCGTGTCGGTCCGCGCCATCGCGATGATCATTCCCGCGGTATTCCCGTTGGTCACCCACGCCTTGGTTCCGTTCAACACCCAGTGATCGCCGTCCTTTACCGCCTGGGTCGTCAACGCCGACGCATCCGACCCGGCGTCTGGCTCCGAAAGCGCAAAAGCGCCGAGTATGTCACCGCGTGCCATCGGCTTGAGGAATCGATTCTTCTGGGCTTCGCTACCGAAACGAAGAATCATTTGCGTTGGAAGCGAATTGTGCACGCTCATCAGAACGGCGACGGACGCGTCGGCGGCGGCAATCTCTTCGAGCGCGATCAGGTACGTGCCCGTATCGGTTCCCAAGCCGTCGTACTGCTCCGGCAGCATCATCCCGAGAAACCCGAGCTCGCCGAGCTTCTTCACCAGTGTCGGATCGAAATAGGCTTTCTGATCCCACTCCGCCGCGAAGGGAGCGATCTCCGCTTTGGCGAATTCGCGCGCGAGCTTCTGAACTTCGGATTGTTCTTCAGTGAGGGGATGGAGCGCCCAGGACACTTTGCTTTACTTACTATAGGTATAGAAGCCGCGGCCGGACTTCCTGCCCAGCCATCCGGCGGCAACGTATTTCCTTAGCAGCGGGCACGGGGCGTACTTCGGATTGCCGAGACCGTCGCGAAGAACCTCGAGAATCGCGACGCACGTGTCGAGACCAATGAGATCCGCCAACGCGAGCGGACCCATCGGATGGTTCATGCCGAGCGTCATCACCTTATCGATTGCTTCCGGCTCGCCGACTCCTTCCATGAGGCAATAGACCGCCTCGTTGATCATCGGCATCAGCACGCGATTGGAGACAAACCCGGGAAAATCGTTCACCTCGACCGGGGTCTTTCCCAAGCGCAGACTCAGATCGGTGACGTACGCCGTGGTCTCGTCGGAAGTCGCGAGCCCGCGAATGATTTCCACGAGCTTCATGACCGGGACGGGATTCATGAAGTGCATTCCGACGACTTTCTCGGGACGGGAGGTGCGTCGCGCAATCTCCGTTATCGAGATGGAGCTGGTGTTGCTGGCCAGTATCGCATCGGGCTTCGCGATTCGGTCGACGTCCGTGAAGATGCGAAATTTCAGTCCACTGTCCTCGCTCGCGGCTTCGACGATCAGCGACGCGTCGGCGATGCTGTCGAGATCCATGCTGAGATCGATGCGGGCCAGGATCTGGACCTGCTCGTCCGGGGGAATAGTCCCTTTCTTTACCTGGCGCTCGATGTTCTTCGCGATCGTCCCGCGCCCCTTGTCGAGTGCATCCTGGGACACGTCGATCATCACAACGTCGAATCCGGATTGCGCGAAGACGTGCGCGATGCCGTTTCCCATTTGCCCCGCGCCAACAACCGCGATGCGGTCGGTCATGCTTTCCACTCCATGCGGCGCAGATAGCGCCCATACAGGTAAAAAAGAACGACGAACATTGCCACGACGGCGGCGATTCCACCTTCCGGTCCCCACGGACCACCGGTGAGCCAGTCGGGACCGGAATCTACGACACGGTAGTCCGGATCATTCGACGGAATTCCGCTGACTGCAATGTGCAGCGCCCCCGACATCACCCAGTTCCAGGCAAAATGAGCGGCTCCCGCCGCGTAGAGACTTCGAGTCGCCAGGAAGACCACTCCGAGAAAGAATCCAGCGACTATCACCGCGAGAATCGATTCCGAATCAGCGCCCGGGTTGCTGACGTGGAGCAGACCGAAAACAATGCTGGTGACGATGAGCGCCATCTTCCAACCCGCCGCGCGTCTCAGTATGGCAAAGACGTAGCCACGAATGAAAAGCTCCTCGAAGAACGCCGCAGGCAGCAAAAGGATCGTCGAGTGGCCCGCTTGTCCCCACCAGTTTCCCTGGACCGTCGGATCGATGCGGAGCATGTGCGTCGCGATCAGGAACACACTCGCCGCACCGATCGTAAGTCCGCCGAGCGCCGCGCCTCTGATGAGTGTCGGCGGCGACGCAGCGGATGCATCGAGTCCGACTTCACCCCACGGCAGCTTGTCGACCCGTCGCAGCATCACCCATGTCGCGATGACCACCGTGGCAAGACTGATCCACTGGAAAGGAGGCTGTCGCGGATCAACGGCTCCTGTCCCGACGATCAACACCGCAACCGCACTCACTGCAATGAGAGCGACCCACCAGAACGCGTAAAATGCGACGATCCGCCAGACGACGCCGAGCAGCTGCTTCGCCTTCGGCGGCAGCGATGCAGACGGCCTCCCTTGCCGGGCTGCTGGCTGCGTCGGCGCGGTCAAGCCGTGCTAATTCGCGCGCTCGACGCTGAGAGCGACAGCGTCGCCCCCGCCGAGACAAAGCGTGGCGAGGCCGGTTTTTGCGCCGCGATCTTTCATCGCATAGAGCAGAGTCGTCAACACCCGGGCCCCGCTTGCACCGATCGGGTGGCCGAGCGCGATTGCGCCGCCGTTGACATTGACCCGCTTCCAATCCCAGCCGAGCTCGTCACCGTCCGCGAGCGCCTGCGAGGCGAATGCTTCGTTGGCTTCGATAAGATCGAAGTCCTCGATCTTCTTGCCCGTCTTGGCCATCAGGTTTCTAACGGCCTTGATAGGAGCGAAGAAAAGATCTTCGGGAGCGGTTGCGCCGGTCGCGTAGCCGGTGATGCGACCGAGGATTTCAAGTTTGTGGTCGTTGGCGTACTGCTCCGACACGACCACCAATGCTGCCGCGCCATCGTTCAGGCTCGACGCGTTTCCGGCGGTCACGCTGAGGTTTTCATTCTGACCATTCTTTCCGGGGAATGCGGGGCGGAGCTTGGCGAGGGTTTCTGCACTAGTGTCCTTGCGCGGTCCTTCGTCTGTATCGACCACCGTCGGGCCTTTCTTGCCGGGAATTTCTACTCGAGCTATCTCGCTTTTGAATTTTCCTGCTTCAATGGCGAAAACCGCTTTCTGGTGCGATGCGGCAGCGAACTCGTCCTGCTGTTCGCGCGTCACTTCCGCTTTTCTCGCTGTATACTCGGCGTGGCTGCCCATGTGGACATCACATGACGCGCACCAAAGACCGTCCTTGATCATTCCATCGACCATCTTCTGATCGCTGAGCTTCACGCCGTTGCGCATTCCGTACACATAGTACGGAGCGTTGGACATCGACTCCTGTCCGCCAGCGATGATCACCTGCGCATCGCCGGCCTTGATCGCCTGAGATGCGAGCATCACGGCCTTCAGTCCCGATCCGCAGACCTTGTTCACCGTGACCGCGGAGATCGTCGCGGGAAGTCCTGCCTTCAGCGCAGCCTGTCGCGCGGGCGCCTGGCCCGTGCCTCCCTGAATGACGTGACCCATGATGACTTCCTGAACATCCTCGGCCGGAACCTTCGATCTCTTCAGTGCTTCGCGGATGGCGATAGCGCCGAGCTCGGGAGCACTAAGCGAGGACAACGTCCCCAGGAATTTCCCGATCGGAGTTCGGGCGGCGCCCACGATTACCGGGATGCGCGATTTATCGAGCGATTTATCAGACATGGTTGCTTCGTTGTACGGGTTGATTCATGTGTTGAAGTTAACCGGACGCGGTAGCCCCGCACAGCGTTCGGGGAGTTACCGGCGCGAAAGAATCGTGATAACGTAGCGTCTCAATTTTCGGCAGCCATGACTTGCTCAACGCATTAGCGTGAACAGAGGTCTTTACGTAGTGATGGGCGTTGCGGGGTCGGGCAAGAGCGTGATTGGCGCTGCATTCGCCAAGGCACTCGACGTCGAGTTCGTCGAAGGCGACCAGTACCATTCCGCTTACAACGTCGAGCGCATGTCCAGGGGCATTCCACTCACCGACGACGACCGGGCGATGTGGCTTGGTTCCCTTGCAACGCGAATCGGCGAGGCCAGCGCGGCCCGTACCGGGCTGGTGGTGTCGTGTTCCGCGCTCAAGAGATCGTACCGGGATGTGCTTCGCGCCCACGCGAGCGATCTGCGTTTCGTGTTCCTCAAAGGCGACCAACCGCTGATTGCCGAACGCCTCGCGGCCCGAAGTGGACACTTCATGCCGCCGACTCTTTTGGATAGCCAGCTCGCCACCCTCGAGGAGCCGACGTTCGACGAAAATGTGCTGGTGTGCGATATCCGGAATTCGCCACAGGAGATTGTCTCCATGCTGGTAGCGAGCGTACCGGGATGACAGCCGACGCTCGCCTGCTCCTCTTCGCACTCCTCGCGGTGACCGCGCTCGTCCTGCTCATCGCGCGCTTCAAGCTGCACCCATTCATTGCCCTCGTTTCTGTCTCGCTTACAATGGGCGTGATCGCCGGCATGTCTCCGACTGCGGCCGTAAAAGCGTTTCAAGATGGAGTTGGCAATACGCTCGGTTTCATCGCAGTCGTCGTAGGACTCGGCACCATGCTGGGAAAGATGATGGCGGAGTCCGGGGCTGCGACCCGTATCGCGACCACACTCATCGATCTTTTCGGGCAGCAGCGCGTGCACTGGGCAATCATGTTCGTCGCCTTCATCGTCGGAATTCCCGTTTTCTTCCAGGTGGGATTCGTCCTGTTGATCCCGCTCGTGTTCACCATTGCGCGACGCACCGGGATGTCTCTCGTCAAGATTGGGCTGCCGCTGGTCGCTGGGCTCTCGGTCGTTCATGGAATGCTGCCACCGCACCCGGCGGCGATGCTCGCCGTCAACGCTTACAACGCCGACATCGGACGCACAATACTCTATGGCCTGCTCGTCGGACTCCCCACCGCATCTCTTGCCGGTCCGATCTTCGCGACGTGGATCGCGCCGCGCATTGTGCTGCCGGCAGAGAACCCGCTCGCCAGACAGCTGGAAGGCGAATCGAGTGAGGCGATGCCGGGCTTTGGGATCTCGGTATTCACGGTGCTGATCCCCGTACTTCTCATGCTTCTTGCCAGCGCGGGCGACGTGGCGCTCGATCCAGCGAGTGCGACGCGTTCCGCGCTCCACTTTGTCGGCAACCCGATCGTAGCGCTCCTTATGGCGCTGCTATTCTCCTTCTGGTCGTTGGGGAGATCGCGGCATTTCACGCGAGCAGAGGTGATGAAGTTCTGCAACGACTGCCTCGGTCCGACTGCCACGATACTGCTGGTGATTGGCGCGGGTGGCGGCTTCAATCAGGTGCTGGTACAGAGCGGTGTGGGAGGCGCCATCGCGCATATGGCGATTGGGTCACACGCTTCGCCTCTCATTCTGGCCTGGTCAGTAGCGACGCTCATACGTGTTGCCACCGGGTCGGCGACGGTGGCTATGACGACCGCCGCCGGCATCGTGGCGCCTATCGCCGCGGCAATTCCGGGGACGAGCGCGGAGCTGCTCGTGCTCGCGACGGGGGCAGGGTCGCTGATGCTCTCTCACGTGAACGATGCCGGCTTCTGGCTCATCAAGGAATTCTTCAACATGACCGTACCGCAGACCTTGAAGACGTGGACCGTCGCGGAAACGATCATCGGATTAGCGGGACTGGCATTCACAATGCTTCTGAGTTTTCTGATCTGAGCTTCTGACCAAGGGATAGACATGAAAAGGGACAGTACCTGGATCCCCATGACGGCTGCGGGCCTCGTGGCTTTGGGAGCAATGGCGTTCAAGGCGCAGACGCAGTCGTCTTCACTCGAGGCCGCGGCTAAGCCAAACCCCTGGATCGACGCGACAGCGACGCTTGATCCGGCTACCACACCGGTTTACGAGGGAAATGCCCCGCTGAAGTTCGATTTTCTCGATGACATGCGTAAAGGCGATGGCTTTACGTTGTCAGCGTATTCGATGGGCGCGCACAGCGGAACTCATATTGATGCGCCGATGCACTTTATCCGCGATGGCGCGTCGATCGATCGCGTGCCGCTCGAGCCCTTGATCGGCCCCGCGCGAGTCATCGACATTCCGGACGCAGTACAGTCGATCGACGCCGCGGAGCTGAACCGGCACAAATGGAAGGGCGCGTCGAGAGTGCTCTTCCGAACCAGGAGCTCGCAACGAGGCTGGATGCATTCTTCTACGTTTCATCGGGATTTCGCCTACATAGCGCCCGACGCGGCGCAGCTGCTCGCCGACGCAGGGGTAAAGCTCGTTGGAATCGACTACCTCTCGGCGGAACAATTCGGCGGACCTGCGCCGCTGACCCATCGAATTCTGCTGGGCAAAGGCATTCCAATCGTCGAGGGGTTGGCGCTCGATCGGATCGCTAGCGGGGATTACGACCTGATCGTGCTGCCGATCAAGGTGGGCGGCCACGAAGGCGCTCCAGCGAGAGCTGTATTACGCAAGGTGACGCGCAATGGCGGCGTTCCGGTAGTGTAGATGAGGGACACACATAACCGGTCCTTCCCGTCTGGCGCACGGTGGAAACGGATGACACATTGTCTCTCAACGCACTATTGAGTACGAGGGAAGCTTTCGAGTGATTACCGTCGCCATAATCGAAGACAATCGTCTGGTCCGCGAAGGCATGACAGACATGTTGAACGAGCTCCCCGACGTTCAGGTGGTTCTGGCGGCAACGAGCCTCGAATCCTCGATGCTGAAAAAGATCAATCCGAAAGTCGTTCTTCTGGACGTCGGATTGCAGGACCGGAATTCTCTTCGCCTGGCCGAGTCAGTAAAAAAGGACATGGCCGATTCCCGTGTCATCGTGATGGATCTCCTGCCGATGCACGAGGAGATCGCCGAGTTTGTGAATGCTGGCGTGGCCGGATTCATACTAAAGGACGCCACGTTCGAAGACTTTGTGGGGACAATCCGCTCGGTGGCCGACGGTGCGCGTGTATTGCCGGCGACGATGACGGGAACACTCTTCTCTCAAATTGCCAGGACCGCTGTCAGCAGGGGTCGCGAGGCTGCGCTCGAGTCTGTGAAAATGACCCAGCGGGAACGCGAGGTAATCGCGCTAATCGCGGTTGGGTTGAGCAACAAGGAGATCGCAAAGCGGCTCAACATCGCCACCGACACGGTGAAGAGTCATGTGCGCAACGTGATGGAGAAGCTCGCTCTTCACAGTCGCCTTCAGATCGCCGCCTACGCGCACAGTCAGGACGAGTAGCGGCAGAGCCCGGACGCTTCCGTATCACTTCAATAGTTAGTCGATTAGTTGGTGCGCATCCGCATGCCGCTGCTCGGCATGCTCGAGTTGCACCCCGTGAGACGCCCGCAAGTCTCCACTGCACCCGAATGCTCGCCTGATGGTTCGGGGGTAGTCCCCCAAAAGGCGTAGTCCTCTTTCACCCATTTAGGCGATAGGTGAAGGAAATGGCGTGCACTAACATCAGAACATCTGCCGACGAGGTGGTTGTAACGTCACGTCTGCCCCTCGGAAGATCCTGCGAACAAGGACGCCATCCGCGCCCGCTCGCTTCACACGCATCTGGTCAGGAGGGGTTCCGATGGAAAGCGTCAACATTAGCCGCGTAGCACGATCTCTAGCGCAACGCGCGCGCATCGCACGGGTAATCGTTGCGAGCGCGTTCGCCGTGCTGTTCGTTGCGGCATGTTCAAGCAGCACCGATTTCAGCCCGATAACATCGCTGACCATCGCACCAACATCCGTCACGCTCCCCGTGAACGGAACGCAGCAGTTCACAGTCGTGACAAAAGATGGAAACGGAAAGGTCATCACCGGTACCACGCCAACGTGGGCAGTTGTCGCCGGGGGCGGCACCATTTCGCCGACTGGCCTGTTTACAGCGGGCACGACGGCTGGGACGTTTACAAACACCGTGACGGTGACATGTAGCGGCATTACGGTCACAGCAACTGTCATTGTGACGCCCGGCGCAGCAGCCTCCATCACAGTCACGCCGAATCCCGCGACACTGCCGATCAGCACGACGCAGCAATTTACGGCCGTCGTCAAGGACGCGAACGGTAATGTCGTCGCGAGCACGCCCGTCTGGTCAGTCGTCAACCCGACCGCTGGCACCATCAACAGCAGTACGGGACTGTTCACTGCCGGCACCACTCCGGGCACGTATACCAATACGGTTGTGGCGACCAGCGGATCGCTCTCAGGGACGGCTACTGTCATCGTGACGGCCGGCGCGTTGGCGACGATCACCGTTACGCCAAACCCAGTCACGCTTCAGGTCAACACCACGCAACAGTTCACGGCCGTGGGCAGAGACGCAGCCGGAAATGTGGTTCCGATCACGCCTGTCTGGACGGTCACCAATGGTGGTGGTGCAATCAACTCCGCTTCGGGTCTCTTTACGGCTGGCGGGACAGCAGGAACGTTCCCGAATACGGTCCGGGCGACGAGCGGCTCCATCTTCGGCACCGCGACCGTCACGGTTACAACGACGTCTCCTCCGGCGCCGATCGTGAATCTCGGAGCGGCAAGTTCGATGGGTATTCTCGCCGGATCGACGATCACATGTGTCACTGGCGGCACCATCAACGCCGACATCGGCCTGAGCCCAGGCACAGCGGTCGTGCTCGGCAGCCCAGCGTGTGTGGTCACAGGCACACAGCACATAACTGACGCTGTAGCGGCGCAGGCGCAGTCAGACAATACGGTTGCGTACAACACGCTGGCCGGACTGCCATGCGGAACGGTTGTGGGCACTGCGGATATTGGCGCCGGATCGACCAAACCGGCCGGTGTTTATTGCAGCGCGAGCACGATCGGCATGACGGGAACGCTGACTCTCGATGGTGGCGGAGATCCGAACGCGGTCTTCGTCTTCCAGGCCGGCAGCGGGCTCACCGGGGTTGGAACCATCAACCTGATCAACGGTGCGCAGGCCAAGAACGTCTACTGGCAGGTTGGCAGCTCAGCCTCGATCGGTACCGGCTCGAACTGGAAGGGCAACATCCTTTCTCTGGCGAGCATCACGTTGAACGACAACGTCACGCTCATCGGACGCGCCTTGGCGCGCTCGGCTGGCGCGGTGACGCTGGGTACGGGCGACACGATCACACTGCCATAACGCAGATTGACCCGCGCTTGGCGCGCAATGCGCCATGACGCGGGCAAAACATGGTCATCACTCTAACCTAGAGTGGGCGCTTGCTGGAGCCGGACATTCGTCCGGTTCCAGCAACGCCGAGATCATAAAGCAGACAAGAGATTCACCACCTGGTGGACCTTCGATCCTGGCACGCATCGATGGGGGACCGACTGATGCGACCAAGCAAATTCACTGAAGCCCAGATTGTGCATGCGCTCCGGCAGGTAAAGGCTGGAACGCCCGCAGTGCAGGTTTGCCGCAAATTGGGAATCACGCAGACCACCTTCTACCGCTGGCGGGCCAAGCACGGCGGAATAGCGAGCGAATCGCGCGAAGTGCGAGAGCTACGCGATGAAAATCAGAAGCTCAAACAGATCGTGACCAACCTTCTGCTGGATAAGCAGGGCTCGACTGGCTTTCTCAAGAAATAACAATTCGCTGAGACGCACGCCCTCACGTTGCAGGTGAAACGCACCCGGGGTTATTTTTTCCGCGCTCGCTACGCCGCCGCTCTCGCGCGCTTCTCTCATTGGAACCCTCTCTGTGACCACTGACGTCACCTCGTTCGATGCGATCGTCGTGGGCTCGGGCATCTCGGGTGGATGGGCGGCGAAGGAATTGTGCGAGAAGGGACTCAAGACGCTGGTGCTCGAGCGCGGTCGCAACGTAGTCCATATCAAGGACTATCCTACGATGGATGTCCGCCCGTGGGACCTGCCCCACCGCGGAGCAATGTCGCGGCAGCAGCTGAAAGAGAATCCGCTGATCAGCAAGGCCGCCGGATACGGCGAAGACACCGCGCACTTCTTCGTGAAGGATCGCGATCACCCGTACGTGCAGGAAAAGCCATTCGACTGGATCCGCGGATACCAGGTAGGCGGCAAGTCGATAATCTGGGGACGGGCCTGCCAGCGCTGGAGTAAATACGAATTCACCGCCCCCGAGCGTCAGGGCTATGGGATGAATTGGCCGATCGGCTACGATGACGTCGCCCCCTGGTATTCCCATGTCGAGAAGTTCATCGGTGTGTGCGGGAATGCGGACGGCATCGAAGCGATGCCCGATGGAGAGTATCTCCCGCCTTTCGATTTCAATTGTGTAGAGAAGCACTTGAGCGACAGCGTTCGGGCGCACTATGGCAATCGCTACGTTGTCCAGGGGCGGTGGGCACACCTGTCGAAGCCAAATGAGATCCACCTTCAGCAGGGCCGAGGGACGTGTCAGGCGCGCAACCTGTGCATGCGTGGATGTCCATACGGCGGCTATTTCAGCTCGAACGCATCGACTCTCCCCTGGGCCGCGAAGACGGGAAACCTCACAATCCGACCCGATTCCGTCGTCCACTCCATCATTTACGACGAAGCGAAAGGCAAAGCTACAGGCGTACGAGTGATCGACGCGAAGACACACGCGATCACCGAGTATCACTCGCGCATCGTGTTCCTGAACGCGTCAGCGCTCAACACCAACCTCATCCTTCTCAATTCAACCTCGTCTCGCTTTCCACACGGATTCGGAAATGACAGCGGCGTGCTCGGCAAATATGTCGCCCACCACAACTATCGCACTGGCGCGAGCGGCAGGATCTCGGGGTTCGAAGACAAATACTTTTACATTAGAAACCCCACCGAATGCATCCTGGTAAACTTCCGCAATCTGGGGAAGCAGGACACGGATTTTGTCGGCGGCTACACCACCTTCACCGGCGCGTACCGGGAGCGTGGCGAGCCGACGGCTGAGAGCGTTGGTGGCGGCTATAAGGACGCGCTTGCGAAGCCGGGGCCGTGGGGGATCTACATGTACATGCAGGGCGAGACGATTCCGCGCGAAACCAATCACGTTCGACTGCACGAGACAGAGAAGGATCAGTGGGGCATTCCCCGGCTTGTCACCTCGGTAGGATACGACGACAACGCCGAGAAGATGATTCGCGACTGGCGGACCGAGGCGCAAGCGATGCTCGAGGTTGCCGGCTGTCACGACGTCGAGACGCGCGACAACCACCAGGCTCCCGGACTCGACATCCACGAGATGGGCGGTGCGCGCATGGGAAGCGACCCAAAGACGTCGATGCTCAATAAGTGGAATCAGGTTCACGCGTGCCCGAACGTCTTCGTCACCGACGGGGCTTGCATGACCTCGACCGGCAACCAGAGTCCATCCATCCTGTACATGGCGCTCACTGCGCGGGCGGTGAATCACGCCGCCGGCGAGATGGCGAAGCAGAATCTGTGAGAGACCGGCCCTGATGCCGCCGATGAACCGACGAGAAGCCGTGAAGGCTGCCACCGCATTGATCGGGGGTGTGCTCGTCACCTCCAATGGGTTTCTCGTCGCGTGTGCGCGCGATTCGACCAGGCCGGCCGGCAGGGTCTTGACGCTCGACGACCAATCGTTGATCGAGGAAATTGCCGATACTCTGCTTCCCACTACGCCATCGTCTCCTGGCGCGAGGGCGGCGGGCGCCGGCGCCGCGATCAACCTGCTCCTCAGCGATTGTTACGAGCCTGACGTCCAACAACGCGTAGTGGACGGACTAAAGGAGTTTCGAAGCATGTGCCGGAAGCGCTGCGGCGACAGCTTTGCGTCGCTCCCGCAAAAGGAGCGCGAGCAGGTACTCCGCGAGCTCGATGCTGAAGCGAAGAAGGCGGGCCCTCCACATTATTTCGGACTCGTTCGAGAGCTCTCTCTTCGCGCGTACTTCTCCTCCGAAATCGGAATGACGAAGGCGCTTCGCTACGTGATGGTACCCGGAAAGTGGGTAGGATGCGTTCCGCTCGAGCCCGGACAGCCGGCGTGGGCATGATGTCGGGCGTCGTCACAAAGGAGTAGCCACAAGTGTCGAA
This sequence comes from Gemmatimonadaceae bacterium, assembly GCA_034666285.1. Classification (GTDB taxonomy): domain Bacteria; phylum Gemmatimonadota; class Gemmatimonadetes; order Gemmatimonadales; family Gemmatimonadaceae; genus UBA4720. The sequence goes on along the minus strand of JAXDME010000143.1, from coordinate 3,513 downwards.
GGTTAAGATAGGAATCGTCGGCTCCCGCTTTCAGGCCGACTGCATAGCGGCATCGGTCAAGGCTATGCCTGAGGAGATGGAAGTCGTCGCAGTTGCGTCGCCAACGAGGGGAAACGCGGAAGCGTTCGCTCAGCGCCACGGCATACCGCGCTTCTATTCAGACTATCGCGAAATGCTGGGCGACCCGGCGGTCGAGATGATCTCGATCACCGCTCCGAATCGCCTGCACGCGAAAATCACCATCGACGCCGCGGCCGCCGGGAAGCATGTAGTCTGCGAGAAGCCTCTCTGCGTCACCCTCGAAGAAGCCGACGCGATGATCGACGCCTGCGCTAAAGCCGGTGTCCTTCTCCTTTACGCGGAGGAGCTGTTCTTTGCGCCGAAATACGTAAAGGCGAAGCAGATGGCCGACGAAGGCGCGTTCGGACGCATCCATCTCGTGAAGCAAGGCGAGAAGCACTCCGGACCGCACTCCGACTGGTTCTGGGACGTCGAGCAGTCCGGCGGAGGAGCACTCATGGACCTCGGCTGCCATGGTATCGCGTTCTGCTGGTGGTTCCTCGGCAAACAACGCGTGAAGAGCGTGTACGCGCAGCTTTCGACTCAAGTCAACAGCAAGCGCACGAAGGGCGACGACGAAGCGATCACGATCATCGAGTTCGAGAACGGCGCGATCGGAATGGTCGAGAGCAGCTGGAACCGCCCGGGCGGAATGGACGATTCGATCGAGATCTTCGGCGACAAGGGACAGACGTACGCAGACATGTTGATGGGGAACGCCCTACCGACCTACTCGGAGGTCGGGTTCGGATACGCGGTCGAGAAGGCGTCTTCGACGAAGGGGTGGACGTACCCGGTCTTCGAGGAGCACTGGAACTACGGATTTCCCCAGGAGATGCGGCATTTTGCGCGATGTGTACGCGGAAAGGAGAAACCGATTTCCGACGGAGAGACGGGGCGCGTCGTGCAGGAAGTTCTCTACGCCGCCTACGCGTCGGCGGGGCTCGGACAGAAAATCATGCTTCCGTTCCGCCCGAAGGGAATCTCCAAGCCGATCGATCTCTGGAAAAAGCCGGAGCTCGCGCGAGCCGCACTATGATGCGGCTGGCAGGCGCGATTGATATCGGCGGGAGCGCGATCAAGATCGGGATCGTTGCTGCTGATGGCGGCGTTCTGAAGCGTGAGCGCGTGCCCATGACCATGCTGGGCGAGCCTATTCCCGTTGTCGACTCGATCGTGGCCGCCATTCGACCTATGCTTGACGCGACCGCCGCCGAAAAGAACGCGGTAGCCGGTCTCGGGGTCTCGGTGGCAGGGTTTCTCAACGCCGGGCGCTCCGCGATGATACACAACGCGAACCTGCCAGCACTCCGCGAGTTCGAGTTACGCTCTGCTCTGGAGGAGCGCCTCTCGCTCGAGTGCCGTCTCGAAGTCGACTCCAACGCCGCGGTTCTCGCCGAGTACCGTCATGGCGCGGGACGGGGTTCGGCGCGGCTGCTCGGCGTCACCGTCGGCACCGGACTCGGGGGCGGCGTGATCATCGCCGGAGAATTGTTGCGCTACACAGGCGAATGCGCGGGCGATATCGGCCACGTCATCGTCGACCGTAACGGTCGCCTCTGCAGCTGCGGCGCCCGCGGCTGTCTCGAGGCCATGGTCAACGTCGCCGCTCTCTCGGAGCGTGGAAACGGACGGACGGTGCGAGAGATCATCACCGCGGCACGCGATGGAGACGAGTCGTCGCGGAAGGCAGTTGCCGAGACGGGTTGGTGGCTCGGCCTCGGGCTCGCTTCCCTGTCACCGCTTTTCTCGCCCGATAGAATCGTCGTCGGTGGAGGAATCGCCGCGGCCGGCGATTTACTTTTGGAGCCGACGCGCGCCAGCTACAGGGAGCACGTTCGTCCGGAGTTTCGCGAGGCCACGCGAGTCATGGGTTCTTCGTTCGAGGGTTGGGACGGGATGGTCGGCGCCGCCAGTCTCTTCCTCGATCCGCTGGCCTAGCCACAAATGCCGATAGCGGTGCGCGTGTTTCCCTCGCCGGACGCGCTTGGCGCGGAACTCGCGCAACGCATCCTCAACAGAATCGAGCAAGCACGCCTGGCGGGAGCGCCCTTTCTCCTCGGATGCCCAACCGGCCGCACACCGCGGCCGATCTATCGCGCGATGTCGCGACGTCTGGGCGAGACAAAACAGAATATCAGCCACGTCATACTGGTGATGATGGACGAATACCTGATAGAGCGCGATCATCGCCTCGAATACGCGCCCGCTGAAAAGGCATGGTCATGCCATCACTTCGCAAAGCAGGAAATAGCGGCTGCGCTCAACGAAGGTCTTCGGCCCGCTAACCATCTGCGCGAAGACTCTGTCTGGTTTCCCGATCCTGCTAAGCCGGAAGCGTGCGACGACAAGATCGCGGATGCCGGCGGAATCGATTTCTTCATCCTGGCTTCGGGCGCGAGCGACGGACACGTTGCATTCAATCCACCAGGCAGCGCTCGCGCGACCCGAACCAGAATTATCCAGCTCTCGGAGGACACCCGCCGCGACAATCTCCAGACCTTTCCTGCTTTCGAAGCTCTCTCTGAAGTTCCGCGACACGGGATAAGCGTCGGCATCGATACGATCGCATCCGCAAAAGAGGCGGTGATGGTCGTATGGGGGGAAGGAAAGCGGCTGACACTCTCGCGGATGATCAGCAGCGAGCATTACGATCCGCAATGGCCCGCAACGGTGATTCACGAATGCGTGCTTCGTGAGATATGGAGCGACACTGATGCGGCCAGAGCATCGGACGTCCGCTGATACTCATTGAAGCGGCGGTAGAATCGCTAAAGGCTGCGCTCGAGGCCCAGAGCGACGGCGCTAACCGTCTCGAGCTTTGCGCTAACCTCGACGCCGGCGGCACCACGCCGAGCGAAGAGCTGATCGCCGAGGTCCTCGATAAAACGCACATTCCTGTGTTCGTGATGATTCGGCCGCGAGGCGGCGCCTTCAGTTACTCGGCGGACGAGATCGCCTGGATGACACGCGACATCGTGAACGTTCGCAGCATGGGAGTTGCCGGAATCGTGACTGGGGTTCTTACCGCCGATGCTCGCGTAGATGTCGAGCGCACGCGCGCCCTGGCGAGCGCGGCTGCCGGACTGCCGATCACTTTTCACCGCGCTTTCGATCGCGCGCCGGATCTTGCCGAAGCGCTCGAGCAGCTGATTCAGCTCGGAGTTAGCCGAGTGCTGACGTCAGGCGGAGCGGCTACGGCGTTGGAGGGCGCTTCGACACTCTCGGGGCTGGTCGCTCAGGCTCGCGATCGGATCGCGATCCTTGCCGGCGGTGGAGTTCGCGATCACAACGTGCGCGAGCTGCTATCTCGGACTGGCGTCCGCGAAGTGCACGCGCGGAACATTCGAGGAATCGCGGCCGCGCTTAGCGGTTGAGCAACTCCGCCCACCGCACGTTGCTGAGTCGCTCGTCAAGCGTAAAGAAGAACTGCTTTCCATCCGTCGTGAATGC
>JAXDME010000142.1:0-4075 GCA_034666285.1 Gemmatimonadaceae bacterium | reverse complement strand
TTGGATCGAAGAAGGGCGGCTGGAGAATCCCGGCCGGAAACACGATCTCATTCATCTGCGGGTTGTAGTACGCGTTGACCGTCGGAGGCGTCATGCCCCATTCCGTGCGATCGACGGGCTGGCCGATTCTGGACAGGCTCCGGCGACGCTCGTACTGCCGCACCGCGAGCACATTATTGAGGAAAGGACCCGGCTGGATGGTGAGTGAGGAATAATCCCGCCACTTGACCGGGTAGCCGATCTTGATCGTGAAGGCCGCGAGCTTTGTCTCTGCCTGCGTTTTCGTGGTGTCGCTCATCCATCCCAGGGTCTGGATCCGGTCATGGAATACAGACTCGAGATTGCGGACCATCTCCAGCGCGCGCTGCTTCGCTGCGGGAGTGAAGTACTGCGCAACGTATGCCTGGCCAAGCGCATCTCTCAGACCTCCGTCGGTCGCGCGCGCGCAACGCTTATCGCGAGGCAACATCTCCTTCGCGCCGCTCAGGGTGCTTCCGAAGCGGAAGTCCTCGTTCACGAACGCCGAGCTCAGATTGGGAGCAGCGGAATTGATGACGTTCCAGCGCAGGTACGCCTTCCAGTCGTCGAGCGAAGCAGAGCTGAGCAGACTGTCCGCGGCTTTCAGGAAAACGGGATTCTGAACGTCGATCGTGGAGATGTCACTCCGCCCCTCACCGGAAAAGAAGGTCGGCCAGTTGAAGCCCGGAGCGAGCTGAGCGACTTCGGCCGCCGTCATCTTGTGGTAGTTGGCATTGGGATCGCGCAGCTCCACGCGTGTTTTGGCGGGCTTGGCGAGAGCTGTTTCTATCGTGACGACTCTCTGGGCGTCGGTCGCAGCCTGCGCTGCGCTTTCTCCCGCGAGCTGGAACATCCGCGCGACGTGGTCCTGATAATTGGCGCGGATGTCGGAATAACGCTTGTCCGGATTCAGGTAGTAGTCTCGATCCGGCAAGGAAAGTCCGCCCTGATTGATGCCGGCGATGACATCGGTGCTGTTCTTTGCGTCCTGCGAGGCGCCGAACCCGAAGAGAGCTCGCACGCCCATCGAGTGCAGCCTGGCGACCTCGGATTCAACCTGGGCGCGGTTGCCGATGGCGCTGATCCGCGACAGCTCCGCCGCGATCGGCTGTGCTCCCGAGCGTTCGGCGCCCGCGGAGTCCATGCACGACGCGTAGTACACCGAGAGCTTGCGCAGATCCGCACTCGCCTGGGTGTTGCCGTTGGCGGCAGCGCTGCGGAGGATTGTCAGGAGGTTTGCCTGATTGTTCTCGGTCAGCTCATCGAAGCTGCCCCACCGCGAGAACGCGGCGGGAACCGGATGGGTCTTGATCCATCCACCGTTCGCGAAGTGGTAGAAGTCGGTGCACGCCGATACCGATCGGTCGAGATTGGCCGGGTCGAGTGGCCTGGTTTGAATAGGGACGGCTGAAGTCTGTGCCGCCGCCGAAGTCGCAAGCGCAAATGTGAACGCGAGTGCGCGGTTGACGAGACGCATGCAGGATGCTCCGATTTGAGTTCAGGCTGGAATAAAAGCAGTGCACGGACGAAGTCCAGACCCGCCACTAGCGCCTGGCCAATCGCTTCTTTGCGGGTCGGCGCTTCGACCGGCGTTTTTTCGCGGGCTTCATTATAGATCCACGGCAGTTGTCAGCGCCGCATTTGCAGAGATAAAACTTCTCGAGCTCCGCGTCGTTCTTCCCGGTGCGCTCGTACTGGTAATCATACGCGAGCTCCTCGCCAGGCTCGATGCCACGCAGCGCGTGGATGAATATTTTCTTTCCCGTGATCACCGCTTCGCAATTCGGATCGCACGAGTGATTGATGAAGCTGGCGTCTCCACCACCCGTGTTCACCGCCCCGTCGATGACGGTGTTCTTGTCGAGCGTGAACAGAAATGTATGGTGGCGCTTCATCTTCGTGTCGTCGTAACGGCGATCGGCTTCGTCGTTGTCAATGTGCTCACCTGTGTATTCCAGAATCCGGGTTCCCTTCCGGATATAGCGCAGCGCGAAGACGCCGCGGCCGTGGATGTGGGAGGTGCGCACGATGTACAAGGGCTCACGCCCGTTCTTTGAAACAGACATCGATTGTGGTTGAGTGTTACCGCGAGGAAGATGCTACAATGAGGCCAGTGCACTCGCCAAGGCCGATCCGGGCGGCACCTTCGCGCTGGAGAAATGCCTTCATGATGATCTCATCCCCGTCGTGCAGAAACCTTCGCTCTTCTTCCGTGGGAAGAACAATCGCCTCGGCTCCGCGTCGGGTGAGCTCGAGGAGGCATCCTTGGGACCCGGCGTCCGGGCCGGACACGGTTCCGCTCGCGAACAGATCGCCTGACTGCATATTGCAGCCGTTGCTTGTGTGGTGGGTGAGCAGTTGGGCGGGCGTCCAGTACATGTCGGCCAGCGAAGCCGCACTGAGTCGCGACGGGCGCAAGTGACCTTCACGCATCAGCATCGACCGGATGTAAACCTCTATGGTGAGATCAAGTCCGCCTTCGTTCTTGTCCTTTTCGTGCGAGAGATAGGGAAGAGGCTGCGGATCGCCTGGCGGACGGAAGAAAGCGGGACTTCGATACGGCTCCAGTGCTTCCCACGTCACCACCCACGGTGAGATGCTGGTGGCGAAGCTTTTGGAGAGGAAAGGGCCGAGCGGCTGGTATTCCCACGACTGAATATCCCGCGCCGACCAATCGTTTACGATACAAATCCCGAAGATGTGATCCTCGGCTTCGTCGATCGACACCGGCTCGCCCATGGCGTTTCCCTGCCCCACGAAAAAACCGACTTCGGCTTCATAGTCGAGCATCTGAGAGGGGCCGAAGGTTGGATTCTTCGCGCCGACAGCGAGCGTCTGGCCTTTCGGACGACGCACCTCGGTTCCGCTGATCACAATCGACGACGCCCGCCCGTGATAACCGATTGGGACGTGCTTGTAGTTCGGAAGCAAGGGGCTCTCGGGGCGGAACAGCTTTCCAACGTTGGTGGCGTGATAGATCGAAGCGTAAAAATCGGTGTAGTCGCGGATGTCCGTAGGTTGACGCATCTCGGCTTCCGACATCGGGACGAGCGCGCCAGGCGGTAGCGGATTGATTGCGCTCTCGTCGCCTGGGGTTCCGGCAAGCAACTCGCTCAGGCGCGCGCGGAACTCCGACAAGGCTTCCCGCGGCGCCTCCATCAGCTCTTTCATCGTCGGCCTGTCGCAGAAGCGCGCGACGTCGCGCGCTTTTCCGGTCCACAGATTCGCGCTCAGTGATTCCCCGACGTCGACTATCTGATCCCCGATCGCGACGCCGACGCGACGCTCTGTCTCACCTTTGCGCGAGAATACGCCGAATGGGAGATTCTGGATCGGGAAATCGGAGTCGGGAGAATTGGCCGACTCAACCCATGACGTAAGTGCCGGATCGTGCGTCTGGTTCACTGATTCCCTGGTCGTGCGGCGTTGGCGAGACTCTGGATCTCATCGACTGGCTCACGAAAAGAGCATGAACCGAATGAAATGGCAAAGTCGGCGCGCGATGCCTGGATCTGGTCGGCGTTGACGCGCTTATCGCGCCACGCGATCGCGTCGTCGGAAAAAGAAAATGCCAGAGGATCCTCCTCCTGGAGAACGGCGAGCGCGGTATCGTCGGGCTCACCCGCATACATGAGCGTTGCAGCCATGAAGACGTTCAGGAATCCGTACATTCTTCCCGTCGGTCCGTCTGGCTCGTAGGTGAGTTTATACATGCCTCGAACCGGATGATGCAACCCCGCGGTGGCCTTGAACGGCGCTCCCTCTCGTTTGCAGCCCGCGATGAAGGCAATGATTTCTTCCGCTGGCGGAAATGCTTCAGGAGCAACGCCCCCGGTTCGAATCTTTGCCCGGGAACCGACCCGCGCGATCGCTTTGATGAGGGCCGGGACATCGCCATTGGACGGAATCTCGAAGTAGGAAATGAACGAACCCGAAAGCTCTTTGTGTTGGCTTTCTATTTCCAACGGCGTGGTCGCCTTCAGCTCAGCAACCTCGATCGCGACGTGCCCAGCGCTTGATCCTGAGGAGTGGTGTCGGTTGAACTCGAGCATCTCAT
>JAXDME010000141.1:0-8976 GCA_034666285.1 Gemmatimonadaceae bacterium | reverse complement strand
CGTAATATGGGACCGCACATTGTAGTTCTCCGGAAGCTTTGATATGGGACCGGAAATAGCTGTTCCACTCGGCGCTTTTGTCACCGCGATTGTCCTCGCCGTTGGCGTTCCACTGGCGCGAGCGTATTCACGGCGCATGGATGCCCAATCGCGAAATCCGCAGATTCCGAGCGAAGTCGCGGCGAGGCTCGAGCGAATGGAGCAGGCGATAGATTCGGTCGCCCTCGAAGTCGAGCGAATCTCCGAGGGACAGCGATTCACCACGAAGCTTCTCTCGGAGGGAAAAAGCTCGTCCGGCGCGTCGAGTGGGACGTCCGCGCGGGATCGCGCGACGTAAGTGCCGATAGTCCTCATCGCCGACGACGAGCCGAACATTCGGCGGATGGTCGGCGCGCTGCTCACAGGCGAAGGCTACGAAGTAACTGAGACTCCGAGCGGAGTCGAAGCAGTCGCGCGCGTGAAGGATGGGGAACCGGATGTCGCGCTGGTCGACCTGATGATGCCGGGCGACCTCGATGGAATGGCTACCCTCGCTCGACTGCGAGACGTCGCTCCAGACCTTCCAGTAATAATGATGAGCGGGCGGGCCGGCCTCGCCGACGCCGTGAAGGCCACGAAGCTGGGCGCATTCAACTTTCTGGAGAAGCCACTTACGCCGGAAGGAGTGCTGCTCGCCGTTGCATCCGCACTCGAGCTGAGGCAGACGCGCCGGGTTGCGCGGGCGTTGCGCGCAGAGCTGGGATTTACCGGGGACATGGTCGGCAAGAGTGCCGAGATGGCGGCGGTCCGTCAGATGATCGCGCGGGTCGCACCTACCGATGCGCGCGTTCTCATCACGGGTGAATCCGGCACCGGAAAGGAGCTCGTTGCCAGCGCCATCCACGATGCAAGTCCGCGTCGCGAGAAACCGTTCGTGAGAGTGAACTGCGCCGCGATTCCGCGCGACCTCGTCGAGAGCGAGATGTTCGGCCACGAGCGTGGCGCATTTACCGGCGCGACGCAGACGCGGATCGGAAGATTCGAGCTGGCGCACCATGGGACTTTGTTCCTCGACGAAGTTGGAGATCTCGGTCCTGACGCGCAGGCAAAGCTTCTCCGCGCAATCGAGGCGAAGGAAATCCAGCGGGTGGGAGGAAACCGGGTGATTCGAACCGATGTCCGCATCATCGCCGCCACCAACCACGATCTGCAGCGCGGGGTGCGCGGAGGCACATTCCGCGAGGATCTGTATTTCAGGCTGAACGTAATTCCGCTGGCGATTCCGCCGTTGCGCGAACGAAGCGAGGACATCGTCGAGCTTGTCGCGCACTTCTCGGAGCAGTTTCTGCAGCGCACCGGACAGGCCAAGCCTCGGTGGAGGAGTGACGCGCTCCAGCTGCTGGAAGACTATCCGTGGCCCGGCAACGTACGCGAGCTCGCCAACATCATCGAACGCCTGGCGATCATGCACCCGGGAGCCGAGATCACCGGTCAATACGTCGAAGATGTTTTGATTGTGGATCGCGAGGACACGGCTGATTCCAGTCCGATCACGCCAACACGGGCGCTGGATAAAGTTGGCGACCAGGGACGACCGGGTTCGACGGGCCCGACATCGCTCGCGGACAGACTCGACAGCTTCGAACGCACAGTCATCGCGCGCGCACTCGCGGAAGCGGGCGGAAACATCGCCGACGCGGCGAGACAACTTCAGACCGACCGACCAAATCTCTATCGGCGCATGAAGCGACTCGGACTCAATGCGACCAGGGCATCAAGGGCGACATGATGAAAACTGCACGGACGATTCGGGCAATCTGCATTCTAGTCGCGTGTGTCGGGCCAAGACTGGCGCTGGCGCAGCACGGCGACAGTCTCGGAACAGACACCACCGCAGAGCGCCTCGGACTATGGGCGCGATCGGGCCGTAGCAGCGGACTGATCCTGACCTCCGGAAAGACATACAATCGGGTCGAAGGACTGCCTGTCTACATAGGTCCTGTATTCCATGACAGCTCCGGCAAAGCCGCGTTCAACGTTTCGGTTTTCGGAATAATCCGCAGTGCGGACTCTTTCCACTGGGACCACGAGAACATCGGCCACAACGTAAACGCCAAAATGCGTGTTGGGCGGGAGCGCGGGTACGAGCTGGGCATCTCGTCCTACGATGTGGTCACCCCGGTAGAGACGTGGCAGCTCCCCGATCCAGACGCCGGGCTCGCCTCTTTTTTTGTTCGTCGCGATTTCCGCGACTACTTCAATCGTCACGGCGCGAAGGGTACGGGCACTTTTCACATGAGCTCGCGGAGCAGCCTCTCCGTGGATTGGGGTGATGAGCGATGGGCGTCCGAGCGCACGAGAAGCGTCTTCTCGGTTTTCAGAAATGGAACACGGTGGCGGCCGAACCCGCTCGTAGACGCCGGAAGGTTTCACACGGGCGTCCTGCGCGCGAACATCGACACCAGGAACGACGATGTAAATCCGTCCACTGGCTGGTTGATCCTGGCTGAATACGAGCGCGGCTCTGGCCGGGTGATAGATCCCGGGCTAGCGTCACCACTCGCCCGACCGAGTCCAGTGTCAGAGCTTGCATACGGACGGGGGCTGCTTGATCTCCGCCGCTACAACAGGCTGTCGCCGAATTCATGGATCAACGCGCGGCTCGTCCTGGGTGGCTGGCTGCACGGCGACGAGCTGCCGCTCGAAAGAAGATTCTCGGTGGGCGGAGTCGGGACGATTCCGGGATTCGATTTCCGGAAGTATCAGCCCGGGATCGTGGACGTCTCGCAATGCAGCGACGGAGGGCAGCCTCCACCGGGCAATCCGGCTCAGTGCGACCGCGTCGCCCTCGCGCAGCTCGAATATCGGAATGAGCTGCACCCTTCCCTGCTCGATTTTCTGAACTGGCGGCCCATCAGACTGCGTGGAATCGGATTCACGGTGCGTCCAACCGCGGTCGCCTTCGTGGATGCAGGCAGGGGATGGCTGGTAGGACAACCTTCGGGCACGCTCGAGTATTCGACTCACAGCTTCCCTCGCTTCGGAACGTTTCGAACCGACGTCGGCCTTGGGCTCGATCTGGGCATTTTCGGGATCTACGCAGCCAAGGCGGTGTCGAGCTCGAAGGAGCCGGCAAACGTGTTTCTGCGCGTGCACCGTCGGTTCTAGTGAGACTGAGCTGGAGTCTTCTGTTCGTGGCGGGAATCTTTTCCGCCTCTACACTCGATGCCCAAAAAGTGCGTGTCGACGTGACCCTTCCCGCTCAGAGCGCGTGGGCGGAGGATCCGCCGGCGGTGTCCTCTTCCGGATTGCTCGCGGACGGCTCGATGCGCGATCTCCTGTCAAACGGATTTCCCGCGCGCCTGCACTATCGTCTGGAACGGTGGACGTCGGGGCGGTGGTTCGACGATCTGAAGGCGACGTTCGACTGGGACGTGATCGTGAAGTACGACGTACTCGGGAAAAAGTACCAGGTCGTGCGCGTGGTGAACAAAAAAGTTGAATCGCTTGGAGAATTCGCTGGCAGCGATGAAGCGGAGAACGCGGCGGAGGGCCCATACCGCCCGGCAATTCAGGTTCCGAAAAAAGGCCAGCGCGGTTACTACAACCTGCTGCTGGATGTAGAGACGCTCTCGCTAAGCGATCTGGACGAAGTCGAGCGATGGCTTCGGGGAGAGCTCAAGCCAGCTGTCAGCGGGAAGAAGAATCCGGGGACTGCGCTCGGGCGGGGGGTTCGGACTCTGGTGGTCAGGCTGCTCGGTGGGGAGAAGAGGCACTATGAGGCCAGGACGGGGAAGTTCAAGCCTTAGGGCCTCGGCGTCGAGATGCGCGCGGTGGCATATGCATCCACAGAATTGAAGCCGGGAGCCGAGAGCTGTAAGCCAAGAGCTGGGTCAGCTTCACAACGTTGCGGTCGGAAAGCTAAAAAGCCCTCAGCTTATTCGCTGAGAGCTCCCGGCTTCACTATCGTAGATGCCTAGGCCGCCCGCTTAATGAGCGACGTGATGAACGGTATGAGGGTGCCTCTGCTCCAGATCCTCGAGATGGTGGAGTGTCTCTTCGCCGTAAAAGAGCTTGATGTACTTGGCTTGGGTCGCGGTCAGGCGTCGGACTGCCCAGCTCAGGTGCACGAAGTGCGGTTCCACCGGCGCGTGCATCGGGTGCATCCCGATCTCGCTCGGCAGGTTGTTCGCCTTCTTCGTGTTGCACGGGCTGCACGCGGTTACGACGTTCGTCCAGTCGTTCGCGCCGCCGCGGGAGAGCGGGATCAGGTGGTCGCGCGTCAGCGATTCGCGCGGCTTGAGCTCGATCTGAAGCCGGCCGCAGTACTGGCAGCGATAGCGATCGCGAGCGAAGAGGAATGTGTTCGTCACCTGGCGGCGGAACCGGCGAGGGACGTGAATGAAGCGCGTGAGGCGGATGACCACCGGACGCGGCAGCGTCAATCTCTCCGAACGCACGACGCGATCGGCGTCAGCCTCGACTATCTCCGCCTTTCCATCGATCACCAACCGCAGGGCGCGGCGGAGCGGAACCATCGTCAGAGGCTCAAACGAAGCATTCAGTGCCAGACAACCAACGATCAAGCACTCCTCCTTGGCAAACCCACCAAAATATACAACTGATACACCACTTCTATTAACACGACGCCAACGGCGCCCCGTAACAGTCCTTCCCGTCAGAAACGAGCTTATTCGGACCGTTGAACTCGATCGCCGCTCAGGGTTAGATCGAAGATGCGGACATGTTGTCGGCCCGCTCTCTGGCAACCTTTCCACGAGTAGCCGTCGATACTCTGCGGGGCGGCACCGGGGTGAGCCAGCCGTAACGATCTTCGATCGCTCCGGTCGCAATACCCATGTACTCGCGCTGGATTCCAACTGTGATCGGCCCCGGCTTCGCCGTACCGACCGGAATGCGGTCGACCGAGCGAATCGGCGTTATCTCGGCAGCCGTTCCCGTAAAGAAAAGCTCATCGGCGATGTAAAGCATCTCGCGGGGAATCGAGCCTTCGACGATTTCGATCCCCATATCACGAGCGATTCGGATAACTGAGTCGCGAGTGATCCCGTTGAGAATTCCGGAGCTGATGCCAGACGTGAACAGCTTGCCGTCGCGGACCAGGAACAGGTTCTCACCACTTCCCTCGGAAACCAGCCCGAACGAGTCGAGCATGATGCCTTCGACATAATTGTCGACGCGCGCTTCCATCTTGGACAACTGACCATTCAGATAGTTCCCGCCGGCCTTCGCCATCATCGGAATCGTGTCCGGAGCGGGACGCCTCCAGCTCGACACGCATACATCTGCGCCATTCTTCAGGGCGTCGGCGCCCAGGTAGGTGCCCCACGTCCAGGGAATGATGAAGACTTCGAGCGGCGTGTCATTCGGCAGCACACCCATCTGCTCACCGGTTCGGATTGCAACAGGGCGCAGGTAGCAGTGCGGCAGCTCATTTTCCGCGACCGTCTCGACCGCGGCTCGGGACATGTCGTCGATGGAGTACGTAAGCGGCATGCGATAAATCCGGCACGAATCCGCAAAACGGCGCATGTGCGCGTCCAATCTGAACACAGCCGGTCCGCTCGGCGTCTCATAGCAGCGGATACCCTCGAACACGCTCGAGCCGTAGTGCACCACGTGGCTCATCACGTGGATCGTGGCGTCGTCCCAATCGACGAACTTTCCGTCGCGCCAGATACGGTGGTGGTTATCTACTGCCGCCATTGACCAGGGCTTCCCGCTGAGAGGAATGTTGAAGATATCAAGCGGGCACCCACGAAGCGAGGGCGGTCCCGACTTCGCGGACCTTCCGGGCGAGAGCGGCGTCGCTCGATCGGGCGCGTCCGCGCTCCACCAGCACCCTGCCGCGCACTGTAACAAGGTCTGCCGAACGGCCAGGCAAGGCGAAGATCGCGGCGGAATAGGGATCGCCCAAGGGGGTTGTGCGAGCGATATCTGTCCTGAAGGCGGCCAGATCGGCGTCTTTGCCGGGCTCCAGCGATCCCACCCGTGTGTCGAGTCCGAGGGCGCGAGCGCCACCGATCGTCGCGAGCTCCAAGGCCTGGTGCGCGCCGAATGCGTCGTGACGCCTGGTCGCGGCGCGATGAATCAGGACAGCCAGACGCGCCTCGTCGAGAATGTCCATCCGGTTGTTGCTGGCGACCGAGTCAGAGCCGATCCCGACGCGAACTCCTGCCGCGACGAGAGGAAGAAGCGGAGCGATGCCGTGCCCGAACTTCGCATTCGAGGCAGGGCAATGCGCCACAGCACAGCGGCGGCGGGCAATGATCTCGATGTCGGCATCGTCGATACGCACGCAGTGGATGAGGAGAGGCCCGCGATCGAGCGCTCCCTGCCGGTCGAGCAGCTCGACGGGCGACCGCGCGCGGAATGCGACCGCGATTCCGCGACGCTCCCAGCGATCGGCAAATTCCCCTCGGCCATTCGCTACGAGCTCGAATTCGGCCTCGCTTTCAGCGATGTGCATTGCCATCGGAAGCCGTCTCGAGTTCGCAAAGCTCGCTGCCGCGCCGTAGAGCCTATCCGACACCGTGTACGGTGCGTGGGGTGATACGCCAACGCCTACAAGGTCTGTCTGTTCGAGCAGAAGCTTCGCGATGCGATCTTCCAGCTCGCGCATGGCGTCGTCGGCTTGCGAAGGATCGGGCCCGAATACTTCCTGATACATGATGCCGCGGACGCCCATTTCGTTCATCGCGCGCATAGCAACTCCGCTGGAGCACGTGTCGGCGTAGGTGGTGATTCCGGCCATGAGTCCTTCCAGAATCCCAAAGCGCGCGGAATCGAGCAGCATCTCTTCGCTCATGACCTCGTTCCGGCTCTGGCGCAGCTTGTCTATCCACCCCGTGAACTGACAATTCTCGAGGAATCCGCGCATCGCGGTGAGCTCGAGATGGGTGTGGGTGTTGACGAGGCCGGGCAGCAGGATCGCGTCGCCCAGGTCGTAGTCGTCACCGGCAGGAGCGGCCGAACGCGGTCCGACGTATGTGATTACTCCGCCGCTCTCGACGACGGTTCCATTTTCAATGGGCGGCTGGGTGATGGGAAGCACCCAGCGCGCGTGGTAGCGCATCAGCGCGGCGTCATTGCCGGCGGAGGAACGGCCGTCGGGCTCGTGTCTGTTCTCGGCCGAGTGGAATCGCGCCGGATGATGTTGCCGCGGTTGCGCGTCGTATCGAACACAGTCGGAGCGCGCTGTTGGCTGCGAGGCTGAACGCCTTCGTAGCCGGGTTGAAGCGGAGGCGGCGTAACGGTGATCGGAGCCTGGTTGCGAGGCGACGACGGTGTGATCGGGATGGTGCTGAACGTATCGATCGGCGTGAAACCGGGATTGGCGTACTGGCCGTGCTTGTCGCAGTCGCGCGTCGGCTCAGTTCCGGAGATGTAGAACTCGGTCGTCACCAGATTCCGCGGACAGTACGGCGTTTGCAGCAATCCACTGCTGATATCGATGTCGCGCGTGACGATGGAAATTGGGCGCGGCCAATCGGGCGGCGGTGGCTTTCTCCGGTAGACCTCGGTCATGAATGCCGTCCACGCCGGCGCCGCGAGCACGCCACCCTGCGCGTTTTCCTTGATCTTCTGCGGCCGGTCGAAACCCATCCACGCGCCCGCCACGAGATCAGCCGTGTAACCGATGAACCAGACGTTGGTGCCGTCGTTGGTCGTTCCCGTTTTCCCGCCAGCCGGATAATGGAATCCAGCGCCCCAAACGCTTCCGGCTGCGGTTCCACGCCGCACTACATCCTTCATCATGTCGACCATCAGCCACGCTTCTTCAGGCGACAGAACCTGTGAGCGAGTGGGAGTTGGCTGCCACAGGATCTCGCCCTTCGCATTCTCGACGCGGATAATCGCGTTGGGAGTGGCGCGCACGCCAAGATTCGCGAACGCCGTGTAGGCGGAGATCAGCTCGATCGGGTAGACATCCGCGGCGCCGATGTGAATCGACGGATAAGGCGGGATTGGAGTGGTGAGGCCGAAGTTTCGCGCTTCATTGATCACAGTCTGCTCGCCGAGCTCCATGCCGAGCCGGATGGTCGAGACGTTGCGCGACTCATAGAGCGATTGGCGAAGCGGGATCTCGCCGAGGAACTTCAGGTCATAGTTCTGGGGCGCCCACTCGGGTTGTCCCGGGACCTGGAGAACCAGCGCACTGTCGTTGACGAGGTACGACGCCGGTCTGCCGTTCTGGACCGCCGCTGAGTACACGATCGGCTTGAAAGCGGATCCGGGTTGGCGGAGCGCCTGGACCGATCGATTGAACTTCGAATCGTCGAAGTCGCGTCCACCGATCATCACGCGTACAGCACCGTTGCGCGGATCGAGCGCCAGGAATGAGGTCTGGAGATACGGAGACGTTCCTGTTCCCTCGTCTCCTTCGCGATGGGCGACGTAGTGCTCGAACGTCTCGTGGGTGTACGCTCCGAATTTGCCGGCTTCGATACGCTTCGCCTGCTGTTCCAGCGCGCGCTCTGCAGCATTCTGCTCGTCGAGATCGAGTGTCGTGTAGACCTTGAGGCCCTGCTCGTACAGCTGCTTGCCGAACTGCGCGTCGAGCTGCTGCCTCACCCATTCCACGAAATAAGGCGCGGTCTCGCCTGTCGCGGTCTTGTTCGCCAGCTGGAGCGGATACGCCTTCGCTCTGCTCGCGTCGGCGTCGTTGATCTTTCCGTTCTGCCGCATCAGCTCAATGACAGTATTGCGGCGTTGAATCGCCCGCTCGGGATAGCGAACCGGATTGTATCTGGCAGGAGCTTTTGGCAGCGCCGCGAGCGTTGCCGCTTCGGCGAGATTCAGGTCGCGAACCGATTTTCCGAAGTAACGCTGCGACGCCGTCTCAACGCCATACGCACCGTGGCCGAGGTCGATCTGGTTGAGGTAGAGCTCGAGAATTTTCTTCTTGTCGTACTTCGATTCGATCTCGCGAGAGACCTTCGCTTCCTTGAGCTTGCGGACGATGCTCTTCTCGCG
>JAXDME010000140.1:0-8137 GCA_034666285.1 Gemmatimonadaceae bacterium | reverse complement strand
GCAGGCGACTCGCGCATGCCTGATGTGGAAACGCTCAATCGCTATGGGGACTCGCTCTCTGCTGAAGCGGATCAGATCGATCTCGTCGTTGCCGGCGCGTATGAAGCGATGGCCCATTTCGATCTCTTTGCCTCGCACGCGATGCTCTATTTCGCGACTGTGTCGTTCGCGGAAGTGAGCCAGCGGCTCAAGCCGACAGACACGGCTGCCTGGAGCGGATTCCTCGGGGTTGGCGATCCAGTGCTGGGGCGGTTGCCGAGGGAAGCTCTCGGACGACTCAGGCAAATCACGCAGCGTCGGGGAGCAATTGGCTCGATGGAGGAGCGCCGAGACTTTTCAGAATGGCTCGCCCGAGCGATAACTCCACGGAACATCGCGGGCTTGGCCGAGCCTGGGAGGCGTAATCTCTACCCAGTGGACTTCGATGCCCTGATCGAGGGTCACGATCTGCTGGGAATGAGTCGCGAGGAGGTTCTTGCGGCCTTGCCCGCACTGCGTGGGATGACCCCCGCGCCGAGTATCGGGACCTTGCCCCACGGACCTTCGCGCCGCATCGTAACGCGGTAGCAGACGAATCTACTCGAATCAAGAAACCACAAAAAACGGATCAGACATGGCGCAGGCCACAATCAAGAACCAAGTAAAGATCATGACGAACCAGAGAAAGATCGTCGCGAACCAGAACAAGATCCTGCGAAACCAGGACCTGCTTTCAATGATAGTGGCCAATCAGGTCAAGATCATTCGGAACCAGCAGGCGATCGTGAAGAATCAGAAGAAGATCCTGGCCTCGCGCGCTGCTGGCCGCGCGAAGTAGCCCTACCGCGCCTCGATAACCAGCTCCATGGCGCTCGTGTAGGAGCGCCAGCGCACGATTTCCTCCGCGAGCGCGTGCCTTCCCGCCGCGGTGAGCTCGTAATACCTCGCTATTCGATTGTTCTCGGTGGTCCTCCAGTACGAGTTGACCCAGCCGCGCTTTTCGAAGCGGTGAACCGCGGGGTAGAGCGACCCCTGGCCGATCCGGAAAGTATCCTGCGAAATGCGTCGGATGTGATCGCTGATGCCCCATCCGTGCAACGGCTCCAGCGCGAGGGCCTTGAGAATCAAAAGATCCAGGGTGCCCTGGATGACGTCGGACGATTTGGTCAAATGCGACCTCTCCTGTCGAAGCGAAAGGGGAATATCGCGAGAGTTTGTTATTGCGCAAGGGAAAGCGGGTTACTACATTCGCCTCCACCTGTAAGCACCGGCGCCGGTCGAACCACAGCGAGTCTGTTCCGGCCACCTGGCTCCTCATCTCACCCTACCCTATGCTCACCCGAACAGCGCAGTGGTTGGTGTTGGCTACCCTCAGCGCCTCTGGTGCAGCTGCTCAGACTGCCGACGACGGATCGATGATGCCAGCGCGGACGTTGAGCGCCGGGCTGTTCTATTCACACGACAGCTGGGACCACTATTGGGAAGGCACTCTCAAGCGGACCAACGGGAACATCGGAACTCTGACGACCAGGAGCGTCACCCTGATGGGCGGATATGCCGTCACCGACAGGCTCGCCCTCACGGCGACACTTCCTTACATATGGACGAATGCCAGTCAGGGCGTGCTCCAGGACATGAGCGGTTATCAGGATCTGGCGCTTGCTGCGAAATTCAGACTTCTAAGTGCCGGCTCGGCGGCGCACGGGACATTCAGCGCCTTTGTCGCAGGGGTCGCGGCAATTCCAACGAGCAGCTACACTCCGGACTTTTATCCGCTGTCCATCGGCACCGCCGGCCGTCGGACCTCAGGTCATCTGACGCTGAACTTTCAGTCCAGCTCGGCGTGGTTTGCCAGCGCATCCGCTTCGTACATGTGGTGCAGCAACGTGAGGCTGAATCGGAGCTCGTACTACACGAATGGGCAGCTGTACCTGACGAACGAAGTCGTGATGCCCAATGTCATTGATTACACCCTGAGCGCTGGCGTCGACAGAGGCCATTGGCGCATTCCGATCTCCCTGGTGCAACAGCGCACACTTGGCGGCGGAGACATACGGCGGCAGGATATGCCTTTCGTCTCAAACCGTATGGACTTCGTCAGGCTCGATGGGGCCGCAATGTACGCGCTCCCGAAGAATCTTTCGCTCCGCCTCGGCGCCGCACGCGTCCTCACCGGGAGAAACGTTGGCCAGTCAACGACCTTCACATCGGGATTGGTCTATGCGCTTCACATCTAGTACGCGAGCTGGTGTCCTGAAGATATCAAGTAGAAGAACGCGTCTACTCTCGGTCGTGTCGTGTGGCCTCGCGCTCATAGTCGCGGGCTGTGACAAGACCATCGGGCCGTTCGAAGTATTGCCGCCGCTCCAGCCAGCCAGTCTCGAGCCGACCGCGGGGTCGTGGCGCATGATTCTACTG
The DNA here is from genome assembly GCA_034666285.1 of Gemmatimonadaceae bacterium. Lineage (GTDB taxonomy): Bacteria > Gemmatimonadota > Gemmatimonadetes > Gemmatimonadales > Gemmatimonadaceae > UBA4720. Next base: position 5,740 of record JAXDME010000140.1, on the reverse strand, counting down.
GCGGGCCCCAGCCAGATAGCTGTCGCTGCACCGGCGGCGGTCACATCCACCGCATACCTCGGCGAGCTCGATGCAATCAGGGCCAGTCAGGCGACGCTGACGTCGAACCAGCGGCAGGCGATCGCATACTGGAGTGGCGGTGGAGTTATGCGTTGGAACCAGATCCTTCGAGAGCTGGTCGCGCGCTACAATCTCCCACCCGCGCCCAAGGATGAAGGCGGATACCCTGTGCCGGACGCGGAGAATCCGTTCGGCGACCCCGCCTTTCCTTTCGCGAATCCGGTATATGCCGCGCGTGCTTACAGCTACGTGAGCGCGGCGCAGTACGACGCACTGAAGGCCGCATGGTATTGGAAGTTCCAATACAATCGGCTGTCGCCCGCGAAAAATGACAACGCGATCTCAGCCCTGATGCCGCTCACCGACCTACCATCGTATCCGTCGGAGGACGGTGTGATATCTGGCGTGACGGTCGAAATGCTGAAGACACTGTTTCCGGCGGCGGTCGAGGAGATTACGCTCAAAGCGGCCGAACAGCGCAACGCCGCGCTTTGGGCGGGAAAGGCGACTGCGAGTGATCTCGCCGCGGGCCTCGCGCTCGGGAAATCTGTGGCGTCTGTCTTTCTCGCGCGCGCAGCGGCCGACGGGATGCGATCCGCTGGAGGATCGGCGGTGTTGTGGAAGGCAATGGCGGATTCCGCCACCGCACGTGGTGAGATCGCCTGGATCAGCCGAGACATCCCCGCGCGTCCACCGATGCTCCCGTTGTTCGGTCAGGTGCGCGCGTGGAATCTGACGCCGGCTGATATCGTCGCTGAGCGGCCTCCACCGCCGCCTTCTACCAGCTCGCAGCAGATGAAGGACGAGTTGGCCGAAGTAAAGCGAACGGTCGGAAATCTCACCAACACGCAGCTCGCGATCGCACAGAAATGGAACGACGGCGCCGGAACCTATTCACCGCCGGGCCACTGGAATGATGTGGCGCTCGAGTATGTGCGTGACGCGCAGTTCAGCGAAGTGCGCGCTGCGCGCGTGTTCGCGCTCCTGAACATGGCGATGCACGACGCAGCGGTCGGTTGCTGGGAAGCGAAGTTCCACTACTTCAATCCACGCCCTTCGCAAATGGATCCGACCATCAAGACGCAGATCGGCCTTCCGAATTTCCCGTCATATACGTCAGGCCATTCCACTTTCTCGGCGGCAGCGGCGTCAGTGCTGTCGTATGTGTTTCCCGGAGGTGCGCAAGGCTTTGCCGCGATGCGCGACGAGGCGGGGATATCCAGGTTGTACGGCGGTATTCACTACCGAAGCGACATCGAAGCCGGCAAGCTGCACGGGGCTCGCATCGCTGCTTATACCCTGACATTCGCTCGAGGCGACGGCGCACCGTAGTGGTTACGCGATCTTCGTAACTTCCCCACCGAGCTGCTCGGCCGTGATCTCTTCCAGTTGACGGTTTCGCGTTTCCGAGCCAAAGAAAGCGACGGCTAGAGTCGCTAGTGCCAATGGAATGGCACCGATGAGGGCAGTGCCGGCTATGGAAGGCGGGGCAACGGCGATCGCTACCAGCGCAATGATAAGCACCCCGCCCGCCTTGCTGAAACCGGCTGCCAGCCCGCTTCCTCGCGACCGCAGTCTAGTCGGGAATATCTCCGCGCTGTACGCCGAGAGCACCGCGACCACGGAACTGATCCCCCATATCGGCATGATGAGCAGGAGGTAAAGCAGCCCCTTGTTGGTCGCTACGGAATTGCCGGCGATTACAAACCCGAACAGGGATACCGCCGTCAGCCCAGTGAGAAGCACCAGTGTTCGCTTGCTGCTCCAGAAACCGTAGAGCCATGCGACGAGAAAATTGAGCGGAAATCCGATCAAGGCCGAATTGCGGAGGAGACGATTGGCTTCAGCCTCGCCGAGTCCGAGCTTCTGCAGATTGGACGGGATCCAGAGCTGAAACCCGAACGAAACCAGGCCGATGCCAATGCCCAACAGAACCACGACTACCGTAGGACGTAGAAACGGCCCGCGAAACAGCTCTCCCATCGTCATACCTGCTCCAGACTCCGCGTTCGCCTCTGCTGCCGGCTCGCGCACGATGACCGCGCCGTAACGCTGCATGATGGCGGCGGCTTCGCCGGCCCGTCCGCGCGCCAGCAGGAATCGAGGCGATTCCGGAATCCAGCGGTTCAGAAGAATTAGGAGAACGCCCGTAGGTAGACCGAGCAGCCACAGAATTCGCCAGCTGAGTGTCGGGACGAGAGTCGCAGCGAGCCAGCTCGTAAGGATATATGCACCCGCCACGTCACCGCCGATCAGTACCAACAGCCAGCCCCTGTGTCTCGCCGGGATGGTCTCGGCCATGATCGTGAACATGATCGGAAGCATCCCCCCGACGCCGAGTCCCATCACGAAGCACATGACCATATTGAGCGAAAACAGTGGCATCGAGCCGCAAATGCTCGTCGCGATGAACGTCATCGCCGCGATGAGGATGGCTGGACGCCGGCCCAATCGATCTCCCATCCAACCCCATAGAAACGATCCGAGCACGGTGCCGCTGATTCCAGCGAGTGGCAGCAGCGCAGCGGGAATGCTTCCGCCTGGATGAAGTGGCGATCTCAAGCCATATTCGCGCGTCATACCGGGCAATACAAATGAAAGCGTCGCCGGTTTCATCACGTCGATTGTGACGGCGGCAGCCATCACCAGCATGAGCGCAACATGCGCCGAGTTGATCGGCACTTCATCCAGGGCTCGCACACGAATGTGCACGTCGGACTCGTGTGCATGCGAGTGGTCGCGGGGAATCAGTCCCCATACTGTTGCAGCCAAGCCCGCCACGATCAGCACCATTCCAACGATCATGGGCAGGTCCACCGGCATTCCCACCAAACGGAATCCCATGTCACGACCTTCGAAGTACATGGGCAGGTGAAGAACGACACCGACGGTTACAGCTACCACGCCGGCCCAATAGACGCGGCCGTTCTCGAATGCTGTGCCCCGATCAGTGAGCTCCATTCAGGAGAAGCTAGCCCGCCGACGAAGGTCTAGCCATTTCGCGATGGGGCCAACGAGTGCCAGAGCCAAGAACGCAGGCGCAACGTTGAACGCCATCGGTAGCGGCCATCCCTTATCCGACCCGAATCGGATCAGCGTTTCCATCAGGGCGATCGCCACCGCCACAAGGATCTGACGCCGCTTTCCGCGCACGATGGTACGCGGGTCGGTGATCATGAAGAAAATGAACAACTGATACATCGGTCCCGTAATCGGTGCGATCTCCGGCAATACGGGTTGACCGAGCGCGAAGGCGCGCAGGGAATTCAGGAGAAGGAAGCTCGCCACATAGGTAAGCGTGATGTGCAGCACGCCGACGCGCGCGGCAATGATAAGTCCAAAGATCCAGATCACCAGGTTCGTCGTGAGGTCGTTGCCGAATTGGTGACTGAGCACCGAGACTCTGTCGGGCGCGAGAAGGAGCAATGCCGTCACGGCAAAATTCGTGGGATTCCACAGATGGTTGTCGCGATAGCGCAGCACGTACTTGGACGAGATCGCCAGATAGCCGCCGATCGCAAATGGCCAGATCGCTCCGCCCTGTGGCTTGACGAGCAGTGTGAGACTGATGCCGCTGATATAAGCGCTGAGCAAGTTGATCACTTTGCCGCGCTCGAACCACGAGAGGAGCGCCTCGGTCATGACGCAAACGCCAAGCGCCACCACCAGTCGGTCGTAGCTGCCTAGCATATGGTACCGCAGCTGCGCCGCTAACAGCACCAGCGTAATGAGAAATGCGATGAGATAGCGCGGATCGACCTTGCTGGCGCGCTCCCACCACCGCACTAGCGCGTTTCGCTCCACGGCCGTTGCTCGCAACGCGTCGCTCACGGCTTCAGCGCTCCGGCTCTGTGATGGTGACAAAACGGTCGATCGCCGGGCGATGCAACACCTGCTGCGTGCCCGACGGCCAGTAGATCACGACGCGGTCCACCCACTCGCGAGATCCCAGACCGAAGTGCAATCTCCGATCGTTTTGACTGGCGAATCCGGAACCGCCGTCAATGACACGCCGTTGTTTGAGGTCCCCGCTCTCGAGCACGACCTCCGCGCCTATTGCGCTGCGATTGCTCCTCGTACCTATCAGCTTGAACGCGATCCAATGGTTGCTGCTATCGGGATAATCGCGATAGAGCACCGCAGGCTGGTTCTGGTTGGCGACGATTACGTCGACCGCGCCACGATTCGACAGATCGGCGAGTGCGACGGCGCGACCGTCGTACAAATCAGTTACCCCGACTTTCTTCGCGACATCGATCCAGCCGGCGACTCCACGATTGATGTACACGCGAGATAGCTCGTACCCGGAAAGGCTCGCGTTTCCAAAAGCCGGCCAGGTAGCCGCATCCTCGAACAGCCGGCCGTTGGCGCCAGCGATCTTCGACATCGCGTACCAGTAGCTCTTCTTCGGGTCCGCCGATATGAAGCCGTTGGCGACGAAGAGCTCGTTGGCGCCGTCGTTGTTGAGATCACCGAACTGCGCGCCCCACGCCCATCCCGCGTCCGCGATGCCGCCCTCGGCGACATTGCGGAATCGTCCGGACTCCCCAAGCTCATTGAGGCGCAGGTTGTTGTTCTGAAAAAGGTAGCCGCGCTCGGAGATGTTGGTGACGAATGCGTCGAGCCGGCCACGATTGAATGCGTCTCCAAGGGCGACAGCCATGCCGCTCTTGCTCTCACTCTCGAGACCAGCGGTGGTCAGCACGAACCGCTGCCCGTGTTGATTGAGATACAACTCCTCGGGCCCGTAATCGTTGGCCAGATAGATGTCCGGCCAGCCGTCGCCGTTGAAATCGGCGGACGCGGCAGCCAGCGACCAACGCGTGCTGCCGACCCCCATCTTGTCTGTTACGTCCTCGAACTTGCCGCCGCCCAGGTTGTGAAAGAGAAAGTTCTTTCCGCCATTGGTCGCGAATTCGAAGCTATTGTGCATGATCCTGGTCGTCGTCAGGTGCCAGAGATCTACATCGCGGAAGTAAGCTGTGACGTAGAGATCCAGCAGCCCGTCTCGATCGTAGTCGAGCCAGATGGCGCCATTGCTGTTTACCCAGCGACGCAGACCAGCCTTCTCGGTTACATCCTCGAAATGATGACCGTCGATGTTCCTGAACAGTGCGAGGTAGCCGTATCGATACACGAGTACGTCCTCGCGGCCATCGTTGTCGAAGTCGCCCCACACGGCCCCCATCGATACGCCCTCGCCGGGCTTGTTGAGATCCGCCAGGCCTGCGCTTGCGGCGACTTCTTCGAACGTCCCGTCGCCGCGATTGCGGTAAAGCGCGTTGGGCTCACCGAATCGGCTGTTCGTGAAGTACAGATCCGGCTTTCCGTCACCGTCGAAGTCCGTCACGGACACGGATGCCCCAAGCGCGGCGACGTGCGGCTCGATGCCCGCGATTTTCGGATCAAAAGTTGGCCGGCGGTGCACGAAGCGGATCCCCGCCGCGGCCGTCGCATCTCGCAACGTGAATCCGGGATGCGCGGCGTCAGCCACGGCCTGACTCGGTCCGCGGTCGAGGCGCATCGCAAGCAGCAGAGCAGCCAGAAAAGGGACGGCAACTATGGCGCGGCGAACTGCTGGGCGTGGTCGGTGTGGCACGATTCAGAGTATAGTCTCGGTGCACTACCGAGGCGATACGCTCCTCTTCACGATGCGCGTGTTGTACTCATGGAGATAGTG
>JAXDME010000139.1:0-12153 GCA_034666285.1 Gemmatimonadaceae bacterium | reverse complement strand
GCTCGAGGCGGTCCTCATTGCGTTTCGCGAAGGAACGCACTGTGAGGCCGCTGTGTGGGGCAACGACGGACGCTCCGCCCCGACTGTGATAGCCCGGTCGAGTCCAAAGGTGCAGATGCCGGATGTGTTGCCGGACGAGCCTGGTCAATCCGTGCCGACCAACTTTGGAACGCAGATTGTGACGCGGGTTCCTTCGGTCAAGAAAATCTGGCTGACGGTGGGCCCCTGTGATCCCGGGTATTCACCGGAGGAGCGCCATATCAAGCTGCTCATGCCGGTCGTGTCGCAATTCACCCAGGCGGCTCTGGAGGTCGAGCACGCAGCGACAGAGCTGGCGGAGCGATACGAGGAGATCAATCTCCTTTACACGATCGGCGAGATTCTGGGGCGCACCGTTACGCTCGAGGATGCGGCTGCGACGATTCTGACGGAGATCTCCGAGACAGTGGGCGCGCGTGTCGCGTCGATCCTCGTCCACGACGCCCGCACCAATACTCTCCAGGCCGTGGCCGCGCTCGGCGTTCCGAAATCCGAGATCCCCCCGATCAGCGCCGATGACTCGAGCAGCGTGTCGGCGCGCGTGTTTCGCACGCAGCACCCACTGATCGTAGTCGGGAAGGGCGTCACCTTCGGCAAGGAATCGCCGTATGGTCGCGGCGAGATGCTCTCGGTGCCGATCATGTGGACGACACCGAGTGGCGGGATGCCGCTGGGTGTCGTGAACCTCGCCGATCGCCGGTCGCGCCAGCCATTCACTGCCGGTGATCAGAAGCTGGTGATGGCGATCGCCACACAGATTGGAACGGCGATTCAGAACGCGCGACTCGTGAGCGCCTCACTCGATCAGCAGCGCCTGTTGCAGGAGATGAGTCTCGCGCACGACCTGCAGATGAAGCTGCTCCCCTCGACCGATGGAGTCTTGCCGGAAGCGGAGGTCACCGCGCGCGTGGTGCCTGCGGAGAGCGTAGGAGGCGATTTCTATCAACTGTTCAAGCTGCGCGACGGCGCGACTGGGTTGATGATCGGCGACGTCTCGGGGCACGGGTATCGAGCGGCGTTGATCATGGCGCTGGCGATGAGCGCATCCGCCATCCACGCCCAGAATTTCGTCAACCCGGGCCAGATGCTCGGTGCTCTCCTGCATTCGTTGCGTGAAGAGCTCGAGACTACCGAGATGTACATCTCGCTCTTTTACGGCGTGATTGATCCGGGAAAGGGGACTCTCACGTACGCGAATACCGGACATCCGCACGCGTTTGTCGTCAGCGAAGAAGGAACGATCACCAGGTTGGCGGCCGTCAATCCGCCGCTCGGCATGGTGGATGATATTCCGAACATGGCGTCGCTCTCGTGGGTGGCGAAAAAGGATCTGCTGGTCTTGTTCACCGACGGCATTAGCGACGCCCGCAACGCCAGCGATCAGCGGCTCGGCGAAGAGCGCGTGCTCGAGCTCATTCGTGAGAACCGCGAAAACTCGACGAAGGTGATCGTCGACAGAGTCTTCAAAATGCTGGACGTCCACATGCGCAAGGTTCCCAGCAGAGACGATCTCACGCTGCTTGTAGCCCGGAGCTGAGCGTGGCGCCCGAGCCGGGAGAAGGCGCGGCCGAAGGCGGACGTGGCCGAAGGAGACGCCGGCCACCCGTGCTCAAGAAGTACGGACAACACTTTCTGTCCGATCCGCGGATCCTGGAGGGAATCGTGGATGCACTCGCCCCCACCTCCGCGGACACGGTCGTCGAGATTGGCCCGGGTCGAGGCTCACTAACTGAGATACTTGTTGAACGGAGTGGACGCCTCATTGCGGTGGAGATCGATCGCGCGCTCACCGAAGATCTTCAAAAGAAGTACAGCCATCGTCCGAGTGTTTCGATCGTGTTAGGCGATGTGTTGGAGACCGATCTTCACGCGCTCGCCGGCTCCGACTTTCTGCTGATCGGGAATGTGCCCTACTACATCACCACGCCGATCGTGTTCAAGGCTCTCGATGCGCCGATTCCACGGCGCTCTGTGTTCCTCGTTCAGCTCGAAGTGGCCGAGCGGATGGCGGCGAAGGAAGACACGGAGAGTTACGGCGCGCTGTCTGTGAACGTCGCAGCGGTTGCCCATACCGAGCAGGTGATGACCGTGCCTGCTGGCGCTTTCAAGCCGCCGCCAAAGGTCGAGTCGGCGGTGATCAGGCTTACTCCGCGTGCCGCTCCTTTAGTGAGCGTCGAGTCTTTGGCTGGGTTCCGGACCTTCGTGCAGGCGGCATTTGGCCAGCGAAGAAAGCAGATGCAGCGTGCTCTGCGAACGGTGCGGGGGATGTCCGCAGTTGAGGCCGGGGCGGTGCTCGAGCGGGCGGGAATCGATCCCGCCTCTCGGCCCGAGGTTATCAGTCCGGAAGCTTTTGCGCGACTGTACGGGCTGCTTTAGTCTGTGCGGTTGCTCAAGGCGAAGGAGAGTCCCTCGAGCTCCATCGCCATGTTGACGTTTCGCACAGTCACATCGGGCGGCACAGACAATTGTACCGGCGCAAAGTTGAGGATCGCCTTGATCCCGGCGCGCACCACCTGCTTCACGACGGCGGGCGCACCTTCCGCGGGAATGGCAACGACCGCGATGTCGAAGTCCTGTTTCACCGCGTCCTTCTCCAGGTCAGCGATAGCACGAACCGTGAGACTTTCCCAGCGCTTCCCGATCTTCGCCTCGTCGTTGTCGTAAACCGCCGAGACATTGAATCCGCGCTCGGCGAACCCGCGATAGCGCGCGAGTGCCGCACCGATTTTCCCGGCGCCGATGATCACGACACGCCACTGTTTTCCGAGCCCGAGAATTTCGCGCAGTTTCTCGGACAGCTCGGGAACCGAGTACCCGAGTCCCCGCTTGCCGAAGGATCCGAACAGTGAGAGATCCTTTCGCACCTGAGCGGATGTCGTCCCACCGAGACTCGCGAGCTCGTCGCTCGAGATGGTGTTCAGACCCTGGCGCTCGGTCCCCTCCAGAAAGCTGAGGTAGAGGGAAAGACGTCTGACTGTGGATTCGGCTATCCGCTTCAAGATCGCGCTTGTGAAGTAATTCACAAACTAACCGGAGTGGATAACGGAGGGCAAGAAAGGCGGAGAGTTCGATGACTCGTATGGCGGATCCAAGTTATGAGTTGTGAGTTGGTTAGTTGGCCGTTGTCGGTGGTTTCCAGTTGATGTGTGGGACTGACCACCACTGAGGCACTTACAACTCAATACTGCCGACTCACAACTTGGATTCTCCGTAAGCGTCCCCGAACTCTCCGCTTTATCTTTGGTAATGCCAGTTCACGTCACCTCAGAAATCGGCGCGCTACGCACTGTTCTGGTGCACAGCCCCGGTAACGAGCTTCTCGCGGTAACGCCGAGCACTCGCGCGGATTTCCTGTACGACGACATCGTCGACGCCGATCTCGCCAAGCGCGAACACAAGCGCTTTGTGCAGGTGCTGGAGCGGTTCTGCGAGGTGCTGCACGTCCGCGATCTTCTGACGGAGGTGCTCGAGGACAGCAAGGTACGCGAGCTGATTATCAGGGAGACGCTGGACGTCGTACCGCTGGAACCACTGGCCGCCGAGCTGCGCGAGCTGCCTCCCGCGGCTGTCGTGAAACTTCTGATCGAAGGAAGGGAAGAAGAGCCGGGTCCGTTGTCGCGTACTCTCAATGAGTTCAGCTATTCGCTGCCGCCGCTTCCGAATCTTTTCTTCACGCGTGACGCGGCGATGGCGATCAATCAGCACATGATGATCGGCTCAATGCGATTTCACGCGCGTTGGACCGAGGAGCTCATCATGAAGGCGTTGTTCACTTCGCACCCGAAGCTCAACAACCGCGGGATCCTTTACGACGGCTCCATCGAGCGGCGCCTAAACCACACTCTCGAGGGCGGCGATGTTCATCCGCTGCGGGAAGATGTTCTTCTCATCGGATTCAGCGAGAGATCGAGCCCGGCTGGAATCGACAGCCTCGCCACGCTGTTGTTCGAGCAGACGGATGTCACCAGCATCATCGTCGTCGTGATGCCGCAGGAAGCGACGGCAATCCACCTCGACATGATCTTCACTCATGTGGACCGCGATCTGTGCGTGATTTATCCACCGCACTTCATTGGGCCGTACCGCCTGCCGATACTTCTCTGGCAGAAGGGCGAAACGCACATGAAGGAACAAGCTGATCTGTTCGCGGCGCTCAGGCATTGCGGATTGCCGATGGAGCCGATTCTTTGCGGAGGCTCACGCAGAATCGTCCAGGATCGTGAGCAATGGGCGTCGGGTTGTAACTTTACAGCGATGCGACCCGGCGTCGTCACATCGTACGCCAGAAACGAGACAACACTGAGAGAATTGGAGAAGGCCGGCTTCAAGATGATTTCCGCAAAGGATTTCCTGTCGTCCAAGCACGAGATAGCCGCCAACGAAAGAGCGGCGATCACGTTCGAAGGCGGGGAGCTGGTGCGTGGTGGCGGCGGTCCGCATTGCATGACGTGTCCGATCACTCGGGATGATCCTTGGAGCTGACGCGCGGAGTCTACTCCGAGCCGGAAGACACACTGCTGACATCCCGCGCATTCGACTATCTGGCACAGGGTCCTGCCGATGTAGTCGATCTGATCGGGCACATCTGCAGCCTTCCGGGCGCGCCGCGAATTGTCGCTGAGCATATGGCTACCGCGCTGTTCTCCGGCCGACGTGAATTCGTTCGTGGTCTGGACGGCCGCTGGATGATCGGGGAGCGGGAGAAGAGGGAAGCGGGGAGCGGGAAGCGGGAAGAGGGAAAGCCAACGCGAGAGGTCGAGGGTGGGACAGAGGCCGGGACACCGGTGCGTTTTCCCGCGTCCCGCTTCCCGCTTCCCACTCCCCGCCTCTCCGCCGAGCCACTCAACAAGCTCTCCTATGTTGTCGTCGATACCGAGACCACAGGTGGACGCCACGGCGGAGGAGATCGAATCACTGAGATCGCCGCTGTGGTCATACGCGATGGAGAGATCGTTGAGATGTTCGAGACGCTCGTCAATCCGGAGCGCTCGATTCCGTACTTCGTCAGTCAGCTGACGAACATCACGTGGGACATGGTCAGGGATAAGCCGACGTTCGACCGCGTCGCCCCGGACGTGATGCGAGTGCTTGAGGGCAACGTCTTCGTCGCCCACAACATGATGTTCGACTGGCGCTTCATCGCATCCGAGCTCTCGCGAGCCACTGGTCGGAAGCTTCAGGGCCGCCGCCTCTGCACGGTGAAGATGGCCCGCAAGGTCCTGCCGCAGCTGTCCCGTCGCTCGCTCGATCACGTTGCCCGCTACTACGGCGTAGAGATCCACGGTCGTCACCGTGCGGGAGGCGATGCGCTTGCCACCGCCAAGTGTATGCTGCGCATGCTCGCCGACCTCAGCGACCGCGGCTGCACCACGTGGGGGGATCTCGAGACCGTGCTGCGCGCGCCGGCAGTTCGTCGCAAAAAGCGCCGGCCATCCGGCTTGCCAACGCCGGTTCTTCGCGACACCACGGCTTGACCGCTCCCAGTCCCAGAGTGCAGCGCCGAAAGATCGGCGACTTCACTGTCCACGCGATCCAGGCTGGCGGCCAGAAGCTCGACGGCGGCGCGATGTTCGGCGTCGTCCCCAAGCCGCTTTGGGAAAAACGCATCGCTGCCGACGAGCGAAATCGCATTCAGCTCGGCATGCGCTGTCTCCTCATCGATCATCCGTCGGGATTGGTGCTCATCGATACCGGCGCCGGCAACAAGGAGAACGCGAAGTTCAAGGACATCTATGGGCTCGAGAACGAAGGCGCCGAAGGCGCGACGATGCTCGAAGACGGACTGAAAGAAATCGGTGTTGCGTCGTCAGACGTCGCGATCGTGATCAATACGCATCTCCATTTTGATCACGCAGGCGGCAACACCCGGACGCGGCCTGACGGCTCGCTGGAGATAACGTTCCCGAATGCGACCCACATCGTGCGACGCGGTGAGTACGACTACGCGCTCCACACGAATGAGCGGACGGCTGCGAGCTACTTCGATCGCAATTTCGTTCCGCTGGAAGCCGCGGAAAGACTGGAGCTGGTCGCACGCGAAAAACAGATCGTCAAAGGAATACGCGTGATTCCGACTCCGGGGCACACTCCTTTTCACCAGAGTGTCCTGATCGAATCCGCCGGGGAGCGCGCGTTCTACCTCGGCGATCTCGTGCCCACACACGCGCACCTGCCGCTGCCGTGGATCATGGGCTACGACGTCGAGCCGCTCGTCACTCTCGAGACCAAGCGTCGGATACTGAAGCAGGCTCTGGACGAGAGCTGGCTGCTCATATTCGAGCACGACGCGACGGTGCCCTGGGGCAGGGTCGAGTTTGATGGGAAGGCGTACCGACTCGCTCAAGCTCCGGCGTAGGGGTCACTGCGCGCACTGGTTAGCTGGAGGACTGAAGCAGGGAGCTCTGAGCTTTGCAGCTAAGGCTCATAGCTTTTCCGTCGGACTACAGAGCTGTGAAGGCGTTCTAACGGACGTCTGGAGATCTCCATGGAACGCACGATCTCCCTCCTCCGCGCATCTCTAGCGCCAGTATGAAGGCTTCGAGCTTTAGCTTAGAGGCCGATAGCTCCGTGCTTCAGTTCTGTGGATGCGAGCCGAAGCGCCGCGATCCAGACGCCGAGCTTAGTTAAGTGGCTGGTACAGCTCGATGCGATTTCCTTCCGGGTCCCGTATCCAGGCAAATCGCCCGTAATCGAAGTCCTCGGTTTTCTCGACCTCGATCCCCTCAGCCTTCAGCTGCACCAGGAAAGCGGGCAGATCACGAACCCGGTAGTTGATGACGGCCTGGTTTCTTTCGTCTGGAAGAACAGCCTTGGACTGCGTGATCGAAAAGACGGTCGAGTCCACCTTGGAGGAATCGCTGAGCCGCCGGTACTTGAACTCGGTACCGTAGACCTTGCCGTCCTCGTAGGTCTCCAGCTTCAGCCCGAAGTGGTGCGCATACCAGTTGGAGAGCGCCTTCGCGTCGTTGGCGTGGATGAACACTCCGCCTATTCCGTCGACCGACACCCGCTTCTCGACTTTCCCGCCCACGATAGTTTTCTTCATCGGGCGAGCTCAGCGTCTCGGAGGTGGTTCCTCATGCGGTGCCCTCGCTGATCTCCATGGCGCGAATCTAGGCCATGCCTGAGCTTCCCGGAAGTTCGTCCATGCGGGAAGTTGGCGCGATCCCTTGCATGGTAGACGGGGGAGTCCTATCTTACACGCTGACAATGCGATAAGCGGGAGATCCGGGCGGATCACCCCACCCTTTGGCCCTCGATGTTCGAGGTGTGCTACAGGAGTTCAAGCCACCAGATGACGCCTCATGCGGGCGCCGTCTCGTCGCGCGGACTCCGAAAAATGGGGTCCGCTTTTTTGTTTCCTTTTTTCAAGGGTAGATCGTATTCAGGACACCACAAAGCGTGTACGCGTCAACAAACAGATCCGCATAAGTCCTATCAGAGTGATTGCTGCCGATGGTGCCCAGCTGGGCATCATGGATGTCGAAACGGCCCTGGCCGCGGCAATAGAGCAGGGACTGGATCTGGTCGAAGTCGCACCGATGGCGAGGCCGCCCGTTGCCCGCATCATGGACTACGGGAAGTTCAAGTTCGAGCAGGCCAAGATGGCCCGCCAGGCGAAGAAAAAGCAGCACGTGATTCATCTCAAGGAAGTGAAGTACCGCCCTGGGATCGAAGAGCACGACTTCATGACCAAGACTCGGCACGCGCGCGAGTTCCTGAACGAAGGAAACAAGGTGAAGGTGACGTTGATGTTCCGCGGCAGGCAGATCGCCCATCCGGAGCTTGGCCGTCAGGTTGTAAACCGGGTCGCGACGGAGCTCGCCGATGTGGCGAAGATCGAAACCGATCCGAAGTTCGAAGGAAAGTTCATGACGATGATTCTCGCGCCCAAATAGCGCGACCTACATAAGAAAGGAATTCAGTAATGCCGAAGATGAAGACCCACAAGGGCGCGAAGAAGCGCTTCAAGATCACAGGCTCCGGAAAGGTGAAGCGGATGCGGGCGTTCAAGAGCCACATCCTCACCAAGAAGTCGTCCAAGAAAAAACGCCATCTCCGCCAGGCCACGACTCTCACGGTCCGAGGCGAAATTAGGAACATCAAGCGCCTGCTACAGGCGTAGGGGAATAGATATATGCCACGCGTAAGGTCGAATGTCGCGCGCTTGAAGCGCAAAAAGCAGGTGATGAAGGCAGCCCGTGGCGCGTTCGGCGCACGGAGCAAGCTCTGGAAGGCAGCGAAGGAAAACGTCGAGCGCGGCTGGAAGTACGCGTATCGCGATCGCAAGAACAAGAAGCGCGATTTCCGCAAGCTTTGGATCGTCCGCATCAACGCCGGCGCGCACCAGCACGGAATGTCGTACAGCGTTTTCATGCACGGATTGAAGAAGGCCGGAATCGAAGTCGACAGGAAAGTCCTTTCCGACATCGCGATCCACGACGCCGCAGCGTTTACCGCTCTCGCCGAAAAGGCGAAGTCAGCTCTCGACGCCGCGTAACGTTCCATTCCTGCTCCAAGAGGGACTCTGCCGGCGCTATGATACACCAGCGCGGTGGAGTCCTTTTGCATTCCGTCCCCAATTTCGGTAAATCGTGACGCTTTCCGAATTCCAGCAGCTCGTCACCACTCTCGCCGACGAAGGCGAAAAGCTCATTGGCTCGGCGACAACGGCGTCCTCACTCGAGGATGCGCGTACGTCCCTGCTCGGAAGAAAATCCGGACGGCTGCCGGAGCTGTTCAAGCAGCTTCCATCGCTGGCCCCGGCCGAGATGCGCGAAGGCGGTTCGCTGATCAACGCCGTCAAAGCGAAGCTCGAGACGGCTCTGGAAGAGCGACGCCGGCAACTGGATGCTGCCAGCGTCTCCAGACGGAACGTCGATCTCACCATGCCGTCACGGCGGCAGTGGCTCGGGGCCAAGCATCCGGTGACGATCGTGATCGAGGAGATCGAAGGGATCTTCCGCGAGCTGGGCTTCACTATCGCGCTCGGCCCTGAAGCCGAGACGGAATGGTACAACTTCACTGCGCTCAACTTTCCGCCCGACCATCCGGCGCTCGATCTGCACGACACGCTCTACCTCGGCGAAAACGTGATGCTGCGCACGCACACGTCGCCGGTGCAGATCCGCACCATGCAGAAGTACAAGCCGCCAATCCGGATTCTGAGCCCCGGCAACGCGTATCGCCGCGATTTCTTCGACGCATCGCACGCGCCGATGTTCGCGCAGATCGAGGGGCTCGCGATCGACGAAGGCGTGAGCTTCGTCGATCTCAAGGCAACTCTTACGCGATTCGCGAACGAGTTCTTCGGGAAAACGAAGACGCGTTTCCGTCCGAGCTATTTCCCGTTCACCGAGCCATCTGCGGAGATGGACGTCGAGTGCCAGCTCTGTCACGGCTCTGGATGTCCGGGCTGCAAGGGCACGGGTTGGATGGAAATTCTGGGATCCGGGATGGTGCATCCTTCCGTGATCAATGCCGCCGGTCTCGACGCGGAGCGCTACAGCGGTTGGGCGTTCGGCATGGGCCCAGCCCGTATCGCGATGCTGCGCTACGACATTCCGGACATACGAATTCTCTACGATTCGGACGTGAGATTCCTTTACCAGATCGCGCGATGAAGCTACGCCGGCGATCCTTTCTACCCGTTGAACGCGCCCCAACGCCGCTCGGGTCGTCGGGCGACTTGACTCTATGAACGCGTCCTACGAGTGGCTGCGAACGTTCGTTCCGTTCAGACTTTCGCCGACTGAGCTGCGCGACTTGCTCACATCGCGATGCGCGACTGTCGAGGACGTCGTGTCGCTGCGCGAAGATTTACGGGACATCGTCGTCGGGAAGGTCGTTGAGGCTGTTCGGCATCCGAATTCTGATCACCTCTGGCTCACCAAAGTCGACGCGGGTACTGGCGGGTTGATCGGCGTGGTGTGCGGCGCCGCCAACGTCGCAGTCAACACGCTCTATCCATTCGCGCCGGTCGGGTCGGTTCTGCCCGGCGGCCTGAAGATCGAGAAGCGAAAGATTCGCGGCGAGACTTCGGAAGGAATGCTCTGCTCGGCCAAGGAACTAGGCCTGGGACAGGACCACGAAGGTATCATGGCGCTGTCGGTTGTCGCGGAGCCGGGTTCCAAATTTCTCGACGCGATGCCGATCGGCGATACCCGACTGGTCATCGACGTTCTGCCTAATCGTCCCGATCTCCTCTCGCACGAAGGTCTCGCGCGCGAAATCGCTGCCGCGACGGGTGGAACGGTGTCGCGTCCGGAGATCGCCGAGGAGAAGCCGTTTGTCATAAGAACGCATACGGTGAAGGCGACGTCGGGTAAGGTGGGCGACGTCACGGTTCGGCTCGAGGACAGCGACGGCTGCCACCGATATGCGGGCGCGGTGATCACCGGACTCAAGGTGGGACCAAGTCCAACCTGGCTGGCTCGGCGACTCGAGGCAGCAGGCTCTCGCTCGATCAACAACGTCGTCGACGTCACCAACTATATGCTTCTTGGCTTCGGTCAGCCGATGCACGCGTTCGACCTCGAGAAGATCGCGCGCGGTACCGTGGTTGTGCGAAAGACGCGCGGCGAAGAGCTGATCAAGACGCTCGATGGTGTCGATCGCACACTGCCGCCTGGGGCCGTCGTTATTGGGGACGCCGAGCGTGCGCAGGCGATCGCTGGCATCATCGGTGGGAGTGGCAGCGAAGTGACTGACGACACGACGGAGATATTCCTCGAGGTGGCGGCATTCAATCCGGCGCGGATTCGTGCTACGCGCCGATCGCTCGGGATCTCGACGGATGCGAGCTATCGTTTCGAGCGCGGCGTCGACGTTGACGCGATCCCTGGGCTCGTCGACTATGCCGTGCGGTTGATTCTATCGATCGCCGGCGGAATTCCTCAGGGGAACCCGATCGATCTCTATCCGCTGCCCAAGCGTCCGCTGCCGATTTCGTTCAGGCTTCCTCGCGTCGCGAAACTACTTGGCGAGCCCCTTGAAACCGCAGAGGTCGAACGAAATCTCCGTTCCGTCGGGTTCAGAATCGCGCCCGAAGCGAAGGATGTGCTCAAGATCTCTCCGCCGAGCTGGCGCCACGACGTGAAGGGCGAAGTGGATCTCGCGGAAGAAGTCGCGCGACTGCGAGGTTACGACACGTTCTCATCGGAGCTGAGGCCGTTCCGTGTCAGCGCGGTTCCGGACTCGCCGCTGGTCCCGGTTATCAAGCGCGTAGAGGAAGCACTCGTCGCGACCGGTCTGCTGGAAGTGCGTCCCATGCCATTCGTCGCTGCAGGAAAGGGCGCGACAGTTCGCGTCACCAATCCGCTCGCCGAGGACGAGGCTTACCTGCGTGGCGATTTGCTGACGACGCTGATTGCTCGCGCCGAGCACAACCTTGCTCATATGCAGGGGAACGTCCGCCTTTTCGAGATTGGGACTGCGTTCTTCGCCGGCGAGAGTCCGGCAAACCTCCCGGGTCCAAAGAAGGCCGCGCTTCCCCGCGAAGAAATGCACGTCGCGGCTCTGGTGATGGGTCAGCGGTCGCCGACGCATTTCACGAGGGCAGTGCAACCGAGCTACGACGAGTGGGACATCAAGTTCATCGCCGAGACCGCGGCAGCGGCCACGTTCCCGGGGGCCATGGTGAGGATGATCCCGGGCACGGGAGAAATCCTCTGGGACATCTCGGTGGACGGTGAAAAGGTAGGCGTCGCGCGCCGGCTCAAGCTGGACGCGCCGGTGTGGGCGCGTCCGGCCTTCGGACTCGAGATCAATCTTCAGGGGATCGAGCAGACTGCGGTCAGGAACAAGTCGTATCGTCCGATCCCGGTGACTCCTCGTGTGCAGGTTGATCTCGCACTCGTCGCGCCGGTAAGCGTGAGCGCCGCGCAGATCGATGAACTGATCCGACGTGAGGCGGGAGAGCTGCTGGAATCGCTCACGCTCTTCGACGAATTCGTTGGTCAGGGAATTCCCGAAGGCTCGCGCAGTCTGGCGTGGGCGTTGACGTTCCGTCACCCGGAGCGCACACTAAAGGACCCGGAAGTGCAGGGAAGAACGGAAAAGATCGTCAAAGCTTTAGAGGGGGAACTGGGTGTCAGACAGCGTACGGCCTGAAAC
>JAXDME010000138.1:0-11628 GCA_034666285.1 Gemmatimonadaceae bacterium | reverse complement strand
GCCCCGATCGAGATCGCGAACACCCAGGACCGCAAGCTCCGTCTCGCACTCGACGCGGCCCGGGCAGATCTCGTGGAAAAAGAGCACGCGCCGCTCCGTCGCGAGCGGTTGGAGCGAGAGAAGGAGTACATAGAATCTCTCGGGGTGGCCGACGACTACAACAGCTCGTTCGAAGCGGTGACCGGGATCTCGCTCTCCGCGCTTGCATCGAGCTGCGAGAGTTTTCTGCGCGATACGCAATCGATGTGGGATGACACGCTTCCGCGGGTTCTGAAGAAGAAAATCGGAATAAGGGCGTCACAGGCGAAGCGTTCCGATGCCCTTGCCCTGTTCAGAGCGTCCGAATACGACGACGCATTCCCGGGAAATCACATGGAATCGGTGATCCGACGAAACGTGAGTGAGATGGGGATAGACGCGACCGCCGAGGGGCGGATCATTTTCGACGTCGGCGACAGGGAGGGGAAGCGGTCGCGCGCCTTTTGCTCCCCGGTTCGCGTTCCCGAGGAGGTGTACCTGGTCCTCCGTCCGCACGGCGGGCAGAGCGACTACAACACTTTCCTTCACGAGCTGGGTCACGCGCTTCACTTTGCCTACGCGAGCGACGACTACCCGTTCGAGTTCCGTTGGCTCGGGGACAACTCGGTTACGGAGTCGTATGCAATGCTCTTTGATCACCGCATGCAGGAGAAGGGCTGGCTGCTGCGATACACACAGCTTGGCGCCAATCGCGTAGCAGAGTTTCTGCGTACGGCGGGGTTCGAGGAGCTTCACTACCTTCGCCGATATACCGCGAAATTTCTATACGAGCGCGCTCTCTACTCGGGCGAAGTTCCCTGGGAGCAGCTGCCGGATTTGTACGTCTCGCTCCTCAGCAACGCGACTGGATTCGAATACAGCCCCGCGGATGCATTCGTGGACGTGGACCCCAGGTTCTACTCAGCCCGCTATCTCCGCGCGTGGCAGCTGCAATCGGTTCTGAACGAGAAGCTGACGTCACGGTTCGATGTGGACTGGTTTAGAAATCCCAGCACCGGGCCGTGGATGGTGAGTGAGCTTTTCTCGCACGGTCAGCGCGACACTGCAGAGGAGATCTCTGCGCAGGTGGGCGGCGGCACGCTCTCATTCCAGCCGCTCGTGCGAAAAGTCGAGGCTCTGCTTGAATCCTGATTGGCAGACCGCTGACGTCGAGACGGTGTCGAGACTCCAGGCGATAATCCGGTTCGACACGACGAATCCGCCGGGAAATGAGCTGCCGCTGGCACTCTATCTCGACGCAGCACTTCGCGAAGAAGGCATTGAAACCACCCACTTCGAGCCCGAGCCGAATCGCGCGGTGCTGGTCGGTCGCATTCGCGGCAATGGCAGTAAACGCCCCGTGATTCTTCTCGCCCACATGGACGTCGTGGGCGTCGAGAGACAGCGCTGGTCGATGGATCCGTTTGCGGGTGAAGTCCGCGACGGCTACCTCTACGGCCGCGGCGCTATCGACGACAAGGGCATGCTGGCCGCGAATCTGATGACGATGCTTCTCCTGCAACGCGCGCTCGCGAAAGGCGCGAAAGCGTTGTCCCGCGATGTGATCTTCCTGGCCACCTCCGACGAAGAAGCTGGCGGCGAGGCGGGAATGGGGTGGCTCGTGAAGAACCACCCCGACCTCCTCGATGCTGAGTTCGCGCTCAACGAAGGAGGCCGCACGCGCATCATCGAAGGGGGACATCGGTACCTCGCCGTCCAAAGCGCGGAAAAGGTCTCGCACGTGGTCACGGTAACGGCTCGCGGGTCGGCCGGCCACGCCGCGATTCCCCTTCCCGACAACGCGATCTTTCGTCTCGCTCGCGCGCTCGAGACGCTGTCGCGATATGTCGAGCCGGTGATGCTCACCGAGATAACACGCAAGTTTTTCGGACAGCTCGCCGAAGTCTGGCCGCGCGAGACCGAGAAGCAGGCGATGCTTGATCTGGTTTCGTCCGATCCTAAACGTGCTGAGGCCGGAGCGAAGGTATTGTCGGCCATTCCCGTTTTCAATGCGGTACTTCGAAACGGCATCTCTCCTACGGTCGTGGCGGGAGGGAAGCAGTTCAACGTCATTCCGGCTTCGGCGGAAGCAGTGCTCAACGTCCGTACTCTGCCCGGTCATTCAATCGACAAGGTCGTGAACAGGCTGAGAGCGATCGTCTCTGAACCGGATGTCTCCATCGAGATAACGCATCGGGGCGAAGAAGCCCCGGCCTCGGATCCGAATTCTGAGATGTTTGCGGCGCTGGCTCAAACCGCTCACGAGCTCGATCCGCAAATGGCTGTTGTACCGTATCTGAGCACCGGCGTCACCGACAGCGCTCGCTTACGGACGCTCGGGGTGAAAGCCTACGGCGTGCTTCCTTTTCCGATGGTTCAGTCGGACGAGGAGCGGATGCACGGGCACGACGAGCGAGTGCCGTTGGAGTCGCTCTACTTCGGCACTCGGCTCATCTTCGGCGCGATCTCGCGAATCGCGGTTTAGGGTTCGGCTGCCCCCGCCTACACCCCGAACAAACGCGTCCGAGCCCTATCTCCCCTGCAGCTCGTCGGCAATGCGCGACCCGTCGTACATCTTGCGCAACGCTTCGGTAATTCCGCGCGAGTGCACGCTTACGGTGCGTCCCACGTCGGTAGAGAAAATGAAGCGGTTGGAGATGCCCTCGATGTTCGAGTCGAACACCAGGCCAACAACTTCGGCGTTACGGTTGATCACCGGACTGCCCGAGTTGCCACCGATGATGTCGTTGGTCGAGACGAAATTGTAGGGCGTCGTCAGGTCGAGGTTGGCCTTTCTGTCGACCCACCGCTTGGGAAGCCTGAACGGATCCTTGTCGTCGAAAGCAGCGGACCGCTCGTACAAGCCGTAGAAGGTGGTCTTGTACGGAGCGATTGTCCCGTTCGACGGAAATGATTTGACGACTCCATCGCTGATGCGGAGCGTGAAAGTCGCGTCGGGAGGCAGAGCGGTTCCGTAAGCGGCGAAGAGTGCCTGCCCGATCTTCTCGCTGTTGCTCGCGATTATCGCGTTCAGCGCGTTCGCTCTTGCGGTGACAACGCGGTTCAACGGATCGATATCCCGGGCCAGTGCAATCATCGGATCAGTCGAGGCCGCAACAGCCGGTGCGCCTCCCTGCAGTAGGGACGTGCGAAATGCCGGATCACCAATACGGGTGCCGCGCACCAGCGCCGCGGCGGCAGCTTCGGGGGTGCGTCCCGCCAGGGCCATCCGGACGAACGGGTCGTTCGGACCGAGCTCGCTCTGTGCGGCGCGGAACTGGGCGGCGAGAGCGAGTCTCTCGAACGCGGTATCGATGGGGAGGCTCTGCGAAAGCCTGGCGGTCATGCCATTGATTGCGGTCCCGCGATACGCGGCAAGACGGGCGGAGTCAGGCTTTCCGGACTCGCTCGCAATGCGCACCACCTGGCCTGCCATGTTCAATAGCGTCGAGTTTCCTCCATAGCTCTGGTAGCGCAACTGCGGAGTGAATGTCGCGAGCTCACGCTGCGCAGCGGAGATCGCGTCCCACGTCCCGCCGTACTGGGCTTGGAGCCTGGGATCCGCGGCGACCCGTGCACGCAACTCCGCCTCGAACGCGCGTTTTTTCGCCATGCTCAGAGTGTCGAGCAATCCGGCCCGGTATCCGGTCACAGCTTTCTGGGAATTGGCGACTCCGAATACATCGTTCTGATAACGCCGGGCGGCGGACGTGTCGGTCCGCGCCAGCTCGGCGTAAATCCCGAGCGCCCTCTTGTAGGAGGCGAGGCTCGCGGGATACCCTACGTCGCGAAGGTATTCCATCTGCGAGATAGTGTTCAGGCGTCCCGTGGATCCCGGGTTGCCCACCACGAACACGACCTCGTTCTCGACTGCACCAGCTGCGCTCCACTTCAGATAATCGGTCGGCGCATAAGGTTGGTTGTTCTCGTAGACGCGAAGGAGCGTGAGATCGAGATCGTAGCGCGGGTAAGTAAAGTTGTCCGGGTCACCACCGAAGAACGCAATGTCTCCTTCAGGCGCCATCACCAGTCGAATGTCGTTGAATCGACGGTAGCGATAGAGCGAATACATGCCACCCTGATACAACGTCACGACCTGGCAGGTGAGCTGAGTCTGCTGATTGCACTCAGTCTGTATTTGATTGATCACTGCGCCTCGCTGGGCGGCTTGTTCCGCCGGCGTGCCTCCAGTGATGGCGGACCGCACTCTGCTCGTCACGTCCTGAATCGATTGCAGCTGGTCGACGTAAAGGCCTGCACATTTCTTTTCGTCGGCAAGAGTGCCCGCCGCGAATCCGGTCTGGATGTAGTTGGAGTCTGGTGGCGAGGAGCTGGCAGTGCAGTCACGGCCGCAGTGATGGTTGGTCATCACCAAACCGCGAGACGACACGAACGAGGCGGAGCAGTTCGGCAGACGCACGGATGCGAGCCGGACGTGGTCGAGCCACTTCTGGTCCGGCGCGAAGTTGTAGGTTCGGCGCCAATAGTCGAGCGGCGGGGCATCGAAGGTCCACATCGTGCCGAATTCCGGCCGGTAGGTTGCAGGCGGAAGCTGATTGACCGCTGTTGTCCGCGCGGCCGTGCTCTGAGCTGAGGCCTGCGCGGATACCACCAGCGCAGAGGCGAGAGCCAACGCGCGGAGAAGTGATCTACTCGTTAGCATGTGTCGTCTATCCTTGTTTGTGAAGGTCTTGGGACGCCGACTTGCAAGATACCTACCGCAACATTGACTTGCCTTGTTGCACCGTCGAAGCCGGCCTAGATTGCACGAACCTTCAACCACTTCACTCGTCATCGATGTCACAGCGCGACCGCACACTTCAGGAGACCACCACTGCGCTTACCCCTGCCCAGGCGCTGGCCGCGGCGAAATCTTTTTTCTCTCGCCAGAACGGCGTTTACGCGGCGTTCCCTGAACAGGAAAGCCCCCGGCACGTGACTTTGCGTGGTCAGGGCGGGGAAGAAATAGTCATCGGTGCGTTTTCCGATGCGGGGGTCACCAAGGTTACAGGATCTACCTATCTGTTCGATCAACAGGTGGCGCGGTTTCTGGCGACGTTGGCGCCGCTGCCCATGGAAGTCCTCGACGCGCGCGACCGATGACCGCGCCCACCACATTCGTAAATAGCCTTCGCACACGGGGGCAGCCGTTCAAGCTCGGGGCAACGACCGACAAGCCGCTTCGGTTGAGAGCGCAGGTTCTCGAAGCGTGGGATGCAATTTCGATTGACGCGAATCCAGCTGCATCTGTTCAAAGTCTTAAACAGCTTGCATTGCGCGAGCTCTATCCAGATGCGCAGCACGATGACGAGTACGTCGTCAAGCTCAACGGATTTGAGATACTTGACGAAGACGCGCCGATATCGTCAACCGCCGCCCGCAACGGGTCCACCTTCCTCATCACCGACCGCCGCCGGCGACCGGTAGAATAGCGGCCGACGGTCCAATGCGGGCCGCGTTCATCTCAAACAGCGATTGTGGGCGGCACGACACCGGGTGGGGACATCCGGAGCACGTCGGGCGCCTGCGGGCAATTACCCGCGCGCTTCGCGAGGATCCTGAATTCTTTCACACCGTCGAGCACCTCGAAGGCCGCCACGCGACCATCGAAGATCTCGAGCTCGTTCATGACCCCGATTACATTCGCGGCGTAAAGAAGGTCGTCGAAGGCGGCGGCGGACGACTGGACGCAGACACGGTGGTAAGCAGCGGCTCGTGGGACGCCGCAACGGCTGGTGCCGGATGTTTCCTCTCAGCGGTCGATCTTTCCGTGACCGGCGTCCATCCGCGTAGTTTTTCCGCGGTGCGGCCGCCCGGGCACCACGCGGTTCAAAACCGCGCGATGGGGTTCTGTCTGTTTGGAAATGTCGCGCTCGCCGCACATTATGCCCGCAAAAAGCATGGGCTCCAGCGCATCCTCATCGTCGATTGGGATGTACACCATGGCAATGGCACGCAGGCACTGGTCGAGAACGAGCCGGACATACACTTCGTCTCGATGCATCAGTGGCCGTGGTATCCGGGAACGGGCGCCGCCGAAGATCGCGGGCCGCATGGCACCGTCTGGAACATTCCCAAACCCGCTGGGCTGCCTCGGGCCGAGTACGTGACTGCCCTCGAGCGTGGAATCGACGACGCTACCAGGGGATTCGTGCCCGACCTCATTCTCATTTCTGCGGGTTTCGATTCGCTGTCCGGCGACCCACTCGGCGGATTCACTCTGGAGGTCGAGGACTTCGAGGCGCTCACGCTGTCTCTGGTGGCGCGCGCAGAATCCTGGTGCGGAGGACGCGTCATCAGCGCACTGGAAGGCGGTTATGCGCCCGACCGGCTGGCCGAGGCGAGCGTTCGTCATCTGGCCGCTCTTGCTGCCCAGCGATTATCTTGAACGATGTCCCCGCGATGTTCGCGGTGCTCTACCCTCCAGCCCCGCCCGCCATCCGTCGCACTTCCTCGATACAGAGAAGAGCTCAATGACCATTGCGATGAGACCGCTCCAGGACGTGCGTCCGACCGCGGAACCGCAGTTGTGGAGCTGCTACACGGATCCTAATGGCGGCGTCAGGCAGGGACTCTCCATCGAAGAGATCGGAAGTGCACTCGCGTCGGGTCAGGGGACGCTCTGGGTGGACATCGATACCCGATCGGCCAAACAGGCCGCCCTCCTCAAGGATCTTTTTCACTTTCATCCGTTGGCCATTGAGGAAGCGGTCAATCCGGAATCTCGCGTAAAGCTGGAGGAGTTCGATCAATACGTGCTCCTCATCGTACGTACCGTCGCTTTTTGCGAGACGACCGAAGATCCATACGATCTCGACACGGTGAACATCAGCTTCTTTCTGGGCAAGAACTACCTCGCGACCGTTCACGGCGCGAATACCAATCCGGTCGAGACAACGGCGGAGCTCCTGAAGCGAAAGCCCGAGTTGGCTGCGCACGGGCCGGCCCGTCTGATGCACGCGATCGTAGATCAGGCAGTCGATGCCTACTTTCCGATCATCGACAAACTCGACGAGTTCATGGATACACTCGAGGAAAAGATCTATGGCACCTTCGACCAGGATGCGCTCCGCGAGGTTTTTGCCGTCAAGCGGCTGGTGCTGACCCTGCGCCGCCACCTGGCTCCCGAGCGGGACGCGCTCAGCGTGCTCACCAACCGCCCCAGTACCCTCCTCACTCCCGACACCCAGGTCTACTTCCGGGACATCTACGACCATGTCCTCCGGATCTACGATTCCCTGGAAAACTTCCGGGACCTGTTGAGCAGCACGCTGGACAGCTATCTAACACAGGTCTCCAATCGTCTAGGTATGGCGACGAAGGCCCTGGGCGTGGTCGCTACCTTCACTCTTCCGTTCGTAGTGATCAGCGGAATCTGGGGGATGAACTTCGAGCACGTTCCGCTTCACGGCAATCCACACGGTTTTATGATTCTGGTATCGGCGCAGCTCGCTCTCGCTTTACTAATCCTTGGTGGTCTCAAATGGCGCAAGCTTCTCTGAACGCGCTCAGGTTGTACGGCGTTGCAGCCGTCGAATCGGGCCATACGGCTACTCTGGCCGAGGGCACGTCTCTAACGCACTATCGCGCGTTGGCCGCGATCGTGGAGCCGTCCGGATATTCGGCGGTCAACCTCGACGATGGCGAGATGACGAAGTACCTGAGGGTTCTCGAAGAAGCGCATGCGCACGGTGCGGTGCTCCCGGCCCCGCCGGGAACCGTCTTTCAGTCCAAGAATACGCTTACGCGGTGGCTCGAGCTCCACTACTTCACTCTCACCGAAGCGCTCTCCGTAATCGAGGGACACTCCGCGGCGCGCGTGAGCATCACCACCCAGGGCGACAAGAAAGACTCTGACGAACAGAAAAGCCTCGCCGCTCTCGCCGCGGAGAGCCTCCGATTGCTGAGAAGCCAGGCAGCTGCAACCGTAACGCTCCCGCGGGCCGATGGCGACGAAGAAGATGGCGTTGTCGCGAAGGCATCTTTCCTGATCGACGGTCAGCGTTGGCAGTCCTTTAAGGACGTCGTATCCAAGGAAGCTCAGCGCCAGGGCACGCTGGACTTCAAGGTCACCGGCCCCTGGCCTCCGTACGATTTCGTGCGGATGCAGTTCGGGGGCTGACGGATGTTTTGTTGTGACTGTGGGAGCTGGAATAGGTCCGAGGCCGCGCGCTGTGTGCGTTGCGGCATTCGAATGCCCGAGAGCGCTGACAAGCGACAGGCGCCACCAGACCCTTCTGTTACTGCGCTTCGTCAAGTAACCGGCGGGCGCTACACGATCATGCACCGCGTGGGCGAAGGCGGAATGGCGAGCGTGTACTACGCTCTGCAAGTCTCGCTCGATTCTCCGGTGGTGATAAAGGTTCTGCACCCGCACCTCGCCCGCGAGCACGAGATGCGCGAGCGATTCCGTCGCGAGGCCGAGTCAGCGGCGCAGCTGATGCACCCACACATCTGCAAGATCATCGATTTCGGAATGGTCGCCGATCACGTGTACTGCGTGATGCCCTACCTTGCCCGCGGAACGCTGAGCGATCGGATCGGAGGTCACCGGTCACTGTCACCCGAGACGACCGCAGCGGTAGCCGCCCAGGTCGCAACCGGCCTCGACTACGCACACCGCCGCGGCCTTGTTCACCGCGACATCAAACCGGACAACATTTTGTTCGATGAAGACGAGAACGCGCTGGTCACTGACTTCGGGATCGCAACCGGACATTTCCGAAGCCGCATGACCGGCAGCGGAAACGTCATGGGCACGCCTCACTACATGTCGCCGGAGCAGGCGAGGGGAAAGCTGCTCGACGGGCGCAGCGACATCTACGGACTGGGTGTCGTGATGTACGAAACGCTCCTCGGTTTCCCGCCTTTTGACGGGGCGGACAGCTATTCGATCAGCTACAAGCACGTCACCGAGACGGCGGTCGCACCCGACGTTGTGGAGTCGAAGATTCCGCCGCAGCTCTCGGCGATCGTCATGCGTTGCCTCGAAAAGAATCCCGCCAACCGCTTCGAGCGCGGCAACGATCTCGCGGACGCTCTCATCAACTTCCTGTCGGGCGCATCATCACACCACGAGTTTCGTATGGCTCGTACGGCGCGCGCAACGGCCAGCCTCGCCGCCGGATGAAGCTTCGCACGGCCTTCAAAGCTTCACCGGAATTCGAGTGTTAACGCTCTCGCACCAGACAATCGAGCTCAAACCAAAGCACCCCTTCGTCATTGCTCGAGGAGGGTACGCGCACCACCGCAACGTCATCGTGCGGATCACCGACGACGACGGGCTGGAAGGCTTCGGCGAGGCAGCGCCAAATCGATATTACGGTGAGTCTGTCGCGACAGTGATCGCAGCACTCGGACAGTTCAAACCGCTGCTCGAGCGCGCTGATCCGATGTCGATCGACTCCACCGAAGCACAGTTGAGCCGCACGCTTCGCGGCAACGCCTCGGCGAAGAGCGCCGTGAGCTCAGCGCTGCACGATTTGCTTGGAAAGCGTCTGAACCTTCCCGTCCACCGGATTTGGGGTCTCGACGCCGCCACCAGCCCACAATCGAGCTTCACCATAGCGATCGCGGAAAACCACGAGCTTGAGGCGCGAGTTCGTGAAGCGCACGAATACCCCATTCTCAAGATCAAGCTTGGAACCGATCGGGACATGGAAATCGTTCGCATAGTCCGAAGTGCCGCCCCCGACAAGCGCTTGCGCGTTGATGCGAATGCGGCATGGACGGCCAAGCACGCAGTGCACATGAGCGAGTTCCTCGTCGATCAGGGCGTAGAGATGCTCGAGCAGCCTGTAGCCGGCAACGACATCGAAGGGCTGCGATTCGTCCGGAAACGTGCCAAGCTGCCCGTTTTCGCTGACGAATCTTGCCTCGTGGCGACGGATATTCCAAAACTTGCTGGAGCGGTCGATGGGATCAACATCAAGCTCGCCATGTGTGGCAGCCTCAGAGAAGCATTGCGCATGGTGCACACCGCTCGCGCCCTCGACATGCAGGTGATGGCGGGATGCATGATCGAAAGCTCGCTCGGGATTTCGGCTATCGCGCAGATCGCGCCGCTGCTGGACGCCGCTGATTTCGATGGAGCCGCGCTCCTCGCGACTGATCCTTTCCGCGGTACGTCCATAACCGGAGGCTCCATCAAACTGTCGGACGCACCAGGGTTGGGCGCATCCCCCGCGCCGAGTGCGGATTTGACCACGGCGTTCCAAGGTGCGTGAAAAGCTTCCCAGGTACGTCGAAGTCGCGCTGCCGCTGCCCCTGTTCCAGAACTTTACGTATACCGTAGAAGAAGGGCTCGCCAACCCGGTCGTAGTCGGGTCGAGGGTCGTCGTCCCGCTACGGAATGGCAAGGAGGTCGGTGTCTGCGTTGGGGTGAGCGACATCAGCCCGCTCAAGCGAAAGCCAAAAGCAGTTCTCGAATCCCCAGACGCAAAGCCGGCGGTCAGCCAGTCCCTGCTCGAGCTGTGCAAGTGGATGTCCGACTACTATATCGTTCCACTTGGCGTCGCCCTCCGTACCGCACTTCCCGCAGCCCTCACCGGCGCTGACGACCCGCATCCGACGCGCAAGACGCAGCGCGTCGTCCGGATCGGTGTCGAGATCCCCTCGCTCCTTCAGCGCGACAAGGTTTTCGCGAGATCGCCGCAGCAGCGCGCCGTGTTCGAGCTGCTCGAGTCTCTTGGCAACCGGACGACTTCAGAGCAGCTGGCTTCGCAGCTGGAGTTCTCGCCATCGGTGCTCAAGTCTCTCGAGAAGCGCGGACTCATCATCATCGAAGAAGAGGAGGTCGAGCGCGATCCGTTCGCCAGTCGCGGTGGTATCTCATCGAGCCGACTGAAGCCGACACCCGCCCAGCAGCAAGCCATCGATACGATGGCTGCCGCCGAGAAGGGCGATGTGTTCTTGCTGCACGGAATTACTGGAAGCGGGAAGACGCTTGTCTATATCGAGCTTCTCCGCCGAATCGTGGACGAGCGGGGACAGACGGCGATCGTTCTCGTCCCCGAGATCGCGCTCACCCCGCAGACGGTCGATCGATTCCGTGCCGCATTCGGCGATCGGATCGCAGTGCTCCATTCAGCGCTTAGCGAGGGAGAGCGCTACGATGCTTGGCTCGCGCTGAAGCGTGGGGAGAAGAAAATCGTCGTCGGCGCGCGGTCGGCTGTCTTCGCCCCTCTGGAAAATCTCGGCGCGATCATCGTCGACGAGGAGCACGAGTCCAGTTACAAGCAGGGTGAGACTCCGCGCTACCACGCGCGTGAGGTGGCTATCGTGAGGGCGAAAAACGAGGGCGCCATTACCCTCCTGGGGAGCGCCACGCCGTCGCTGGAGAGCTGGGCCAACGCGGCGTCAGGCAAATTCAAGCTGCTCACTCTGCCTGATCGTGTTGGCGGGGGGAGGCTGCCAAAGGTCGAAGTCATCGATTTACGCAAGATTGCCACGGATTACTCGGGCATGGCGCAGGGTGGAATCGACTACGGGTCCGTCATACGCGAGCCCCTTCACGACGCGATAGTCGAGTGCATCGGGCGCGGTGAGCAGAGCATCCTTCTGCTCAATCGCCGCGGCTATTCCTCGTTCATCCAGTGCATCGATTGTGGA
>JAXDME010000137.1:0-6436 GCA_034666285.1 Gemmatimonadaceae bacterium | reverse complement strand
CCTCGCGTCGCGATCATCAGCTCCGGCAACGAGCTGGTGGACATCGACCAGTTCGACGAGGTGGTAGCGGCGCGGCGCATAGTTTCGACCAACAGTTACACGCTGGAAGCATTGACGCGGGTGGCTGGTGGAATTCCCGAGGATCTGGGCATCGCCGGTGACACCCGGGCATCGCTGAAGAAGAAGCTCGAAAGTGCTACAGGTTATGATCTCATTCTCACATCCGCCGGCGTTTCAGTCGGCGATCTCGATCACACCCGAGACGTTTTCGAGAGGTTGGGAGGAAAGCAGAAATTCTGGAAGGTGAAAATGCGGCCAGGAGCCCCGCTCGCCTTCGGACTTCTCGGTGAGGTCCCATGGCTCGGACTGTCCGGCAATCCCGTCTCGGCCATGGTGAGCTTCGAGCTTTTCGTCAGACCGGCTCTGCGAAAAATGCAGGGATACGCCGCGCTCTTCCGACGCCCCGTCAGCGTAACTCTGGAGGAAGAGGTGAAGATAGGGGCCAAGCTCACTCACTTTCTCAGAGCGTGCATCACACGGCAGGAGAATGGATCGCTCACTGCGCGTCTTACGGGTCATCAAAGCTCGGGCGCTCTTACATCGATGATGAAGGCGAACGGGCTGATCATCGTGCCTGGCACGCAGCAAAAGGTGGCGAAAGGCGCTCAGCTCAACGCGCTGATGCTCGATCACAGCCTCGAAGAGACCTCGGCGTTCTCGTTGTGATCGCGAAGGCCAACGTGTCGAACATTGACAATTCTGTGCTGGCTGGAGACGCTCTCGTCACCGCCTTGAACCGCCGATTCAGGACCTCGGTGGAGGATGCGACAGTAGACGCTCACACCTTCAGCATTCTCAAGCCCGCCAACTCCGACGATCTCATTCGCGAGGAGGATTTCGTCAAGGACGAGAGACTTCCTTACTGGGCGGACGTGTGGCCGTCGTCGCTGATTCTCGCGGGGAAGCTGCTGGAGCTCAATGGACGAGGAAAGACGGCGCTCGAGCTCGGGTGCGGGGTGGGGCTGAGCACGCTCGCGGCGACAAAAGCCGGCTACGACGTGCTCTCGACCGACTACTACGAGGACGCGCTGGATGTCACGCGCGCCAACGTGTTTCGCAATCTCGGAAAGTCTGCGAGGACGAGACTCGTCGACTGGCGACACCTCCCCGACGATCTTGGGCAATTCGATCTGGTCTTCGCATCTGACGTCCTGTATGAGAAGGAGTACGCCGAGCTTTTGCCAGTGATTCTCGATCGCGTATTGGTTGCGGGCGGAATTGCCTTGATTGCAGATCCGGGGCGCGTCGCAGCCCCGATTTTCGTCGAGGCGTGCCTCCAGCAGAGGCTCGTCATCAGACAGAAAGAAACGCGTCCGTTTGAAGTCGGAGAGATAAGGCAGAAGATCGACCTGTACGAGATCGAGCGGGGCTAGGCTTCCGTAAACTCCCTCTCTGGCTGGCCACCGAGGTTACAAGTTTCGCCGGGACCGGCCACCAAGTTCAAAGTTTCATCCGGATTAAGCGGATTTTCCGGATTACGCGGATCGCTCCTTCATGCGTAACGGGTCGTCTTCGCGGCCCGGGATTCTTGGGAACAGCCGCTCGGGATGCTATTGGTCGCGGATCGGAGCCCTACGCCTGGACAACAAAAAACAAAAAATCACGGCGCGCCCCGAGCGGACGTAATGGCGCAGGGAGCGATCAGCCTGATCGGTTCAATCCGCCAAATCCGTATAACCTTCGAACCTAGATGCCTAACCGAGTGGGCGATCGGCTACATCTGCCTGTACTTCGGCCCGCTCCCGCCTTCGCGTGGAGTCCAGCGCGGACCGAGAACGTCCGTCGCTTTACAATCGATACAATTCGCGGGGCTCACCACCAGTCTTTCGCCGTCGCGCTCGTAGACTCCCGCCGGGCACATGTGGCTGTATAGCTCGGCTACGTCCGGCGTGATGTCGGGACCGACGATGAGGTGCGAGGGAATGTCGTCTCGCGTCGCATTTCCTGATTTGAAAACCGCATCGAGCTTGCTGAACGTCAGCTTGCCGTCGGGGACGAATGGCTCGGGCTCCGTCACAGCTCGCGGGACATCACCATCTGCGTGAGATGGGATCCTTCCGCCCGGGAGCGCGCCTCCGGTAATCGTCATCAGGCTGGCCTTCAAACCAGCCATGTAGAAGTTGCTCTCCTGGAACGCGAGACGCATGTTGCGGCGGCGGTAGAGATCTTTGGCGATAAAACTGCCGTCGACCATTGCGTCGTATTCCTTGAGCGATGCGGCGGACGTGTCGCGACGCTTTAGCGCATCGAACGCGGCGCGCGCCGCGAACATCCCGGATTGCATCGCGTAGTGGATGCCTTTTAACGACGCGACTTCGACGTATCCGGCGGAATCCCCGACGATCATCAGGCCGTCACCGTGACGACGCTTCGGTAGTGCGTAGTACCCGCCCTCCGGGATCGTCTTCGCGCCCCATTCGACCATCTCTCCGCTCTCGAGGAGATCGCGGAAGAACGGATGGAGCTTCATTCTCTGAAGCATCTCGTGTACGTCGTCCGAGGTTCGCTTGTAGTCCAGGCCTACCACGAGACCGAGCGCGATCAGGTTCCTGCTCAGCGGATACATGAAGCTTCCGCCGAAAACATCTCTGGGCAACGGCCACCCGAGCGTGTGAACGATCGAGTCCAGCGGCTTCAGCGTCTCCCAGATTTCCTTGACGCCGAGCGCGTAGATCTGCGGGTTGTCGGAACCGATCTTCTGCCACTCGAGATATGCCTGCGACAATGTGCCGCGGGTTCCCTCAGAGAGAACAGTGATCTGGGCTGTGATGTCGGTTGGCGGAGCATACGCGCTTCCCGGATCGCCCGACCTCGCGAGACCGGTGGGCGCCGTGCGCAGACCCGTGACCCGATTCCCGTCCGTCAGGAGCGACGCAGCGGGAAAGCCCGTAAAAATGTTCACGCCGAGCGATTCCGCCTTTTCTCCGAGCCAGCGGACGATTTCGCACAGTGATGCGATGTAGTAGCCGTGATTCTGCATCGTGGGCGGAGTCGGAATGCGAATGGAGCGGCTTCCGGTGAGAAAGTGGACGCGCTCGCCTCCGACTGGGCCGCGGAAAGGGAAATCACTGTCCTTCAGATCCGGAAAGAGAGCGCGCATTGCGACAGGATTCACGACGGCCCCAGACAGCGAGTGTTCCCCGAGTGCGCCAGCTTTCTCGAGTACGCCGATCTGAATCTCACCGAGCGTCCCGCCCGCTTCGGTGTCTGCCTTGAGCAACTTTGCGAGCTCGATCGCGCCTGCGAGTCCAGCTGGTCCACCTCCGACGAACACGACATCCATCGGAACGGCTTCGGCATCGGGCGGCTCTGTCAGTATCAGCCGCTCCTGCGGAAGTGGAGCCTGATGCCGGCCTGGCAGGACGCTGAGAGAACGATCCGGCATTAGTGGTGCTTCTTGGCTTCGCGCACAGCCTCGGTGAGCGCGGGGATCACCTCGAATACGTCGCCCACAATTCCGTAATCGGCGACTTTGAAGATTGGCGCATCCTTGTCCTTGTTCACGGCGACGATCGTCTTCGACGTCCGCATTCCGGCGAGATGTTGGACCGCTCCGGAGATCCCGACGGCGATGTACAGCTCCGGACTTACGAGCCGGCCAGTCTGACCGATCTGATCGCTGTGCGGCCGCCAGCCGTCGTCAGTCACAGCGCGAGTGGCTCCGACCGCCGCGTTTCCGAATGCCGACGCCAGGTCCTCGACGAGCTTGAAGTTTTCCGCTGCCTTCAGTCCACGTCCGCCCGCGATGACAACGGGCGCTTCAGCGAGATCGAGCTTGCCCCCACCGCCTTGCCGGGTCTCGATAACCTTCACGCGAGTTGTGCCCGGATCGACGGCCGGCTGCGCGTTCTCCACTCGACCTGCTTTCACGTTCTGCACCGGCGCGATGACGTTGGGGCGCATGGCGATGATCGCGGGTGACCCAGAGATCGACAGCGTCGCAATCACTTTGCCGATGTTGATGGGGTGCCGCACAACTACCGTATCGCCCTCCAGCTCGAAGGAGAGGACATCCGTCACCACGCTCACGCCGAGACGTGCTGCCACCCTCGGCGCCAGATCACGTCCCTGCGCCGTCGTGCTGAATATTGCCGCACGATAGCCGCCGGACTTGATGCGTTCTGCCGCGGTAGCGGTCGCAACTTCCGGGTTGTAGCTCGCGAGCCCCGCATGCTCGACCGCGACTATTACATCGGCCCCGTACTTTCCGAGCTGAGAAGCGTTCGCGGCAATGCCAGGGGGGCCGAGTAGGAGAGCGTGCACTTCGCCCCCGCCGGACTTGTCCGCGAACGCACGCGCGGCCGTGACGGCCTCTAGTCCAACTTTTCGTACGTCCACTCCACGAGATTCGACGAAAGCGAATACGTTGGGCATTAGAGGACCTTCGCCTCCGTCTGCAGCAGCTTGATCAGCTCCGGCACGGCCGCGGCTCCCTCGCCGACTATGCGCCCGGCTTTTCTTTCGGCGGGAAGCTCGAGTTTCCGTACCACGACCTGTGGCTCTGCGAGCTGAACAGGTTTCGTCTCGAGCGGCTTCTTCTTCGCTGCCATGATGCCTTTCAGAGACGGATATCTCGCTGTGTTGAGTCCTTCATCCACCGTCAGCACCGCAGGGAGCGGAAATTCGACGATCTCCTGCGCGCCCTCGAGCTCTCGCTTTGCTGTTCCCTTTCCGTTCGTGATCTCGAGCGACGAGATTGCGGTAACGCACGGAAGTCCCAGAAACTCGGCGGCCATTGCGCCGACAACACCGTTGGAAGAATCCGGCGACATTTTCCCGAAGAAAATCAGATCGTATGCCCCCGCCTTCAGCTCCTCGGCCAGCGCCTTCGCCACAGGGAATCCGTCAAACGGCACTTTCTCGGTCTTGAGCTGGACGCCGCGATCGGCACCCATGCTCAGTGCCTTCCTTATCGTTTCCTGTACGACGTCGGGGCCGAGGGAGATGACCGTAACTTCGCTCCCAGTATTTTTTTCCTTCAGCTGGAGCGCTGCCTCGACAGCCCACGCGTCGAAATCATTGATGTCGAATTTGAGCCCGGCTTCGTCGAGCGACACGTTGTCCGAACCGATTTTGAAGCGGACATCCATATCAGGAACCCGCTTGATGCACACGGCAATCTTCACCGCGAAATCTCCATGTGAATGATTTCACATAAAGATAGCCACACCAGTCTCAAGCCGACTGCTGCACTCGCGCGATCCGGCGCGCGATGGTGACGACGACCGCCAAAGCGACCGCGAGGGTCAGTGCGCCCGCCGCGCGGTCTTGCCATACCACCCCGTAAGCGGCGTTGCGGAGACCACCCAGTCCCTGATATCCGAGAGCGGCAATGATCCAGGACCAAGCCGCCAATCCGCCCCAGAAAACCAGCGCGAGTGCCAGCGACGCTAAACCTGCAATCGCCAGCGCCGCCCTGACTGGATTGATCTCGGTCGTGCCGGCGGACGTCGACCATGCCAACGCGAGCATCAGTGCTACGAACACAGAAGCCATGAGCACCCTCAGGCTCCAACGTTGAGTCAAGGCTGCCACGACGAGAAATGGGATGCCCACCATCGCGACGCCCATCAGCGTACTCGTCGGCATGTCCAAAACGCCTCCAAGCAAAGGGAACAGCTCGTTGAGCGCCGTAGTCGGCGTGCGCGGCATTCCACCGCCTGGAACGTAGGAATCGAGCTGCGAGATGATGAAGAAGATGCTACCAAGCCCGAACCCGGCGATCAAAATATCGTCGCGCGCGGACCGGGATGGCGGACCCGCCAGCATTGGGATTCCGGCGCGCCGTCGCATTGCGCTGAGGGCGAGCCACAATCCGAATACCACCAGCACCAGTGGAATCGCCACGACGAGCCCTAGCGCGGCTCTGCTGAGGAAGCTGCTCCACGGCTGCGCTGTGTCGTAAGCGAAGAGTTCCGACCGAAGGCCGTTGACGCTGTTGAGGACCGCAAAGAGAGCTAGCCCGCCGAGAAAGCGATACGTGTCTTTGCGTCCAAGCGAGCCATCGTCCAGCAGAATTGGCCGTCGCCGTTTGACGAAGATTGCGCCCGTCACGATCAGGCCTAGCATGAGAAGCCCGACTGCCCCGGTGATGGCCATGTGTGTGGTTCGTCGCTCGCGGTCAGCCCGCACGAATGCTTCGGGTAGCTCAATGGAGCGTCGTGCAACGAGCGGCTCGTCGCCGGCGACTTGCACCCATGTGCGGGCTGCGGCGCCGTCCGGCAGCTTCATTGATGTGTCCGTGTAGGTGACTGTTGCGTCGCGCCTCGCCGGTCGCGCGGTTTCCTTGACCTCCGATTCCTGGAGGCTAGATGTGTCTATTCCCTCGCGCGAGAGCGAACCCAATGCGATGCGGCGAAGCGAAGTGGAATCGGCG
>JAXDME010000136.1:0-2897 GCA_034666285.1 Gemmatimonadaceae bacterium | reverse complement strand
GCGACCGAAATCGAGACACTGATCCAGAAGAAGCTGGACGGGCCACGCCTTCCCAAGATAGACGACGACCAGTGGGGGCACACCAAACGCCTCTACAAGCTGTACGGAAACAATCCGCTCTGGCTCACCCGTGACGGCCTGCACAAAGTAAGAACCAAAGCGGTGACGGATGCGATCCTCGCCGCGAACGCCGACGGAATGCGGCTCGATGACTACCCCATCGGCGCGCTGGCCGAGGCGATAGGCACCCTCAAGCAAACCAAGACTCCAACGGCCGAACAGCTGGCCACAGCGGACGTGCTTCTCACCGCCTCGTACACCGCGCTGGGTGAGGACTTGCTCACGGGACAAGTCGATCCACGTACCGTTGCACAGGCGTGGCACGTAGATCCGGAAGAGGAAAACATCGACAGCGCGCTCGTCAGGAACCTCCGCTACGAGCATCTCGACAAAGCGCTCGCAACCATGCGGCCCACTGATGATGACTACGCCGCGTTGAGCCAGCAGATGCAGAACTATCGCGCCCTGGTCGCAAAGGGAGGCTGGCAGAAGGTGCCAGCGACCGGAAACGTGAAGCCCGGCGCGCCGGCCGACCCGGCCGTGCTGGCCGCGGTCCGCAACCGACTTGCGGCGGAAGGGATTATTCCAGCGAACGGCGTCAACAAGGCTTCAATGATTCCCTCGCTGCCGCAGAGCAAAGCATCGCCGGGAAGCGTTTACGATAACGATCTCGCAAACGCAGTCGCGCTGTTCCAGGCCCGCCATGGGATAAACGTCGACAGCGCGCTGGGCAAGGAAACCGTCGACGCCATGAACGTCCCTGCCGAGTACCGGCTGGGTGAGATCGCCGCGAACATGGAGCGTTATCGCTGGCTTCCGAGAAGCTTCGGCTCGCGCTACGTGTTCGTCAACGTGCCGGCGTTCAAGCTCGAGGCGTATGACACCGGCCAGAAAGTTCTGGAGATGAAGGTGATCGTCGGTCAGGAGTACCAGGACAAGGCAACGCCGGTGTTCGCCGACTCCATGGAGACCGTTGTGTTCCGCCCGTACTGGAACGTGACGCCGGACATCGCGGCAAAGGAGATCTTTCCCAAGGGCCCGGCGTATCTAGAGCGCGAGAACATGGAAACGTACCAGGAGAACGGTCAGACGCGCGTTCGCCAGCGTCCCGGACCCAAGAACGCTCTCGGCTTCGTGAAATTCCTTTTCCCAAACGACTTCAACATCTAT
This sequence comes from Gemmatimonadaceae bacterium, assembly GCA_034666285.1. Taxonomy (GTDB): domain Bacteria; phylum Gemmatimonadota; class Gemmatimonadetes; order Gemmatimonadales; family Gemmatimonadaceae; genus UBA4720. The sequence continues at coordinate 1,667 of JAXDME010000136.1, read as the reverse complement.
CTCCACGACACGCCGAACCACGAGCTATTCAAGGAGGATGTTCGTGCGTTCAGTCACGGCTGCATCCGCCTGGAAAAGCCGGCCGAGCTGGCGCAGTGGGTTTTGGGATGGCCGGCAGACAAGGTGCAGCAGGAAATGCAGAATCCGCCCGACAACAAATCGGTAAAGATTCCTCAGAAGATCCCGGTCTTCATCACCTACTTCACCACGTACATGAACAACGGCCAGCTGTACTTCGGCAACGATCTCTACAGCCGGGACGACAAGCTGGTGCCGGTGGTGATGTCCGGTGCGATGCCGAGCAAGGAAGTCGTGGACGCAATCCAGGCTTTGCGAAGAATCGCCAGCGCGTGAACCACGGAGTATCAGGAGATAGGGGCGCGGTTCGAGCCGCTGATTGACTTAGCGGCCTACCGCGCCAGGCGCTTCCCGGACCCCGCGTCGAAGACGTGAATCCCTTCCGGCCGCACGCGAATCGAGATTTTCTCGCCTGCCACGATTCGCGGCTGCACCGGCGCTACGGCAACTGCGCGCCCGCCGTCAGCCAGGGTCACATAGACAATCTGCTCGTTGCCCATTGGCTCGACGACGCCCACCTCGGCGCGCACCACTCCGTCACCTCGAGCGCTGTCGTCGGTGATCTCGAGATGCTGTGGCCTGACACCAAGAACGATGCGGCCGTCAGTGCCCGCCGCGCACGGAACCCGAATCGTGAAGTCGGCGCCCTGGAAGGAGCACATTCCACCGCTACCGATCCGGGTAAGCGTGCCCTCGAAGAAATTCATTCCCGGGCTTCCGATGAATCCGGCCACGAATTTGTTGGCGGGCTCCTCGTACAACTTCATCGGCGTGTCGACCTGCTGCAGCACGCCTTCCTTCAAGACGGCGATGCGATCACCCAGCGTCAGCGCTTCCGATTGGTCGTGAGTGACGTAGACCATCGTCGCTCCGAGCCGCCGATGCAGGCGAGCAAGCTCGACACGCGTCTCCACCCGAAGCTGCGCATCGAGGTTCGATAGCGGCTCGTCAAACAGAAACGCCAAAGGCTCACGAACGATGGCGCGGCCAAGCGCAACCCGTTGTCGCTGGCCGCCGGAGAGCTGCGCCGGCTTCCGATCGAGCAGTGGCTCCAGTCCGAGCGAGGCGGCGACGGCGTTGACGCGCTCCTCGATTACCGGCCGCGGCTGCTTCCGGATGCTGAGCCCGAAGCCAAGGTTGTCTCTCACCGTCATGTGGGGATAGAGCGCGTAGTTCTGGAACACCATCGCGATGTCCCGCTGTTGCGGCGGGAGGTCGGTGACGTCGCGTTCGCCGATTCGGATCACGCCGTCGGAAACTCGCTCGAGCCCAGCCATCAGGCGGAGCACGGTCGACTTGCCGCTGCCGGAAGGGCCAACCAGAACCAGCAGCTCGCCGTCAGCGGCTTCGAGGCTCAAATCGCGCGCGGCCACATAGCCGTTCGGGTACGTCTTGTCCACGTGCTCTAGAGCTATTCTCGCCATTTTGTTTCCCTTTTTTGCGGACTGCACGGTCTCATCCTTTGACTGCGCCTGCCGTCAATCCCTGCACAATCCGCCGTTGGAATATCAGAACCATCGCTGCGACCGGCGCCGTAGCAACGATCGCCGCGGCGAGGATCTCGCCCCATGGCACCTGGTACATCCCAC
>JAXDME010000135.1:0-14823 GCA_034666285.1 Gemmatimonadaceae bacterium | reverse complement strand
TGCTGGCGATTGCAATGACTTGCATTCCTGCGGCTCGCGCCGCTTCAATCCCAGCGGGGGCATCCTCGATCACGAGACAATCGGCCGGAGCGTAGCCGAGCCGCTCCGAGGCGGTCAGATATCCCTCGGGATGCGGCTTGCCGCGCTCGATCTCGTCGGCGCAGATCATCACGGGTGGCACCGGCAGCCGCGCGAGGCGAAGTCGAAATTCCGCAACCGCGCGAATACCAGACGTGACGACGGCCCACTTCTCAGCCGGCAGCATATCCAGAAGCTCACGCGCTCCCGCGATCTCGTAGACCCCCTCTGAAGTCGTGGACTCGCTGGCCGCCAACGTATCGAGCTCCGCTTCCGCGCTGAGGTGCGGAGCGACCATCCGAACTGTTTCGAGAGTGCGACGCCCGTGCGCGGCCTCAATCACGGTCTCCGGATCCAGGTGATGGCGAATCGCCCACGCGCGCCACGTTCGCTCCACGCATTCCGCGGAATCCACCAGCACACCGTCGAGATCGAACAGAATCGCCTTACAGCTGAACCTCCGCACCGATCTACTGAACGAGCTTCTGCAGCTCTTTCCACGTCACCAGGATCACGTGGTTGTCCTTGAGCGCCTTCTTGAATTCGGGGCTGTTCATAACTTCATAGTCGCGGGCGCGCCACGCCGATCCGTACGGCTCGTGGTTCACCATCACCGCCTGCAGCTCGGCGTCGTCGTGGCCGAGGTGGACGATGATCTCGGTGAGGCCGGGCTTGAGATTATTGATGGCGTTCACATAAAAGGTCTTCCACTGATCCCGCGGCACATTCTCGTCCGCGATGATCAGCGCATCGAGCACGACGTCGCGTGACGTGACCCCCGCCTCCGGAGCGGCAAGCCCACTGCCTTTGATCGCCAGAAAAGGCAGGTGATACTCGTGCGCCACCTTGACGTATGTGGCGATCAGCTCGGGCGTCGCGAACAATGAGCCCATGTGGCTATCGAGGTGCGTCGGATGAATGCCGAGCGACATTGCGCGCGTGATCTGCGCGCGGATCTCGCGCTCGACTTCGACTGGCTTGGCCTTCGCCGCGACGAACTTGGTGTCGTTGGGAAAAGTTCCGGCCGAATCGAGCAGGCTCGACACCTTGTCAGCCGACTCGACGCTCCCCCACCGATAGGTCTCCCACTCGCTGGTGAGTGTGAGATGCAGCCCGAGGTCCGCATTCGGGTGCGCCCTCGCGTAGGCGGCGACTTCAGCGATCCACGGGGTAGGCACCATGATGCTCGCCGACGTCACCGCGCCGCTCTCGAGTCCGGCGAAGCTCGCGACGTCGACGGAGTGCGCGGCGCCCAGATCGTCCGCGTGCAGAATGAGCAGCTTCGAGTCCGCCGGATGACCGAGTCGCTCGGCGACGGTTTTAGGCTGAGCCGAAAGAATGGAAGCGAAGAGGAGCGAAACGACCGACGACCAAAGGAGACGGCGCATGGTAGGCCCGTAAAATCGTGGAAGGAGAGCGTTCGGCGTGCTGCAACGGTACAGCTTGGAGCGCAGGATGCAACAGGGTACCAGCAGCGAAACCCGGAAATTAAATTGAGACCATGGATAAACGAAAAATCCTGATCGTCGACGACGCGACCGACGCCGGCGGACTGGAGGAACAGCTCTCCCAACTCGGCTACGACGTCGACGTGATCGCGGCTTCCGGAGACAAGGTGAGCGCCGCCAGGGCGCTCCAGCAGCTCGAGGACAGTTTTTTCGAGACCTCGATCGATATGCTCTGCTGCCTCGATTTCAACATGCATTTCCGGCGGCTCAGTCCAGCCTGGGAGCGGACGCTTGGCTTTTCCCGGGAAGAGCTGATGTCCAAGCCGTTCTACGAGTTCGTGCACCCGGACGACCGTGAGCGCACGCAGACGCAAAACGCCGAGGTCAGGAGTGGCGGGCAGGCACTCTCGTTCGAGAATCGGTATATGTGCAAAGATGGCTCGTATCGATGGTTTCGATGGAATGCGGCGCCGCATTCTTCTGAAAAGGTGATTTACTCCGTCGCGCGGGATATCACGGAGAGCAAGCGGGCCGAAGAAGAGCGCGAGCAGCTCGTGCGCGAGCTGCAGGCCGCATTGTCGGAAGTGAAAACCTTGCGTGAGATTTTGCCGATCTGCTCGTACTGCAGGCGTATCCGCGACGACGGGAACTTCTGGCACAACGTCGAGGATTACATCTCGCGGCACACGACATCCCTGTTCAGTCACGGCATCTGTCCGACCTGCATGGAGCTTCATGCGGACGCGCAGCTCGAGCCGTCGGGACGCGAGTAAGTACAGCGGCCGGGTTGCCATTCCTGCCTGCCCGGCGCAGAATGGAACGGTATGGAGTACCAATGAGACGCGCATCGATCGCGGCCGCCCTTCTTTGTGCTTTCCCCCTGCTCGCATTGCCGGCGCAGGAGCATGCGCATCCGGCGGGCACGCCCGGGGATCTCGGTACGGTTCACTTCGCGACGTCGTGCAGTCCGTCGGTCACTACGCAATTCAACCGCGCCGTCGCGCTACTGCACTCGTTCGAGTTTGGCGCATCGATCCGGGGCTTCAACGAAGTTCTCGCTGCCGACTCAACGTGCGCGATGGCGCACTGGGGGATCGCGCTCAGCCGCTGGAGCAACCCCATGGCTCCGGGAAATCGGTCCGTGACCCAGCTGCAGCAGGGCAAATTGGCGGTCGACGCCGCGAACAGGCTCGGCACTCACGCTTCGGAACGTGAGCGCGGTTACATACGCGCGGTCGGCATGCTGTACGAGGATCCCGAGCACAAGGATCAGCGGACCCGCGTGCTCGCCTACGAGCACGCGATGAACGACCTCGTGCTCCAGCAACCGGCGGACACCGAAGCTCTGATCTTCTATGCGATCTCTTTGGCAGCGTCTGCGTCACCGACCGACAAGACCTACGCGAATCAGCTGAAGGCGGGCGGCATTCTCGAGCCTTTGTGGGTGAAGATGCCGGATCATCCTGGCATCGCGCATTACATCATCCATACCTACGACTATCCGGCACTGGCTGACAAAGCTCGGGCGGCGGCGCAGCGCTATGCGAGCATCGCTCCGTCCGCCGCGCACGCGCTTCACATGCCCTCGCACACGTTTACGCGGGTCGGCATGTGGGAGGAATCCGCCAACACCAACAATCGGTCGATAAAGGCTGCGCTCAACACAGGCTCAATCGCGGAAGCGTTGCACGCCTCGGACTACGCGATGTACGCCTATCTGCAGCTGGGAAAAGATTCCGACGCGAAAGGGATTCTGGACGGCCTGCCCGCGCTCGCTGTGCGGTTCGATCCCAATGCAGTTACCGGAGCCGCTCCGGGTTCCGCCGGTGTGTTCGCTCTCGCTGCGATTCCTGCCCGCTGGGTCCTCGAGCGCAAGGCGTGGGCAGAGGCTGCCGCGCTCGAGCCAAAGGCGACCGCATTTCCGTACGCTGATGCGATGACTTATTTCGCGCGCTCGCTGGGCGCTTCGCATACTGGCGATATCCCCAAAGCCAAGTCCGCAATCGACTCACTGACGTCGATCCAGCAACGGTTGATCGGCAAAGGCGAGCCGTATTGGGCCGAGCAGGTCGGGATTCAGAACCTTGCGGCGCGGGCGTGGCTTGAGCTCGCCGCCAAAAAACGGGAAGCCGGAAGCGGGAAGAGAGAAGAGGATAGTGCCCTGGCGCTAATGCATGAAGCTGTCACCCATGAGGATGCGACAGAGAAGAGCGCCGTGACACCGGGTCCGCTCGCCCCAGCTCGCGAGCTGCTCGGTGACATGCTGATCGAGCTGAATCGCCCGGACGAGGCGAGGGCGGAATACCGTGCGACGCTAATGAAGGAGCCGAATCGGCGTCACGCGCTCGAAGGACTCGCGGCGACGTCTCGCAACTAGACCGGCGGTTGTCGCTTGGGAATGCTCAGCGACTTCCAGTTGGACGACGCGAAGTGTCGCGCGAGATATACGATCTGACCCACGTGATAGGCGGCGTGCGTAACGGATCGGTTTAGCGCTTCTACGACGAGGATCTCCTCGTTGCGAATTCGGACCGTGCGCTCGAGATCGTCCGCAGACAGTGCCTCGATCGAGCCCATCGCAATCTGCCATCCGTCGTTCCACCAGCGCAGTAGCTGCTCGCGCGTAGCGGGCTTCTCGCTCTCGAATTCGGTATCCCGGTTGCGATCCGGCTTCTCGCCATCCGACGTCAGGAAGTCGCGAAAGCGTGAGCGGAGATTGCCGGACATATGCTTGACGATGATCGTGATGCTGTTGGAGTTCTTATCGAGCTCGCGATTCAGATCTTCGTCGGACCCAACCTGATCGATAGCCTTCTCGGCCATCTCTTTATATGTCCGGTAAGTGCGGAGGAGGTTACGCAAATACGCGTCGGCCAGTTTATCGGTCATGGTATTGTCTGCATCAAACGCTGTGCCGCGCTCGACCGAGTATTACAGCGACAACCAGTGATACGACGAACGCGGGCACCGCCGTAGCAATCGGCCAAATCGCGAGCGCGAGAGCAGGGAATGGATGACTCGTCGCGCGTCCATGAAGATCCGCGGAGAGAGCAAGTCCGAATCCGGCGAGACCAACTGCAAGCGCGACGTGCAACGCATTGATTCGAGGCGTGCTGTGGAGTCGAGCGTGCTCGTAGCGTATGTGAGCTGCGAAGGCGACGGCGCTGACCACCCAGGCAGCTAGTCGCCACGCAGCTCGGCCCTGGCTCGACGCAGCCGTTCTGGAGAGCTCCGCGAAGACGAGTCCGGTCACGAGGTACACGATGGCCATGACCAACACCACCCAAAACCATTTCAGGCGACCTGTCGAATTCATCGAGTTCTCCTCCTCTCCAGGGATCATTCGCTTCGAATCGACAACGCGTGGTGAAACACGTTCCGCGGATCCCACCGCGCCTTGATCCGCTGGAGGCGTGTGTAGTTGTCCTTGTAATACAACGTGTACCACGGCACGCCAGATGTATTCAGCGCAGGATCCGCGAGATCCGTATCGGGATGGTTGATGAACCCGCCCTCGTACGCATCGCCGGGCGCCGGTACTCCGCCACTCTCCGCAAACAGATCGCGATAGAACGCGCGCACCCACGCCAGATTCTTTTCCGCGTCCTGGGGATCGATCCATCCAGTGTTGCATGCCATGTCGAAGATCGACCCGCGCTGTGCGGCGGCCGTTGCGTCTGGTGCGATCGCATTGATGCGCCCGCCGTACGTCGCGAATCCGATTACGCCGCCCATGATATCATAGTCCGTGCGGGTCATGTAATCGTAGGCGACAGCGATCTGCCGATCGCTGAGGCATTTCTTCAATAACGCGTCCTTCACCTTGGCGCTTACGCCGCCGGGCGGCGCGGCGAACAGATCGGGGAATGGATTCAGGGCGAATTCGAGCCAGGACATCGTCGCGATTGCGGAGCCCTGCGGCGCGGTGATCCCCTCGCCGAGCGCCACGATGTAGTCGTTGATCTGCCCGTCTGCAGCCTCGCCAGCCGTACTCAGACCTCTGATGATGATTTTGCCGAGCTGCTTGCGATGGACGATAAGCAAAGTCCAGAGCGACGCGTTCGGCGAATCGGGGCCGCTGTTTCGCTCGCTCCAGTTCCCGTGATTCCTGAGGAGTCGGAGAAAGGATTGCTCGTCGATGGCACTCCAATCCCACTCAGCCTTGAAGGTCGTTATCGCATCCGGCGCGCGCGGAAGCAGCGCGGTGGGATCGTTGCCGTCGACTTCGGCCGATCGGAACCAGAATGTCGTGACGACGCCAAAGTTTCCGGCGCCACCGCCGGTATGCGCCCACCATAGCTGGCGATTCGGATCAGACGCTTCACGAGTCGCAACTACGGTTCGGGCCCGTCCTTTCTCGTCGACTGTGACGACTTCGACGGCGTACAGATAATCCGCGGCGAGGCCGAGCTGCCGGCAGAGGAAGCCGAAAACGCCACCAGGTACGTGCCCGCCCATCCCGATCTGCGGATACTCGCCAAGTGGTATGACGACGCCCCACTGCTCGAACAACGCCCGGAATGTCTCCCCAACCGTGGCGCCTGCTTCGACTGCTATTGCGCGCCGTTGCGCGTCGTAATAGATGCGCTTCATTGGCGAGACATCGATGATAACGCGCACGTCGGGATCGGATACGAATCCCTCGAGGCAGTGACCGCCGCTTGTCACCGCGAGCCGCCGTCCTTCGTTCACCGCATCCTGAACCGCCGATACCACCTGATCGGGCGAGCTGACGACTCGGACGTAATCGGGGCTCGGATGAAACCGCTTGTTGAATTGCCTGTCGACTACAGCGAGATACCGCGGATCGTCTGGCCCGACTCTGACGGATTCGATCGGCGTGTCCTCTACCAATCCGTCGAGCGATAGTCCTTGAGGAACTTGCCCCACACGTGAACGCCGGTGTTGAAGCCGGAAATAATCGGATCCACGATTCTCGCCGCGCCGTCCACGATGTCCAACGGAGGATGGAACCGATGCTCCGCCGTCTTCCGCGCCGCAATCTCCTCCGGATCCTCGTCCGTCACCCACCCGGTATCGACGCTGTTCATGTGAATTCCGTCGGCGATGTAGTCCGCAGCGGAAGTCCTCGTCATCATGTTCAGAGCAGCCTTCGCCATGTTCGTATGCGGATGGCGAATCGTCTTGTGCGAGCGATAGAACTGACCCTCGACGGCCGACACGTTGACGATGTGCTTATCGCGCTCGGGCGTTCGCGTCATCAACGGCTTCAGGCGGGCATTGATGATGAAGGGCGCGATCGCATTGACGAGGTGAACCTCGAGCAGCTCCACGGATGGGACTTCGGCCAACAATAATCGCCACGAATTACGTCCCCGCAGATCGATCTGCTGCAGATCCTGGTCGAGGAGACCGCGCGGAAAGAACTCACTCTCTTCCTGCAGGCCGCGCGAGAGCAGCGCGACCTCCGACTTCCGCTGGGTTGTCTCATTGGGGTGCGTGCCCTCGTAGTTGCCGATAAGGCGTTGTACGTGCGCGGGCATCGAGCTGAGCGCCGCCGTCTCTGTCTCGCGCATGTGCTCGTAGAAATCGTCGGGGCGACGAACTGTCTGGCATGCGTTGTTGATGATGAAATCCAACCGCTGCTCCGTCGCCAGCACTTCCTTGCAGAATGCCTCGACGCTCGGCGTGTGCCGCAGATCGAGCCCGTAGATCTCGAGCCGGTCTGACCATTCGCTGAAGTCGTGCTCCCTGGCGTAGCGGACAGCCGAGTCGCGCGGGAATCGCGTGGTGACGATCAGACGCGCGCCGGCACGAAGAAGCTTGATCCCTGCCTGGTATCCGATTTTTACGCGACCACCGGTGAGCAGTGCAACGCGACCACTCAAATCTGCGAGCTCCGTGCGTTTCGCGAAGTTCTCTTCGGCGCACGTCAGGCAAAGGCGGTCGTAGAAGTGGTGAACCGTCGAGAATTCCTTTTTGCAGACGTAGCACTTCCGCGTTTCTTCGGTCTCGGGAGACGGGTCGCCGCTCGTGAGCAGCTCCTTCGGCTTCGGCGGATAGATGTTCGGCGAAGTGATGAAGACGGGCTCGCGACGCAGCTTGCGGATGCCGGTTGCCGCGAGGACGCTCTCGGAGCGCTGCACCTTCTCGGCCCTCTTTTTCCGTTTGACGACCTTGAGGAGCTGGCGCCGGCTGAGCGCATCGGGCCGTGAGATACGACCCGCGGCGTTCAGCAATCTGTTGCGATCGGCCTCTGGTATGTCGGCGAGCAGAGAACGATCAGCGACGATCGTCTCGAGCAGGTCGGCGGCTGCGCGGAGCCGCTCAGGGAGCGAGCCATTCTTCATTTATTTCAAAGTGGCCATGTCGATCACGAACCTGTAGCGAACGTCGCTCTTGAGCACGCGCTCGTACGCCTTGTTGATCGAGGCGATGTCGATCATCTCGATGTCGGAGGTAATCCCGTTCTTCGCGCAGTAGTCGAGCATCTCCTGCGTCTCGGGTATACCGCCAATGCCGGACCCGGCGAGACTGCGCCGGTTGCCTATCAAAGTGAAGACTCCCACTTCGGCCGGCGTTGGGGGAGCGCCGACGCACATCATCACGCCGTCGGTGTCCAGAAGACTGAGGTACATGCTGTAATCGTGCTTCGCCGAGACCGTATCGATGATGAAGTCGAAGTATCCCGCGAGCTTCTTCAACTGAGCCGGATCGCTGGTGAGCGCGAACTCCTGCGCACCCAGACGCCGCGCATCCTTCTCCTTGCTCGGCGACGTGCTGAGCATGGTCACCTCGGCCCCGAATGAAGCACCGAGCTTCACGGCCATATGGCCGAGTCCGCCGAGTCCGACCACGCCGAGCTTGTGGCCTTTGCCGACTTTCCAATGGCGCAGCGGTGAGTAGGTGGTGATGCCGGCGCAGAGAAGCGGCGCGACCTCGGCGAGCTTCGCCTTGTCGGAAATGCGCAGAACGTAATTCTCGTCCACGACGATCTGCTTCGAGTAGCCGCCCTGCGTGATGCTTCCGTCCTTCTCGCGGGCGCTGTAAGTGCCGACCATGCCGACCTTGCAGTACTGCTGAAGACCTTTCTTGCAGTTGACGCAGACCCTGCAGGAGTCGACCATGACGCCAACGCCGACGATATCACCCAGCTTGAATTTCGTCGTCTTGTTTCCGACGGCGGTGACTTTGCCGACGATCTCGTGACCAGGGACCACAGGGTAATTCGTCTGGCCCCACTCGTTGCGCGCCATGTGGATGTCGGAGTGGCACACACCGCAGTAGAGAATCTCGACCTGGACGTCGTTGGGCCGCGGGTCCCGGCGGTCGAGCTGGAAAGGAGCGAGGGGCGTTGTCGGGCCCTGGGCCGCGTAGGCTTTGGTTGCTGGCATTGTCGACTATGGCGGGAGTGGGTCGTGGAGAATGCGTGTGCCTCGAAGGCTATCCACGCCGGCATACGTACGCAATCAGGTCGGCGCGGTGTGCTCTCTCCATCGTCCATTACCGAGGACAACCGAAGTCTCGATCTGCCGGGTCGGAATCGACCAGTATGTCCGGAGCAATCGATCCTTGTCCACGTCAGTGACGATCTCGAATCCGTTTCGACGATAGAACTCGATCGCCCACGATGCCGCCGCCCAGGTACCGATCAGGATGGGCTTGTCGACGAGGCCCTCGACGTGCCGAAGGAGCTTGGTGCCCACGCCGCTTCGCTGGCTGGTCGAAGCGACATACGCGTGCCGTACCAGCGCGACCTCGCCCTTATCCTGAATCCCCATCACTCCCGCCAAACTTCCTTCCCGCTCCGCGATCCAGAAGACGACACCCTCATCAATCTGCGTCTCGAGGTCGCTTGCGGACATGTACGGTTCATGCCAGCGGTCGGCGGGAATCACTCCGCGATATGCAACCGCGGCGTCATTGATGATTGCGAGGATTCCTAAAAAATCCCGAGCCCCACTCTGCCGAATGAGCATCAAGAGAATTTATCGCGAACTCATGTCACTGAAGGTTGAAGCGGTCGAGGCATCTTGTTCCTTCCATCTTTGTTCATTCAGGCCGACGGCTAGCAGCCAAAGCGTGAGCGCGGCTTCACCGATAATTCCGGGGGCCATGTTGTACGGGTACAGCTGCTTCGAGAGTGCCGGCAGGAAGAAAGTCAGCCAGCCCAGACCACCGAGTGCCATCAACAGCCCCAGAATGCGTGGGAGGAACGTCGATCTGAGAATGAGGTAGCCGATGAGCAGGCAATAGAATCCGAAAAATCCCAGAGAGTTCACGTCGATGGGCGAGACGTGAAAGAGAGTGAGAGTCCCGCTGATGATCCCGAGGAGGCTGAAAACCGCTGCGAGTAAAGACAGGCTTTTGTTCACCGGCTTGAAAAGGCCATAGAAGAGCACCGTCACGCCGAGGTAACACGCGCTCGCAGCCAGGCTCGTCGCGATTTGACCGTTGACGAACAGCAGACTGGCAAACCCCGTGACAAAAGTGAGCAGGTAAAAGACGCCGGCCATTCTGGCCCTGAATCGCGGTGATTCACAGCGGCCGCTTGCGTTAACGCGTCCAGCTGACGTGTTCGCACTATCGATTGGAATGTCGAGCATCTCTATCACCTCGTTGTGTTAGTGGGTCGTGCGGAATCCAGTCTAGCAGTCAATCGGTGCCACGAATCACCATCGGGCTGAATGAATCGGCGCGCCGACGATACCATTTTGTGAACCGCACGCGAAGGAGCCAGTAGAACATCAGCACCAGCGGCAGCAGCGCTGGAATGGCCAGTAATGGAACGATGCGTATTGGCTTCGGAATCACCTTTGCCTGGCCAAGAAAAAAAGAACCGGAGGCGATGAACAGCGAAAAACACATACGCCACAAATGCCTGGCAATGCGCTGTGCGCCAAAAAGGCCACCGGTCCGGATCATTCGTATGTCACCGAACGCGGCGAGCAAGGCCACGGTGCCGAAGAGGAACATCATGACCGACGGCACCCCATTCATCGTGGCCGTGGGACTCTTCTGCGCATCGAGGCCGATCGTGATGGCAGCGGCGCCTACGCCGATACCAACGATGAGAACGCCGAGGTCAATCCAGCGAGACCGTTCGGTGCGGGGACGGACCGTGAGAACCGCAGTGATCACCATATAGAAGGCCAGCGAGCCTCCAATGATGTTGGGAGGCTGGTGTCTCACGATCGCGATCACCGCACCGCTCAGCGCAAGGACCACCATAGAGTAGACGAAGACCATCCCACTTTTGCGGTGCAGCTTGAGTCCTTTGACCGAAAAGACGGAAATAAATCCAGCAATGATGGCGATCGATCCCGCGACGATGTGGATTGGCAGCAGGCTCATGCGGGTGCCGTCCGCGCCGCTGGTGCGACGCCTTTGACGATCAGCCAAAAAGCGAGCGGGACCTCGAACAACGCCATTGGAATCCACATCAACGAGGTAATCGGTCCGCGCAGGAATCCTGCTCCCTGCAGTGGGAGACCGGCGACGAGCAGCAGCGAGGCGACGACGCCAAGCCAGGCGAGAGCGCTCGGGATCATCCGCCCTCGCAGAAGGAGCCAGGAGAAAAACAGGCTCCCAACCGCGAAGAAGGTCGCGCTGAGCGACGTCTTCCACGCGCCCATCTCCAGCAGGAAGGTGCCGAGCGCCCGCGTCGACGTGGCGTCGAGCGCGTTTGGTCCGGCAGCCGTCGCGAGCCAGAGCAGTCCGAGCGAAGTCGGTACCGAAACGCCGGTCAAGCCCTCGCCCACGCGAAAAACCAGACCAGCCATCGCTAGATCGCGATCCTCCTCGCGCGTGATCGCGTAGAGTGTCACGCCCAACCCGATCGCCGAGAAGGCCTGGAGCAGCGAGAGAAGAAATACGACCCCCATGAGGCCCGTGTGCTGCGCGATGGTCGCGAGTTTTTCACTGACCCCGCTTCCGCTCGCTGCTCGCCCGAACACGACTATGCTCAGAACACCCACGCCGATATAGAAGAGGAACGTGAACCCGGCGATTCTCGCGTTCGCAGAGCGTGTCATGACAGGCGAGCCGTCGGGGGCTGCACCCTGGCTCCCATGACGATCATCCAGAGGACGATGGCCAGTTCACCGAGACCACCAACCGCCTGAGTCACGATGGCAATCACCGGTGTTGGCGCCGGCACCATGATGGACGTGACACTGCCCGTGACATAGGCGAAGCAGGCGACGATCAGGAGTACGCCGAGCACTTTGGGAAAGAACCCCGATTTGAAAACGAGGACGCCAAAGGGAAGGAGCCACAGCCCCCAGACGAGCGAGACGACACCCAGCCCGCTGTTGCGGAGCTTGAGAAAGACCAGGGCGAGCGCGTCCAGTTGCGGCTTGCTGAAGACCGACAGGAAGTCAGCTCCACTCAGGAGGATCAGAGGCGCGACGAGGTTGAGGCAGTTGGCGAACTCGAAGGCTACGGACACCCCGACCAGCATCACCATGAGCCTTGCCTGTTTCCTATCGGCGTCCCTCAGCAGGTCGTAGAGGACGAGAGCCAGAACGAGAAAAATCGTCTGGGAGACGAGCTCGCTCAGGATGCCGAGGCGGTACAGCGCTTCACCATTCACGATGTTCCGCGCGGTTGCCGTCGGGTCGCTGCGAACGACGTAGACGGAAGGGATGTACATGAGACTGAACCACGCCGGGATTCCCATCACCACGTACAGGATTCCTGCGAGCCGTGCTTTCGCCGTTATCGAACTCATGCCGCCCATACGTGAAAACTTAGTTTTTAGTTTCACGTGAGGTAGAGCGTGGAGGCGGGGCAGTGTAGTTGCAGTCCCGCTTCCCGCTTCCCGCTTCCCGCGTCCCCCTTCCCCCTTCCCCCTTCCCGCAAGAAACCGAACCGCCCCTGCCCCCGTACGGTTACCCAGCGTCAATACTTAGTTATCCGTTTTACCCGTCCTTATGCTCTGCATCCTCTACGTGAACCTCGCCGGTCTGTGCCTCGGCCTCGCCGCGCTCTTCTTCGAGCGCGCCCTGCCCGCGACTTTCCCGCGCCGGTGGCTCTGGTGCCTGGTCATTCCGACTTCCGTAGTCCTTCCCGGGATGTATCGGGTGCACCACTCATGGTCCGTCGCCCAGATATTCGTTCAGCCGGCCACAGTCGCTCAGACGTATGACACGAGCATCAATCAGGCGTGGCTCACCATATCCGGCCTCCTGCTTCTCTGGGGTCTGGTCAGCGCGTGGCAGGTGTCGCGCGCGATAAGACTGTCACTGAGAGAGCGAGATGATGCCACCGGAAGGGCTTCCGCTTCCCGCTTCCCGCTTCCCGCCATTGTCGACGGTGTTCCAGTAGTCGTCACCGATGCGATGGGTCCAGCCACCGTTGGATTCTGGCGCTCACGGGTTTTGCTCCCTCAATGGGTGCTCGCACTGCCCGGAGAAGAGCGGCAGTACGTCGTTCGCCACGAGGAAGAGCACCGCAAAGCGCACGACGGACGACTGCTTTTCGTGATGTCTCTCCCCTTGATACTGATGCCCTGGAACCTCGCCATGTGGTGGCAGATCCGACGCCTCTGCCTGGCAGTCGAGATGGATTGCGACAACCGCGTCGTCAACCGACTCGGGGACGCTACCGCGTACGGTGAGCTTCTGCTCAAGGTCGCACAGGCCACCAGCGGAGGTCTGCGTCTGCAGCCAGCATTCCTCGGAGGGGTGGGTACGCTCGAGCATCGGCTCACTGCGCTCCTCTCACCGACACCGCTCCGACATGTTCAGCGATTTCTGCTTCCCGCGGCAGCGCTCGGACTCCTTGTCATAGTGGTGCTGATGCCGCACCCCGTGCTCCATAACGGGCATCAGGCGCACGCAACCCAAGCCGCGCAGGCTGCAAGGCAATAGTTTCCCAACAATGACCGATCTGCATCTGACCCAGCGCGAGCTGGACATAATGAGCGTCCTCTGGGACCTCGGCGAAGCAACAGTGACGGAAGTGCGCGATCGGGTCGATCCGAACCTCGCCTACACGAGCATCTCCAGCATGATTCGCACGCTCGAGATGAAGGGCTACGTCTCGCACCGCCGCGGAGAAGGGAAGACGCACATTTACTTTCCCGCGATCGACTCCGAGACCGCCGGCAAGTCAGTGCTCGGCCGGGTGCTGGACAAGGTCTACGGCGGATCGCCGATCAAGCTGCTCGCCCACCTCGTTGACCAGCATCGACTGTCGGAGAAGGAGCTCGGGCGCATGCGAGACCTGCTGAAGCGCGCGCCAAAGCGCCAGAAGAAGTGATCGTCCACGTCATCGACGGGACTTACGAGCTTTTTCGCCAATTCTACGGCCTGCGCAGCTGGAATAAAGGACAGGACAAACCGCTCGGCGCCGTCGCCGGCGTGTTGCACTCAGTGCTGGAGATGGTCGAAACCGGCGCGACTCACGTCGGCGTTGCCACCGACCATGTGATCGAGTCCTTTCGCAACGACCTCTGGCCCGACTACAAGACGGGAGAGGGAATCGAGCCCGTTCTCAACTCGCAATTTCTGCCGCTCGAAGACGCGCTCGCCGCGATGGGCGTAGCGATCTGGCCGATGGTCGAGCTCGAAGCCGACGACGGCCTTGCCACAGCCGCGCATCTTGCCGCGGAGGATCCGCGCGTCGAGAAGGTATGCATCTGGGCGAACGACAAGGACCTCGCGCAGTGCGTGCGAGGCGATCGCGTCGTGCAGATCATTCGCAAGGGCATGCAGGTGCGGAACGCCGAAGCGGTCCGGGCGAAGTTCGGGGTCGAGCCGACGCTAATTCCGGACTATCTCGCCCTGGTCGGGGACTCGCAGGACGGCTATCCGGGAATTCGAGGTATCGGTCCGACCACCGCGGCGAGCATGCTCAACAAATACGGACCCATCGAGACATTTCCTCCCGACGCGCTGGGCGCCGAACGCGCTAACGCGCTCCTGTTCAAGACCCTGGCGACGCTGAGGACCGATGCCTCGCTCTTTGCCGATGTCGACGAGATGAAATGGAGAGGCCCGACTCCGGCGTTCGCGGACTGGGCGACGCGGATTGACGACAAGCGCCTGTTGGCGCGGGCGGAGGGTGCGATTGCGAAGCGCGACGGGGGAGGCGGGAAGGGGGAAGCGGAAAGCGGGAAGCGGGAAGGGGAAAGGGGGAAGGGGGAAGCGGATAACCTCTAGGTGAAACACGGTTCACGTTATGGTGAATAGTAGTTCACTTTGCTGCCTCCTTAGGCTTCTTTTCGGTGGCAGCGCCCAGGCGCTCCTGATCGGCTGAAGAAGGGTCGAATCCATCTGCCCGGACGTCCAGCATCAGCGAGTACGGGCTATCGGCAGCGTATTCCTCGCGA
>JAXDME010000134.1:0-7123 GCA_034666285.1 Gemmatimonadaceae bacterium | reverse complement strand
CGACTCAGCGCAGTTCAGCGCGGTTCTTACCGCCAAATCGAGGGCCGAAGCGACTCGCGATTCCCTCTATCAGCAGATCGCGATCATCAAGTCCATAGATGATTCGCGCTACCTGTGGTCGCATCTGATGTACGAAGTGTCAAACGCTCTCCCGCAGTACACATGGCTGACGGAGATCACCCAGACGAGCCAGCCGCGCAGTGTGGCAGTCGCAGACACCTCCAAGAAAGTTCCAGGCGACACCACCAAGTCGATCAAGCAGCAGGCGGCCGCACGAAATCTCGCGAGGAAGGCAAGGTCTGATTCACTCCTCGCCTCGGCGAAGGACATCAAGTTCAGAATCGTCGGCCACACTGTGGACATTCAGGCGCTCACGCGCTTCATGAAATCGCTCGAGGCGTCGCCCTTCATTCAGAATGTGCAGCTCTCGAGGTCCGATCTGGTCCAGGCCGAAGGAAAGGAAGTCACTGAGTTCACACTCGAGGCGGAGACACAAACTCCCCCCGCGTTCGCGATAAAGACAGTTCCACTCTTAGTCTCGGCGGTGCACTAATGGCTATCGGCGCCAACATGACCAAGAAGGAGCAGACGTACGGGGCGCTTGGACTTGCCGCCATTCTGCTTCTCGGTGCTTACTGGTATTTCCTGTATAAACCGAAGGCTGCGGAGCTGGCAGTAACTCAGGCTCACGTCGATTCTCTCGACAAGAAGAATCAGGAGGCCCGCGCCGACATCGCGCAGGGCAGTCTACAAAAACTGCGCGCTCAATCGGCGGAATACGATCAGAGCCTCAAAGTGATGCGGCAGCTCGTGCCGAGGAGCAATGAGGTTCCGGCCCTGCTCGAGGACATATCGACGGCAGCACGTCGAGTCGGTCTCGATCTGGCGACTGTGGAGCCTATGCCGGTTCTGGCTGGCGAACAGTTCGATACCTATCGCTACAAGCTTGCGGTCATCGGCGGCTATCACCCGGTCGGTCAGTTTCTCAGCAACGTCGGCTCGCTGAGCCGGATCATCGCGCCCGTCACAATGGCGATCAAGCTGCATCCGATCGCCGACAAGACGAAGGCGCGCGTCAGGAAGGGCGAATCGCTGGTCGACACCGAGTTCCAGGTCCAGACCTACGTCGCTCGGACCACGCCATACACCCCGCCCACGGCGGTGAAATAATGAAGCGCTCAGTCTCAGTCGCATTCGTTCTCGTCGCCGCCCTGGCAAGCGGCGCATCCGCGCAGGCTCGCGCTCAGGCAGCGCCCAGGCCTAGCGCAAACAACCTGGCAAAGCCGGTAGCGACGAAGCCGGCAGCCTCAAAGGCGTCGACACCAGCTCCAGCTGCCGTCGACACGACGCCGAAGGTGTTGATCAACCGGGAAGTCTTTCAGTACGCTGGTGATGGACGGCGTGATCCATTCGTCTCGCTGCTCACGACGACAGATCTGCGCCCGCTCCTGAACGACCTGAAGCTGGTGGCCGTGGCGTTCGATCCCCGAGGCCAAAACTCTGTTGCGGTTTTGCGGGATGTCACGTCTAAAGACCAGTACAAGGTAAGAGTTGGCCAGACGATCGGCAGAATGCGCGTCGCCGCCATCCAGGAGAAAGCTGTGATTTTCACGATTGAAGAGTTCGGGTACAGCCGTCAGGAAATCCTGCCGTTTGTGATCGATTCGACCAAAACGAGGCCCCGCCAATGAGCTTTCTAAAAGCGCTGCCAGCTGCAGCGCTCCTTTTTCTGCCCTCTTCGGCAGTAACCGTTCACTCACTCAGTGTAGTCCCATCGTCCGGGAAGACTGAAGTGGTGATCGGCGTCAACGCCGCGGTGGACGTGCAGAACTTCACGCTCGAGGCGCCAGCGCGCGTCGTCGTGGATCTGAAAGGAGCCAGTCTGGCAATGGCGCAGCGCAGCTACGACAGAATTTCGCGCGGCGGCATCACGAACATTCGCTACTCACAGTTTCGGCCGAACGTCGTGCGCGTCGTCATCGATCTCGATGCGAAGCGTCAGTACGATGTAACGCACAGCGACAGCGAAGTGCGCGTCACCTTCTCCGGTGGAAAGACCACGGAGTATTCCTCGTGGTCGTCCAGCAAGGATGGGTATGTCGCCGCTCCGAAGCCTCCTCGTCCGGCGGCCAACGCGACAGCTGATGTAAAGAAAGCTCCGGCTGACGTCGCAAGTGCTTCACTGCACACGACGACGCCCAAGGTAGTCGCCCAGGTCGAAACACAATCAACGCAGCCAGAGCCGCAGCAGGCGCAGACCGAGCCACAGCCGCAGTACAATCCACCAGTCGCTGCTCGTGCACCAGTGAGAGCGGCCCGCACAGATGACATTCCTGTCGCACTTTTCTCACAGGCGCAACAGTCACAGCAGCCGCTGATCAACGTCACGTTCCAGGATACGGATATCCGCGACGTCATCGCTTCCTTCGCCGCGTTTTCCGGCAGGACGATCGTGGTGGGTAAGGATGTCGCAGGTACCGTCACCGCCGAGATCCGGAACCAGCCTTGGGATGTCGCCTTGCGCGCAATCCTTCAGGGCCAGGGTCTGGCCGCGTCGGAAGACGCAGTCTCCGGGATCATCACCGTTGACAGCTATGCGAACATTCTGAATCGGCAGGCGTCAGAGCCGCTACAGACTCAGCTCGTCTCCATCAACTACGCGCGCGCCAGTGGGCTCGTGCCGACCATTCAGCAGCTGCTTCAGAAGGATTGCCCGCAGATTCCATCAAGCGGGAATGTCGTCAACAACGCGCGGCCGAGTTGCGCCGCCCGTGGCCTCGTGGCCGCCGACAGCGTCACCAACACGCTCATTATCACGGAGACGGCGTCGCGCCTCGCCGACGTTCTTCAGTACGTGCGCAACCTCGACGTTCGCACGCCTCAAGTCGGCATCAAGGCAAAGATCATCTTCGTCAACAGAACGAACATCGAAGACATTGGGCTCTCGTACGATCTCGGTACCGGGTCCGACCAGTTCTTCAGCCAGCTCGTAAAGCGTACGGATCCCGCGACGCTGAAGCCTATCGACACCAACGGCGACGGGGTCCCTGACGCCCTCGGTGGCGGCACTCCTCTGACTGGCGATCGCGTTCTGCTTGGCGGTAACGCACTGTCGGCAATCGCCAATGCGAACGCCCGCGTCGTCAATCCAGCGCTGCAGGTGGTCTTCTCGACCGCGCTTGGCAAGTTCCAGCTCACCAGCTTCCTCGACGCGCTCCAGGAAGTTCGACTCGCTGATCTTCAGGCCGAGCCGAGCATCGTGACACTCGACAACCGGCAGGCATCGATTCAGGTCGGCCAGGAAATTCCGATCAGAGTACTCGACGCCAACACCGCCAACCTCGGCGGAGTGAACGGGGCCCAGGCTCCGCGCGCCACGGTACAGATGAAGCAGGTCGGTATCATTCTCACGGTTACGCCACACATCACGAACAACCGTCAGATCCTGCTCCTCCTGCACGCCGAGAACTCGGATGCGCAGCTCGCTTCGTCGGACGTCGGATTCATCTTCGGCAAGCAGTCAGGTGACACGCAGCTTCTCGTCGGTGACGGCGAGACCGCAGTCATTGGCGGATTGACCGTAACGCAGACCACGCAGTCCAAGTCAGGTATTCCGCTCCTCGTCGATCTTCCGATCATCGGCAGACTGTTCGGCGAGACGCGTACCGACGACGAAAAGCGTGACCTCCTGATTCTGGTCACCCCGCACATCATCGACGACGGCGCGCCGATCCCCGGCGCATCGTCGATTCCGATACCACCAGCCACCCGTTAAAGGTGACTCGAATGCATAAAGACCTCACCGGCGGTGCGCGCCGCGGCCTCGCATTGGCCGTTGTCGCAGCCCTGATCTCTCTTGGAGTCGCGGCGTGCAACGACACGACGTCGACGGATGCCACGCACGATCGGACTCCGCCTACCGTAAATCTGACTCCGATCACGGGGCTGGCCGACACGGTGATTTCTTTTACGACTGAGGCGAAGGACAACCTCGGGCTGAAATCCATTCACGTCCAGGCGATCGGCGCGGCCGCTGTCATTTTCGACACCGTATTCACAAGCGCCGTGACGGACATCAATCTTCCATTCACGTTGTTTTCGTCGAGGTCGGTTCCGCCGGGTACGCCGGTAATAATCACGGCATCGGCGATCGACGGCGCTGGCAACTCATCCGGTGTGGATTCCCTCCGGATGGCGACGGGTAACGTTCCGCCGCCCGAAATCAAGATTCTCAGCCCGTTCTCGGGTAGCTCCGCGGTCGTCGGCAAATCCATCCTCGTCACGGTGATGGGCAAGACGGCTATCAAAGTTCGCTCGCTAGGCCTGAGCGCGACGGGTCCCGTCGTTCGATCAGACTCGACGATCTACTCGAGCCCGCTGCGGGATTCGCTCACGATGCAGGATACCATTGCGATTCCAGCGAGCGCCTCTCCGGGGACGCTCACCCTCACGCCGTTCCTGAGAGACTCACTCGGCCAGCGCGCAGTCGGTCCGAGCATCACCATAACTGTTCAGACGGCGGCACAAGTCAATTCAGTGCCGGTCGTCAATGCTTATTGCACGAGTAGCCAGGCTTACGACAACGCGTGCGGCCATGGCAAGCGGGTCGAGGTCGGCGACACGGTACACGTCGACGCGGACGACCCGAGCGGAATATCACAGCTCGGATACGAAGTGCGCTCGACCGTCGGCGGAGCGATCGATGATTCGTCGACGTTCCTGTCGAATGGCCAGCTCACGTTCCAGCCGCACACATTCAGAATGCGGCTGCCGTACACGACCTTCCCGACGACCGTCTATATCCAGGTTTTCGCACGGAATTCCAACGGCGTGAAAGCCTACGCCAAGCTCTCGAGCGGACTCGACCGCATCGACACGGTAGTGGTTGTCGCCGGTGTCACACGTCCACTGCCGTTGGGCGGTGAAGTGGCGGACGCATTCTATCATCAGGGCAAGGATCGACTTTACCTCACGAACATCACCCGCAACCAGGTCGAAGTCTTCAATCTCGGCGACTCTTCATTCAAGACGCCCGTGATAGTCGGCTCGCGTCCATGGGGCTTGTCGGTGTGGCCGCGCGATCGCAACGGCACACCCGGCGATACGCTGCTCGTCGCGAACTCGGGTGGAACCGACATCAGCTATGTGGATCTGAACACCGGTGGCAGCGGCTCCGAAGTGTTCCGCTACGCACTGCCGAACATCGCCGTGTACAGCGTCACGACAGTTACCTCAGGACCGAGCGGCCTCCCGTTCCAGCAGCGTTCCCGACACGACTTCAGCGATCGTCCCCAGTTCCTGGCGGCGACCTGCATTGTGAGCGGAATCGCGTGCACTGAAACGGTACTGACCTATACCACGACACCGACGGCCGGCCAGACGCCGCCGTTCGACACACGGAATGGAACGATCCGCTGGGAGAATCTGACGCGCGGTGTGACTCTCGCCGGAAAGACAGACTATCGCACGTCGCACTTCTACTACGAGCAGGCGATGGGGCAGTCAACGGGTCGCGCGGACTCTCTGGAAATCGTCCGCCTCGACGCAAACGGGATCGATTCAACGGTTCTCGTGCCCTTCACGCAGACGATCGGCGTACCTCCGAACGACAAGCCATACTCCATCGTGGTTCGGTTACCCGAGCTGGCGTTCCGCGACACGACATTCGCGCGTAACTCCGGAAACTTTCAGCGGGCGATCTATGGGGAAGGCGGAAGCGTGTTCGGCAGCCGGGCCGTGGCTTACGACGTAAATCGTGGCTTCCAGCTCACGACCGCCGACAAGGCCGGAGTCCAACAGCCATTCCCGATTCCACCGATCGACAACGGAGTCTCGCCGCCAACTGCGGTGACAGACTTCATCGCGAACACGTTCGCGCAAGTTCATGGAGTCGCAATCAATTTCGACGGCTCATTGTCGGCAATCCGAGCGGACTCTACCTATATCCTGAATCCTTTGCTCCGGCTGCAGGGCGTGCTCGGCACCACCGTAAGCAACACGGGCCTCGATTTCCACCCGCTCAACACCGGGCCGAATTCGTTCCCGTTGAACACCCGCTTGTTGTTCGCCGCTTCCTCTGAGCCGACCATCGAGATTTTCGACACGCACTGCTATCAGCGTGTGTCCTCAATTCCGATCCGCGACCCGATCATCGGACCGATCAAGGCGGCGTATCAGCTGTCGACAGGCCAGCTAGTGCTCGTTGCCGCAACGGCCCGAGGGGTTGTCATCGCGACGCTTCCTAATACGTTTACCACGACCTGCCCGTAGGATTCCCGCAGGACGCGGGTACGAGTTGGAAAGCGAGCCCGGT
The DNA here is from genome assembly GCA_034666285.1 of Gemmatimonadaceae bacterium. Classification (GTDB taxonomy): domain Bacteria; phylum Gemmatimonadota; class Gemmatimonadetes; order Gemmatimonadales; family Gemmatimonadaceae; genus UBA4720. The sequence continues at coordinate 810 of JAXDME010000134.1, read as the reverse complement.
CAAAAAACCGGGCTCGTTTCTTTTTTGGAGGCGCATGCTGCGATTCACCACCGCCGGCGAGTCACACGGTCCCGCTTTGGTTTCCATTCTCGAGGGAATGGTAGCCGGGCTGCCTCTGCTGGCGGCAGACGTGGACACGGAGCTCGCCCGACGGCAGCAGGGTTACGGACGCGGCAGGCGGATGAAGATCGAGTCCGACCACGCCGAGTTCCTCTCCGGTGTACGTGCCGGTCAAACGCTTGGGTCTCCGATCGCGATGCTGATCCAGAATCGAGACTGGAAAAACTGGCAGGAGATCATGGACCCTGCTCCCCGCGATACCGATCCTGAGCGAAAGCGCGCAGTCACCCGTCCTCGGCCCGGGCATGTCGATCTTTCGGGAATGCTCAAGTACGACCGAGACGACGCGCGCGATGTACTGGAGCGCGCATCGGCTCGCGAAACAACGGCACGCGTGGCGGCTGGAGCCGTGTGCCGACGATTTCTCCGCGAATTCGGCATAACCCTCGGCAGTCATGTAGTGCACCTCGGCGGAGTCGACGCCAGGCGACCCGACAACATGCCCGCCGACCTCAACACGACCGCCGACGCGTCGCAACTGCGCACGCTGGACGGAAGTGCTGAGAAAGAGATGATTGCGCGTATAGATGCCGCCAAGACAGATGGAAATACCCTTGGCGGAATCGCGGAGGTGATCTGCGATGGTGTGCCAGTTGGATTGGGTTCGCACATCTCGTGGGACAGGAAGCTCGATGGCAGAATCGCCGCGGCGATCATGTCGATTCCGGCGGTGAAAGCTGTCGAGATCGG
>JAXDME010000133.1:0-14071 GCA_034666285.1 Gemmatimonadaceae bacterium | reverse complement strand
GCGCGTTGCCGGAGAGAATAGTCGACGATGTCAACGCGAAGGCGTGAGAATATGCTGGGACGCTCAGGTCGCGGGCCGACGATGTTCATGTCGCCGTTGAGCACGTTGAAAAGCTGTGGCAGCTCGTCGATGCGCAGTTTCCGCATCAAGCCGCCAACCGGCGTGACCCGGGCATCCGTCTTTGATGCCCACACGGCCTGATGGCGAATTTCCGCTCCGACGTACATCGTGCGGAATTTGTAGATGATGAACGGAAGGCCTCCGAGGTCACGCGTTCGCCTGTCGTACATTTTCGATCCGTCCGACGAGCGCCGGCGGTCCAGCCCAACGCGGGGCTGGGAATAAAATATCGGCCCCGGCGATGTGAGCTTCACCAGTACCGCAAACGCCAGCATCACCGGACTGACCACAACCAACGCCAGCGAGGCGACGATTATGTTCATCGCCCGATCAATGCTATGCGATCGTAAGCGAGGCTCGGCGTCGGACGAGGTCGGGCGTGGATGCCGATCATCCTCGTACGTCAGCGGAATAGCCCTTTCTATCTCGATCGTTTCCCGCTGACCCGTGGATTTCATTCTAGTGACGGCGTGCCGTGAAATAAATTGCGGTGAGGCTCGCGATGACGCCCAAAGTCGCCGAGGTCGCGGGGTTGATGAGTTGCCGCTGTCGACCCACAACCAGCTCGTCGCCAGCGCTCAACCCGAGTTGGTCGAGCGTTAGTCCATTGGCGACAGCCTTCCGGGTTGCGTCGGCGGAGCGATACTCCCGGCTTCCCCTCCGAACCACGCTCCTCTCGATGTCAGCCGTCGCCGTGGGACCGCCTGCTTGCATGATGGCGTCGGTGATGGGCGCGTCAGATCGAAAGGAGAAATAGCCGGGACGAGCGACCTCGCCGAGCACGCCGATCCGGGTGAGAGGCGTCACCTCGACCTGTTGCGCCTTGACGTACTTGAGGACCTCCGTCGTAACACGGTCCTTGAGCTCGGATCTCAACACACCCGATAGCGGCAAGACCGCCTTGCCCGGAAGGTCGATCATTAGTCCGTCGCGGACGACAAGCGTATCAGCGTGCGCTGCGTCGGAAAAAACGGTGAGCAGGATTCGGTCGCCAACATGGAAATCTCCATCGCGCAGCCGCTGTCGAATCGCCGCCGCCTGCAAAGAGTTCCGGGTTTGCTCGGCCTGCGTGGCAGCCGCAGAAAGCTCGGCGCGGGACGTGAGTGCGACGGCAGCCCCTTGAGCGGCGCCGGTGACCGGCGTCGCTGCCGCGGCCACGCAAACCAAAAGGGAAATTGTGTAGCGAATGAACCCGCTTTGGCGGGGACCGCCGACGCCGGCGGTGACTCTATGGCTTTGCTTCAAAGTGGGCATCCTCAGCGCATGAATAGAATTAGGGAACGCAGGGCGCATGCTACCAACGCAGCCGTAGGCGTGGCCGGCTAACGTGTTGTGGCGCTTCTCCTTGCAACGACGCGGGAAATGCAGAGAGCAGGCGTGTTCACGTCTGGTGTTGCGTCCGTCCTACACAGGTTCATCGGGCGCCACAGTTGATTCGAATTGTGAGGGAACGGCGAGGGATCTGCTCGATCTGAATCAGGCGCGCAATACGAGCCCTTTGGGAGTCGCGAAATCCTCGATCGGTTCTTTCGAGTATTCGTCTTTATATTCGTAGTCGGCGCCGTAATAACGGTATGCTCCTCCGCCTGGCACCGCGTTGAGCACCGCCCCTAGAATCCGAATTGGGAGGCGGTCGAGCACTTCGAGCTTTGCCGCCGCAAGCTTGCGGTTGGTCTCAGCTGGCCGCAGCACGATCAGCATGCTGCCCGCGGCAGCAGCGAGTGCGTAGGCATCTATGCCCGCGACGAGAGGCGGCGAGTCGATGATGACGACATCGAACTTCATTCGCATAGCGTTGATGAGCGTGTCCATCAACTCCGACACCAGGAGGGCAGGGGTGCGGTTGCGCCGCGTACCTCTTGGGATAATGAAAAGATTCTCGGACGCTGTGGAATAGACGATGGAATCAGCCGGCGCCTTGTCGTGGAGATAGTCGACGAGCCCAGGCGTAACCGGGACACCGAACGTCCTGTGCAGCATTCCGCATCGTACATCGCCGTCGATCAGAAGCGTTCGGCTCCCGGCGCTCGCGAACGCGAGGCCAAGATTCGACGCTACAAGGGATTTCCCGTCGCCTCTGGCGGGGCTGGAGATTCCCAACACGATTGGGAGATCGTCGGGGAAATCGTACCGCAAAGCGAGGCGAATGGTTCTGAACGCTTCAACCGCCTGGGACATCACCTCGATCTTCATATCGCCGTTGCGGTTTGTCTTGAGCTTTGGGACTGTGCCGGTGATACTGAGGCCAAGCTCGTGCGTTGCTTGCTCGGGGTACCTGAAGCGCGGATCGAGTCGGTCGAGAATCAAGGCAATGCCGAACGCGAGACCGACACTTGCAGCGATCGCCAGCAGCAACAAACGGGGCGCGTCGTTGGAGGTTGGCGACGATGGTGTCACGGCGGTGTCGAGGACGCTCAGATCCGGTGTCGTCTGAACTTCCGCAAGAGAGACTTCCTCATATCGCGCTTTTAGCGAGTTGTACAGGCTTTCGCTGGCGCTCACCCGACGCGCGAGTCGCATTTCTTCCGTTGCACGAGCAGGAATGGCTCGCAACTCCTGCGATCCGGCATCGATTCGACTGCCCAGCTCCGGCTCACGCGCTTTGAGGGAGTTCAGGACGGCCAGCGTGATCTGTGGGATGGTCTCTCTTTCGAGCACGCGCACCGCTTCGGCGAGCTGTTTGATTCGCGGATTCGCATCGGTGAGGAACTGCTGTTCGGTGCGCAGAGTGGCCTGTCGCAACGAGAGTTCCTCGATTGCGTTGCGAAGCTGGGGCGCGGTGTTGAGAATTGTAGGCAGCTGAAGGAATCCCTGCGGGTTGATGGGCCCGCCCTTCGCCTCCGCAATCATTCGCTCGAGCGTAGCACGCTCACTCCGCAATTCATCCAGCGCGGCCTTCTGCTGGAAGTACGTGGCGACGATCGGATCCCCCTGAGCGAATCCGTTTGCGGCCTGGGCGCCACCGCCGCGCGGCAGCGTGATCGTGTTCACCCGAAAGCGCTCGAGCTCGTCCTCCGAGGCGCGCAGCTGGCCCTCCGCCAAAGCGAGCTGGTCGCCCAGAATTCTCTTGAACTCCAGGAGATGGCTATTCTTGAGCCCGCCCGATGCGCTCACCAATTCCGCCGCCCACGCGTTCACGGTCCGGGCCGTTCGGCGCGGATCGGTCCCGGATACGGTGATCTTCAAAAACTGACCATCCTCGGGCAGCGACGCGTGTACTCCGCTTACCAGAGACGCGGATGTGCTGCGCGGCGACGCAACGGCGAATCTGATCGTCTCGCCGGCGCGAAGAAACCGTTTGTCCGGGACCCAGCGAAACCCAATCTTTCGGCCCACTGAATCACCAACTGCACCGCGTTCGAGTGGAGTGCCGGTTGCCGTCGCCAGCTTGTAGGTTTGCCCCTTTTCGTCGATCGTCAGCTTATACGCGCCGAACCTCGTGGCGGGCGTCCAGTCAAGATTTCCGAGGAGAACGGAATCGGCCGGCCGGTCGTAGGTGACGTTGAGCTTGAGGTCGCGAACGATCGGATCAACGATCGCGAAACTTCGTAGCAGCTCCACCCACGAGACGGACGTCAGGAGCTGGGGCTGTCTGATCGGTCCGGTCAGTTGCGTGCCGGTGGTTGGAGTGCTGATCCAAACGGTCGCGTCCGCATCGTAGACCGGACTTACGCGGCGCGCAGCATAGAGCCCGATCGCAGAGCCAACCACCGCGACAACCAGGATAAAAATCGAATAACGCCAGATGGCGTCGATGTAGCGGGACCACGGTATCCCTTCGGAATCGGATCCGCCGTTCACCCTCGAGGAGTCAACGTTCCATGAGGCTGCCCCATTGGAGCCAGCCATCGGGGATGCAACAACGAAGTCAGACGGCGAAGAACGCACGCGCATGGTCGTAGCTGAAAGTGGGAGCGAAATCGTGGCAGCCTACGCTCGAATGCGCGGTCTCAACGCAATTAGCCGCCCATATCGATCGCCTTCTGTTGCAAGGAGTTACGCGCGTTTGCTGGATGGATGTGTTGCGGCGCCGCAACGGTCGAGTGGAACGGTCACACACGCAATTCGTCGGCTGCTCCCGGACTTGTACTTGCGGCATTCCAATCACCATCTGATGACCCCTGCTTCGCGGAGCAGAGGTCTCAGGATGGGCAGGTTTTGTGAGGAGTCATGCGGAGGTAATGTCCGCCAGTGCCGGAATGCCATGGTCTGACTGTGGAGAGGCATCCGCAAGCTGTTCCCCTACGAGACCCGAATCGCTGAAGTCACGCCGAAAGCCGTGACGTTCGAGCAAACGGTAGAGGGTTGTGCGATCGACGCTCGCGAGACGGGCCGCTCGCGACATGTTGCCCGACGCCCGCGCGACCAGCCGCGTAACGTAGGTTTTCTCGAAGTTCGCCAGCACCTGCTCCTTCGCAACATGGTACGCATCACTCGAAGGAAGCGCGGCAACTCCGGCAATCGCAGCGCCGAGGTCGACTTCCTGGTCGAGAGGGAGCTGGTGAATCTGAATCTTGGAGCCAGGCTGAGCAAGGATCGTCACGTGCTCGACGAAGTTCTGGAGCTCACGCACGTTTCCACGCCACGGCCGCGAAATCAGGAAATCGAGTGTGTCCTGACTGAATTCCGGCGGCGCTTCCTTCGGCGAGCGATGCCGCGTCCAGAACACCCGCAGGAAATGGTTCGCGAGCAGTGGGATGTCCTCGGGCCGCTCGCGAAGCGGTGGTATCGAAACCTGAACGACGTTCAGTCGATAGTAAAGATCCTCGCGAAGCTGCTTGCTGCGGATAGCCTCTCTGGGATCCCGGTTTGTCGCCGATACGAATCGTACGTCGACGACCGCTTCTTCGTGCTCGCTGCCTACACGGCGAACTTTCCCGTCCTGCAGCACACGCAGCATCTTCGCCTGAAGCGCCATCGGCATCTCGCTCAGCTCGTCGAGAAACAGCGTGCCGCCATCGGCCAGCTCCAGCATTCCCATCTTCTCGCGATCCGCGCCGGTGAACGCTCCTTTGCGGTGCCCGAACATCTCGGACTCGAGCAGCTGCTCGGGGATGGCTGCACAGTTGATCGGCACGAGTCGGCGCCGCGAACGGCGGCTGTGCTGGTGAATGTATTGGGCGATCACTTCCTTGCCCGTACCGGTTTCGCCAACGATCATCACGGATGCGTTGGTTGCCGCGGCCTTCTTGGCGAGCTCAGTCGCGCGCTTGAACGCCGGGGAAATTCCGATGAGCGCATTGCCTGCCTCTGAATCGAGGGCGTCGCTTCCAGGCGTTTCGGTTGCGCGACGCGTCGATACCGTGTGCGCCGCACGGCCAAGCAAGAGCTGGAGCTGGGTGCCGGAGTACGGCTTCGACAAATAATCCCACGCGCCGATACGCATTGCCTCGATGCTCGAATCTACGCTGGGATTTCCGGTCATCAGCACGACCAGCGTGCTTGGGGCAGTAGCCATCACGGTCTTGAGGACGTCTATGCCTGACACCGGGGTCATGTAGACATCCACGAACATGATGTCGAACCGCAGGCGGCGAATCATGTCGATCGCCTCCTCGCCGCGGCCGGTCACCTCTACTATGAATCCTTCGCTTCGTAATACACTAGCGCACCCTTCGCGCAAAGTTCTGTCGTCGTCAACTATTAATGCGCGCATCTTTTCGGTTCCAGGATGGTACATCGGCGCAGAGTCGGAAGATTGGCGAAAATCCTTCCGTGTCAGGGCGCTGGTCATTGAATCCCCATCGGGCGTTGGATTGTGGAGAACATTTAGGTGCGCAGCTTCGTGATGCGAAGCGACCACAACCTAGTAGAACCATTTAGAACGGCAATAGTGAAGTTCATGTCTTCCGCCACGATGTTGTTGCGTAACATCTTCCGTTTAGGCCACCACAGAGGGGGTTAACGTCCGGGCCAAATTATCGCCGCACGTACGCGGAGCGTTCCAGTAACAAAAGCGTGGCGCGCGCGCAACACTGCGAGTCACTCAACGGCTTAGCGCAAGTCGTCGATCAGTTGGTGTTTGCTGACTCAGTCGTCTCTCTGTATGGTTACCGACTGAAACGCATGTATGCCAGCGCGCACCCCATTTGCGCTCGGGTTCCGCAACACCCCGCATGACTAAAAGCGAAATTCAAGGAGCCAGTAGCCCCGCATGACTGCCGTTCACGACTCAACTGATCCAGTAACGATTCTTCTCGTGGACGACGAACAGTCAGTTCGCGCGATCGTCGTGAAGATCCTCCGCCGAGCGAAGTACAACGTGATTGAAGCGGAGAACGGCGAAGCCGCGCTGCAGATCGCAAAGGCCCATCCGGGCAAGATCGATCTCGTCCTCACCGACATGTACATGCCCGGTCTGCGCGGGCCAGAGGTGGTTCAGGCGATCGCTCCGATTCGTCCCGGCCTGCGCGCGCTATTTATGTCGGGTTACGCAGACCAGGATTCGCGCACCGCTGTCCCACCGGGGGCAAACTTTCTGAACAAGCCGTTCTCGGGGCAGGAGCTGACCGCAGCGGTCGAAGCGGTGCTCAGAGGCCCCACTCTATAAGGAAGGACCCGTCTATTGCGCCGTCGATCAGACGGCTACGCCCGCCTTTGCCAATAGTTGCTTGAGTCCTTCCAGCGGAAGGGCGCCGGATTGTCGAGCCACTTCCTTTCCGTGGTCAAATACTATAGTTGTGGGAATCCCGCGGATGCCGAACCCGCCCGCGATTCGGGAGGAGTGATCCGTGTTGAGCTTTCCCACTAGCGCCTTCCCCTGGACGTGCGCAGCCAAGGCATCCACCGCCGGCGCCATCATCCGGCAGGGGCCGCACCAGTCGGCATAGAAGTCAACGGCGACCGGGACGTCGCTTTCGTTGAGTGTCCTCGCAAAGGTGTCATCGTTCAACAGGATCGGGCGCTCCAGCAAAATCGGCTTTGCGCACTTTCCGCACTTTGGGCCGGCGGTCACTCTGCTGGCCTCGATTCTGTTCCAGGTATCGCAGAACTGGCAGCGCACAGTGAGCTTTCTCGGTGCTGCTTTGGCTTCTGTCTCCATCGAGCCCCAGGATTTATTAGGTTCCGTGATGACGAGCGTACAACTGCAAAATTCGCCGCAGGTCGGCGACGCCGCTCCCGGGTTTACGGCTGCGTCCACATCTGGCCAGGATGTCTCGCTCTCGTCATTTCTCGGGAAGCGACACGTGCTGCTCGCGTTCTTTCCGCTTGCCTTCACCAGTACGTGCACGAAGGAGTTGATCTGCTTCTCCGAGGACTTCGATCAATTCGCGGGAAACGATGTCGAGATTCTTCCGATGTCGGTGGACTCCGTACCTTCCCTGCGGGAGTTCAAGAACAAGCTCCAGATGAAAACGGAGCTCTTGAGCGATTTCAAGCGAGAGGTCTCCCGCGCCTATGGAGTGCTCAACGAAGACCGGTTCTTTTCCAATCGGGCGTATTTCCTGATCGACAAGGAGGGTAGGGTTCGCTGGTCGTATGTCGAAGGGAATAACAGCCAAAGGCGCGAGAACTCAGAGATCCTGGCCGCGATCCAACGGCTGAGCTAGGGTTTACCCCGTTAACCCGACGTATTGGGGCTTAATGGCTATTTCGCGCCGTTTCAGGGTGACCGGGCGGTGCAATGCTCGTCCATCTTCTATAGAAAAGCATTCTACCGGGAGTGTCGTCGAGATGCATCCTCGGACCCTCCCCTAAGCAGGATCGGATATGCGAATCAGGCCGGATAGTCACAAATATTCCCGATTTGGTTTTTCCATAATCGAGCTTATCGCCATCGTGACGATTCTCGGGATCATGGCTAGCGTAGCCGGCCCCGCGATGTCGCGCATCGTACGGCATCAGCGCGTGAATCGCGCGACTACGATCATCACGTCAGATCTCCAGAACGCATTCGCTGTAGCCGCACGCCAGCGTCTACCGGTTCGCATCCAGGCTGACAACGCCAACCGCAGCTACCAGTTCGTGGACCGGGCGACCGGAACAGTTCTTCGTATCAGAACCTTTTACGGCGATACCTCTGAGTACAAGCTCAGCGTTCTGACGTTCTCGCCGGCGACCCTTGACGTTTTTCCGAACGGCGTTTCATCGGCTCCGCTGACCGTCGATCTCGCTAATGGTGACTACTCGAAGCAAATCACCGCCAGTACCGCTGGCTTTGTGAGGGTCAAGAGATAATGAATATTTCCCTGAGTAATTCTGCGCCTGCTGCGACCACTACCGACGACCGCCCCGCCGCAAAACGGAAGGGATTCGTCATCGTAGAAGTGATCGTGGCAATGGTGCTGCTCGCAGTTGCCGTTACATCGCTCGCCGCCATGATGTATTCAGTGTCCCAGAGCGGAATGATCGCGACGGGAAGTGCTTATAGAAACGGCGTGCTCATGAACGAGGTGAATCGCCTTGAAGGCATTCCCTACGATTCAATAACGGTGGGATCGGCGAGCTACACTGTATCTACGGCGCCCTATCCGCACACACGCGTCGTGACCGTCACCGAGCCGGTCGTCAACAGCATCAAGACGATCAAGGTGATAATCACGCCAACCAACGTGAAGTACAAGCCGGACACTGTGAACTTTACGCGCACGAAGGCTCGTACTTCCAAAGCCCTTTGCACAACCTGCTCAGGATGAAATACAACGGCCATCGCCGCGTCCGTCGCGGCTTTACACTCATCGAGCTTCTGGTCGGCATTGTACTCTTCGGAATTGTGGGAGTGCTGTTCACGAAGCTGCTTACCACACAAGGTCGATTCTTCGACAGACAAGGGATGGGAAACGCTGCGCGCAACGTCTCCCGCGCTTCGCTCAATCGCGTCGTGTCGGATTTCCGAATGATCGAGACGACGGGTGGCGTCATTGCGGCTACACCAACGTCGCTTACTGTCCGCATTCCGTTCGCGATCGGAGTGATGTGCGCGAACTCGGGCGGTCAGACCCATCTGAGTCTTTTGCCAGTTGACTCAACGACTTACGCGAACGCCGGATTCTACGGCTACGCCTGGAGAAACTCCTCAACGGGCGTCTACTCATACGTCGAGAATCCCGCCACGGAAGGCGCGGGCGTAGAAACGGTGTGCACGAATGCGCCCCAGAACGTCGCCACCGTGCCCAACGGAGGCAGAGTCGTTGCCGTTACGCCGACCCTTCCCAATGGATCGGGGCTGGGCACCCCAGTATTTCTTTACTCGAAAATTCGTTACGAATTCAAGGCATCGACCGCCATACCTGGAACGATAGGACTTTATAGAACAACGGTTACGCCTAACGGAGCGGAATCGACCGAAGAGCTGGTCGCGCCCTTCGCCAACACGGCGGGCTGGAAATTCTTCACGCTCACCGGCGGCACTGTTCCCCAGGTTAACCCGCCGGCCAATCTCGCCGACATCCGTGGCCTCGAGCTCCATCTCGACGGCCTGAGCGAGGGCACTGCCGCAACGAAAACCGCACACGAAACTGCTCTCTTCACAACCGCGGTCTTCTTCAAAAACCGCACAAACTAGCCGAGAGGCTCAACCATATGCTTAACAACACCGAACGCCGCGGATTTGCGATACCAGTTGCGATTCTTGTCATCGCCGTTCTCACGATCATGCTCGCCGGGGGATTTTCTCTTGTGAGCGCTGAGCGCCGGTCGGTGTCGGATCAGAAGTCCCAGATCTCGGCTTTCCGTCTCGCCGAGCAGGGGCTCGAGATTTTTCTGGTGCGCCGCGACTCGCTGATGAACGCGCTCCCCGGATACACTATAGTCCCCGGAGCGCAGGACAATATTCGGATTCCTTTGACCGGCGGTTACGCGGATGTGCAGCTCACCAGGCTTCGCCCGCCCACCGGTACCCAATCGGGACTTTACATCGCACGCTCGAGAGGAACTGAAACCGCGAACGTGTCTGGCGGTGCACCGCAGGGCGTACGCACAGTCGCGCAGTACGTGTTGTGGGAGCCGATGCCTATGCAGGTACTTGCTGGCTGGGTCGCACTGTCCGGCTTGCAGAAAAACGGTAACGCCGGTACGCTGAGTGGCATTGATGGCTGTGCCGACTCCGCGACTGTCGCAGGCGTCATAGTTCCAGTAAACCCTGGGTACACTGGTAAAACCACCTCCGCGATAGGAAGTCCCGCAATCGATTCCGTTCCGCCCGATTCAGTGCACATTGACTGGAATGGAATCGTGAACGGCGGCGCGATCAGGGCATCGATCACTATTCCCGGAGGCAGCTGGCCCGCCGCGGCGTTTGCCGATACGAATTATTACCCGACTATCCGCGTCAACGGAGACTTCACGAGTCCGTCGTCCGGTCAGGGAATGCTGATCGTAACTGGCAACCTCACCATCAGCGGAAGCAGCGCGTGGAAGGGAGTGCTCCTGGTCGGCGGTGACATCACGTCCAACGGTAACAACGGTATTCAGGGAGCGACGGTAAGCGGCTTGAACGTCAAGCTCGGGACCTACGTTCCGTCGTCTACGGCGAATGGCACAAAAACCTATCAATTCAACTCGTGCGAAGTTGCCAAGGCGAACATGAGCTCGGGCGCCCTGGTGACTCTGCGCAATACATGGGTCGACAACTGGGTGCAGTACTAGTGCCTGGCGAACATCGTTCCGGGAAACGGAGCCGTCGGGGCTTCGTAATCGGCGAGCTGCTGGTAGCGTTGCTGCTACTGGCAGTCGCCGTCTCGTCTCTGGCAGCATTGATGTATTCGGTTTCGCGTCGGCCCGAAGCCGAACCGCGGGATGCAGCAGCGTGTGTGGCCAAGAACGGAAAGTTGCCGGGCAACTGCGTTTCGCATTCGCCACAGAGCGCCGCGTCAAAGCTTTTGCGTTCCGGCTGTGCGGCCAAAGTTGGAGCCAGTGCTCGCAGCTGCAACGAGGTGGGCGCAGGTTTCGACAGTGTTGACGAGACGATCGTGAAGTCGCGCACCGACTCAGCGTCGCTGGCGACCGTGGCGAAAAAGCAGGAAGCCGCGCGAGCTCCCCGCAGACCCGACCGAGGTTTCATCCGGTAAGGCACTCCATGCGCGCGTTGAACGGCGGATAGCGCAGATGTATGTTAGCTAGAGGGCGGATACCTATCCGCCCTCTTGGCGTTTAACGAGCAAGGTCCAACCCGCCCGATGAAAATCCTCGTAATCGAAGACGACCCTACGGTCGGACAGTTCGTCAAACGGGGCTTCGAGGAACAACGCTGGGGCGTCGATCTCGTCGCGAATGGCGACGATGGCGAGGCCCGGGCAATCTCCGAGGAGTACGACGTAGTCGTGCTCGACATGCGGCTGCCCGGCAAATCCGGCGGACAGGTGCTCCACGACCTCCGCGCGCGCGGCTTCGACAGGCCGGTCCTGATTCTCACCGCGCAGGACGCGGTGGATTCGAAGGTCGAGGCGCTGCGAGCAGGCGCGGACGATTATGTCACCAAGCCTTTTGCGTTCGAAGAGCTGCTTGCTCGCGTGGAGGCCCTGTCCCGGCGCCCACGGGCGCGTCTGACGCCGGTGCTCAAAGTCGCCGATCTCACGCTAAACCTCGATACGCGGGAGGTGGCCCGCACCGGGAACACGATCGAGCTCACGCCCAAGGAATACACGGTTCTCGAGTACCTTATGCGCCACGCAGGGCGAGTGATGAGTAGAACGCTGATCACCGAATACGCGTGGGGGTATCACTTCGACCCGGGAACCAACATTGTGGATGTCGTGATCAACCATCTGCGCAAGAAGATCGACGCGAGCAATCCGCATAAGCTCATTCACACCATCCGCGGTGTTGGCTACGTGATCCGCGAGGAGAGCACCGCCGGAAAGGGGAGCTAGCGCCGTGGTCTCCACGCGGGCAAAGCTCACGATCGCTTTCGTCGCCGGAATGATCGCGGTGGCGATCACCCTTTTCCTGGCGGTTCTGACTGCGCGCAACAACGCGGTCTACCACGATATTGCTCAATACGCCGCCGCACAGGGCGACCTGGCTGCGCGCGTGATAACCGACGCGGCGCAATCGGGTGAGAAGGTACTCGCCAATGGCGATACCGCCCTCATCCCGGTTCTCACTCCGAGGCTCGTCGCACGGCTTCAAATCGTTCCGGGATACATCGTCGTCGTGGACACGGCGGGTCGCGCGGTCTACCGGTCCAGCGACGTGATGCGACTCAAAGGTCAGGACATGGCGACGCTGCAGACGCAGCTCGAGGACCTGCCGAAATCCGGCGAGGCGCTGATCTTTTCGCTGGACTCGGTCCAGGAAAAGCTGCTCTTCGTTTCGCATTCATTGCCAGGCACGCCGGCTGGCTTGAGCAGGATCGCGTCGGGCGCGGTTGCCACGCGCGCCAGCGAGGTTCCCCGCGAGTATCTGCTCGATGCGTCTCTGATAGTCCCGCTGATCATCGTGGCGGCCGGGCTGGGGGCGTTCGTGTTTCTTGGGCGAACACAGCGACAGCTTGCGGAGATCACCACCGAAGTCGCGGCCATCACCGACGGACGCAGCCTCCACAGACGACTGGCCCTGAGCGAGGAGACGACCGATTTCGCGGATCTGGTGACGACACTCAACGCGATGATCGGCCGCCTGGAGACCTCATTCGGGGCCCTGCGGCGGTTTACCGCTGACGCGAGCCACGAGCTGAAGACTCCACTGGCCGTTCTCCGCGCCGATGTCGAGCGGGCCATGCACCACAACTCGACGCAGACCGAGCGAATGGTCGCGCTGGAGGAGGCGCTCCAGGAAGTGAGACGCATGACCGACCTGGTCGAGAGTCTGCTGACGCTCGCCCGCGCGGATGAAGGGCGGTTCGACATCTATCGCGAGCCGATCGAGCTCCAGCCCCTGGTACAGGAAGTCTATGAGACGGCACTCATACTAGGTGAGGCGCAGGGCGTCACGGTGAACTTGCCGTTCACAACGGACGTGGTCGTGATGGCGGACCGCACGCGTCTTCGGCAGCTCTTTCTGAACCTCGTCACCAATGCGATCAAGTACACGCCGGCCGGAGGCAAAGTGGAGCTGGGACTTGGGCGGCATCCGGACAACGTGACGTTCGCTGTACGCGATACCGGGATCGGAATTTCGGCGGCCGACTTTCCCCACATCTTCGAACGCTTCTGGAGGGCCGACCGCGTACGCTCGCGCATGTCGGAGAGGGGCGGATTCGGTCTGGGTCTCGCGATCAGTCAATGGATTGCACAGGCGCACGGCGGCACGCTCACCGCGTCTTCCCGGCTTGGTCGGGGGAGTCTGTTCACCGTGACGCTCCCCATCGCCAGCGAGGGAGAGCGCGCTTAACGCTTCCCTAATGCGAACGTTACCAGGCTTTCACGCAGTGCTAACGCGCGCGCTATTCCGCGCAGGGCAGGGCTCCGAGAAGTTGTGATGGACACACTTCCCGTAGACAAATGCTCACCAGACTTCTCGAGTCGAAGGCCTATGACAACCGCTCCGTCATCGTTGCCGTCGCGAGCGTCGTTGCACTCAGCGGTCTGATCGGCCTCGCCATCTATGCGACTGGCCAGGCGGGGCGCACTTCGCAACCCTCCGCGCACGTGGTCGGCCCCATATATCTATTGCCCCGAGCGCCCGTCCGGTCGCGGCCCGCTCGTGGAAGTTTCGCAAATGGAAGGGAAGGCCGGGTCCTAGCTCGTTTCGTCGTGCAAGCGCCTTTTGTGCTCGCTCTATCCCGATGATTAAGTCTGGGTTAATACTATTTCATGGATTCTTAATCTTGCAGCTATTCCATCGGGTTCCGCTTATAAACAGTTTTCGTCCACGAACCTCCACTTGGGTGAGGAATGTTTAACCAACTGATCGAGTCGAAGGCGAAGAAGCAGAAGATGGCTGGCGGCACGGTGTTCAGCATCGTGCTCCACACGTTCCTCATCGCGGCGGCTGTCTACGCGACCGCCCGTGCGGGAGTGAAGGACGAGAAGTCCAAAGCCGAAAAGATCCAGTTCGTCGAGATGAAGAA
>JAXDME010000132.1:0-4667 GCA_034666285.1 Gemmatimonadaceae bacterium | reverse complement strand
CGCTCGCGGTGATCGACATCGAAAATTGCTGGGAGGCGCAGCTTCACGGTCAGGGCGAAACCGGCTGTCACCTCACGACCGGCACCCTGGCGGGATTCCTCGGCTGTCTCGCAGACTATCCAGTCGCAGTGATGGAGATCGAGTGCGGCAGCGCGTCGAATTCCCGCTGTCGCTTTCTCGCGGGCAATGGCGACATGCACGAGCACGCGTACGAGCAGCTGTCGCGCGGTGAGATGTGGGAGACGATCGGGGCGGGAGAGTTCTAGTACCTCGCGTCCAGGTCTCTTCCTGGTCCGGGATCCACAGAACTGAAGCAGGGACCGTCAGCGAACTAGCTGAAGCCCAGAGCTTCCATACCGGCGGTCCAGGCGCGCGGACGTCTAGAGTCGCATGCTTTCTCGAGATTTCGAACGTCCGTTAACACCCGATTTGGCAAACTCCCGAAGCCGGCGGAAAAGCTCTGAGCCCTAGCTGCAAACCCCGGAGCTCCCTGCTTCAGTTCTGTAGATGCCTGATTGCGCCGCGAGCTCGACGCCGAGGCTTACCCGCCGAGCGCTTCCGCATAAAGGGGATTCGGCCTCAGTTCCCCATTGATGAGAACTTCCCGATCCCACGGCAGGATTATTGTGCTCTCGGTCGCGATCGCGTGGAAGTCGGGCGCGTATTCGCCGGTCTGGAATGCAACGGCTGTCTTGATCTCTGAAGCCCCCGCCTCTCCCACGGCGGCGATCGCCAGGCGCATCGTGTCGCCGGAGTCGCAGGTCTCGTCCACAATCAGCACGCGATGGCCCCGAGCTTCCGGTGGCGCACTTCCAAAAACCTCAGGATTCTGTCGCCTCGTGCTCGATCTGAACTTCCGACTCACGACAAGCGAGTGAAACTCCCGCCCAAGAATAGCGGCGATCACGGCGCCTGGAATCACGCCGGCCGTCGCGATCCCGATCACGATCTCCGGGTCGTAAGCTCTCGCCACCTTCAGCGCGAGTCCGCGCGACAATTCGCCGAAGAACGGCCATTCGATTTCAAGCACGCCTTTGGTGGCGTCGACAGTGCGTTTGCGGGGTGACATTTCGCTCTCAAAGCGTTCAGGGAAAAGCAGTTAGAGTTAAGCTAGCCCTCTCACATCTTAGTCGGTAGATTCGACCAAATGTCATTCTGGGACCGCCTCACCGGTGGAAAGCCGAAACCGCCGGCAGAAAACCTCGATTATTTGAATGAGGCGCTCGCGCTGGAAAGGCAGGGCGACTACGACGCTGCGTTGACGTCTTACCGGCTCGCGCTCCGCCAAAGACCCAACAACCACAAGGTCATCCAGAACATGGCAATCGCGTATTCGAAGCTTGGCCAGATGGACGAGGCGGTAAGATGTTACCGCCGCGCTCTCGCCATCGAGCCTAGACTCT
The DNA here is from genome assembly GCA_034666285.1 of Gemmatimonadaceae bacterium. Classification (GTDB taxonomy): domain Bacteria; phylum Gemmatimonadota; class Gemmatimonadetes; order Gemmatimonadales; family Gemmatimonadaceae; genus UBA4720. The sequence goes on along the minus strand of JAXDME010000132.1, from coordinate 3,264 downwards.
CGGGTGCCCATTACGGTCTCGCGTTTCTACTTCTCAGGCGCGGCGAGATGAACGACGCTGCGTTTCACCTCGAGGCGTTTCTCATGGATCCACCGCGCAGTCAGGAAGCGGAGCGGTGGGTGAAGCACGCGCAGAAAACTCTCGACGAAATGAAAGGCTCCGGCCCAGTAGAGTCTCCCCAAACCCAGGGAGTCGAGTCGAGCGAGTTCCCGGGGATTGGCGAATAGATGGGAGCAGTTCTCGCCGTCGTAAGCCAGAAGGGAGGAGTCGGCAAAACCACCACCGCAGTCAATCTCGCCGCCGCGTTCGCCCGGCGCGGGATGAAGACGCTCCTCATAGACGTCGATCCGCAGGGATCGGTGCGCTACGGCGCGGGCCTCGCGCGCGGACACGAGACAGCAGGATTCGCCGACTATCTGAATGGCGAGAAAACATTGCGCGAGATCATCCTGCCGACCGCCCTTCCCTGGCTGCGCGTCATTCTCGCCGGCTCGGTCGCGGACGAAGCGGATCACGCCGTTTACTCGCAGCTGGTCCGCGAGACCAACGTCCTTCATGATCTGCTGACCATGGCCGAGCAGCGCTGTCAGGTTGTCGTCGTAGACACGCCACCAGGACTTGGACCGATCACACGCAAGGTGCTGGGGCAGACGGAACACGTGATCGTGCCGCTACAGTGTGAGCCCCTCGCGCTGCAGACTACGCCTCAGATCCTGCGGCTCATCCAGGACATCGTCGCCACCAACGAGCGGCTGACCCTCGACGGCATCCTGCTGACCATGTACGAGGAGAACAATCCTGCCAGCGACAGGGTAGTTGATTACGTGAGGAGACATCTTCCCGCCAACATCGTCTTCGACGTCGTCATTCCGAGAACTGCAGCCACCGCGGACGCATTCGCGGCTGGTCAGCCAGTCGTGGTGCGCACTCCGGCCGATGCCGCTTCCCAGGCTTACGTGAATCTCGCGATGATGCTCGCCGATCGTCTGGTATGACCAAATCGCGGGTGATGGTTGTAGTGTCACTGGTCGCGGTAGTGATCGCGGCCTTCGCGTGCGGCGATGTGAGTGGGAGCTCGACATCGGTCCTCTCGATACAGTTCGATTCGTTGGCGGCGCCCTCGGTGGTCGTTGGCGATACGCTTCGCGACACGACTGGCGCAGTGATCCGACCAACGGTCCACGCTTTCAACTTCAAGGGCGATGAGATCCTCCCCGCTCCCGTGTGGTTTCAGTCACCGGATTCCGGCGTCGTGGTTGACAGTGTCACCGGCACTGTCTTCGGAGACAGCCTTCGCTCAACCCCCGCGCGGATTGTCGCCACTGTTGGCGGACTGCAGGCGATTCAGAAAGTGGATGTCACACTGAAGCCGGATACCATCGCACCGGTAGATAGCGTCGACTCGCTCTCTTACTCGCTCATCGACACCACGTTGAATGTGTCGCCGCAGCTCTCCATCAAGCTCACCCATGGTGTCGCGCCCAATGACAGCGCGGTCAAATCCTACATCGTGAGCTTTGCGATCGTCTCGCAGAGCAACCCGCAGCTCGGTCAGCTCGTGAACGATGCCGGAAAGCCCGCCGTTGTCGACACCACCGACACTGGCGGCATAGCGGGAAGAGCCATTCGTCTGCATCCTCTCTTCCTCACTTCGGCGACAGCTGTGGACACGATCAAGGTGAATGCAACCGCGAAGTATCATGGGACCAACGTGAAAGGCAGTCCGGTACGGCTCATTCTGATAGTGAAGCCGCGCAGCTAGACCACGAACTCTGAGAGGGAGACGTTGATGGAAGCACGAGGTGGACCGCGTCCCGCTCCCGGGACGCTAAATAAGCTTTTCTTCGACGCGATCTCGAGCTACAACCGTCCCGATGCGCTGCAGGTCAAGTCAGGTGGCGCTTACAAGCCCATCTCGCACGCTGAAGTTGCCGTTCGAGTCCGACGCGCAGCGCGCGGGTTGCAGGCGCTCGGCGTTAAGCGCGGCGATCGCGTAGCAATCCTCTCCGAGAATCGGCCAGAATGGGCGATTGCAGACTTCGCGAGTCTGACCACTGGACTGTCGGATGTTCCGATCTATCCGACGCTTCCGGCCGACCAGATCGCCTACATGCTCAAGGATTCGGGCGCGGTCGCGATCTTCGTCTCCAATCGCGTCCAGGCCGAAAAGGTGAAGGAAATCCGCGGGCAGGTGCCGGCGCTCAAGACCGTCATCTCATTCGACGAGATTCCGGGTCTCAGCGACTTGTCCATCGGCGAGCTCGAGACACGTGGCGCGCAAGGCGAGACAGAAGAGACAACCGCGCGTTATCGCGCCGACGCGCTCATCGTGAAGCCCGATGATATCGCTACTATCATCTACACTTCGGGGACGACGGGTGACCCCAAGGGCGTCGTGCTGACCCACGACAACATCTACTCCAATGTCGCCGCATCCAGGACGGCGATCCCGTTCGGAGGCCGCGACACGGCGCTGAGCTTCCTCCCACTCTCGCACATCTTCGAGAGAATGGCTGGCCACTACCTGATGTGGGCGACCGGCACGTCCATCGCCTACGCCGAGTCGATCGATACCGTTCCCATCAACCTGCAGGAAGTCCGACCGACTCTCGTGCTGTCGGTTCCCCGACTATACGAGAAGATGTACGCGCGAATTCTCGAGACGGCACTCACCGGAGGATTCCTCAAGAAAAAGATCTTTTTCTGGGCACGTGGCGTAGCCGAGCGATGGGCTAGCGAGAAGCTGGCGGGTAAGGAACCCGATGGATTGCTCGCGAGGCAGTACGGGATCGCGCAGAAGCTGGTCTTTTCAAAGCTCAAGGCCCGGACGGGTGGACGCCTGCGCTATTTCGTCTCTGGCGGTGCACCACTCTCGCCAGAGATCAACAAATTCTTTTACGCGGCTGGCCTGGAGATTCTCGAGGGCTACGGACTCACGGAGACGTCGCCCGTCATTGCCGTGAATACGCCGACGAATTTCCGAATCGGCACCGTCGGCAAGGCAATCGACGGCGTGGAAATCAAGATCGCGGCAGATGGTGAGATTCTCACTCGCGGCCCGCACGTGATGAAAGGCTACTTCAACAAGCCGGAGGCAACGCGGGAAGCGATCGATCCGGATGGCTGGTTCCACACCGGTGACATCGGCGAGCTGCGCGATGGTTTTCTGGCCATCACTGATCGGAAGAAGGACATAATCGTTACCGCCGGTGGAAAGAACATTGCGCCACAGCCTTTGGAGAACAAAGTCAAAACCAACAAGTA
>JAXDME010000131.1:0-3039 GCA_034666285.1 Gemmatimonadaceae bacterium | reverse complement strand
CGGATGCTCGACGATCCGCAGCTCTATTACAGCTTGAATCGCACAGTCGCATCGGTCGACACCGTCATCAGGCAGATGACGGCGGGCAACGGTTCGCTGTCCAAGCTCCTGCGCGACGACACGCTGTACGTGCATCTGCTCAGCGTCGTCTCACGCGCCGACTCGCTCGTCGGGATGATGTCTGGCGGCAGCGGCGGCACCATGAAGAAATTGTTCACCGACGAGCAGCTCTACGACCAGCTCGTGAAAACCGTGACCGAGCTGAATAACGTTCTCATAGACGTCCGCCGAGACCCGCGGCGGTACACAAAGACAATGATCCAGGTTAAGCTATTCTAGGATCCAACTAGGGTATCTTGAGGTGTGATCAAAGCGTACGAGCTCGATGTTGCAGTGACCCGTGGTCAGGGAACCGAATCCGAGCATAGAGTGCATGCCGCGGTTGTCGGAGAAGGAGATGAGCTCCTCGGCACTGCCCGCGACGGTCAGGCTTTCACGTTCTGGCGCTCCTGCGCCAAGCCATTCCAGATAATTCCATTCCTCGCCTCCGGCGGCTTCGATGAGCTGGGGTGGGAAGGCGCGCAGCTCGCGGTTGCGTGTGCATCACACGGTGGAGAGCCGGAACACGTAGCGCTCGTGGAGAGAATGCTCCACGACATAGGGCTCGAAGAGGGCGATCTCGCCTGCGGTCCCCACGATCCGTCGTCGCAGCGGGGCGCAAAAATCCTGAGAGAATCCGGCCAGCGTCCCTCGAGGCTCCACAACAACTGCTCGGGCAAGCACACGGCGATGATGGCGATGGCGCACCACAAGGGTTGGCCGACGCAGGGTTACGAGCGGCAGGATCATCCGGTGCAGCGACATATCCTGCACGAAGTCTCGCTGTGGGCCGACGTGCCGTGCGGAAAGATCGTCCAGGCCGTAGACGGATGTGGCGTCGTAGTGTTTGGAATGACTCTCGAGCGAATGGCGAGGGCGTACTCGCGTTTTGCAGTCGCCGCCGCGCGCGGAGAAGAATTTCCGAGCCGCGTCGTCGACGCCATGAGCAACAACGCATTCCTCGTCGGTGGAACCGATCGCTTCGATTCCGCCCTCATCGCTGAGACCCAAGGACGCATAGTCTCGAAGGTCGGCGCTGAAGGAGTGCACTGCGCATTGCTGACCGAGCGCGGAATCGGGGTCGCTGTCAAAGTCGAAGACGGTGCCCAGCGAGCGCAGGTGCCCGCGCTCCTGAGACTACTGCAGGAGCTCGACGCTTTGCCGGCGCAGTTGTCCCCCCGCCTCGCCGAATGGATGCGCAAGCCCGTGAAGAACACTCGCGGTGAAGCTGTCGGTGAAGTCGTGATGCGAGCCGACCTGTCCTGACGCCCCTGCTGGCCAACTGATGACGGACGCCACGACTCGATGACAACCGGAGCCGAAGCACGCCTTACCCTTGCCTCAATCGAGGTTGGACTCAGGCATCTCGTAAGGATCGCGGGCGCGATTGCCGGCTCGCCCGAGGGGCAGGTGCGTTCCCTCATGTCCGAAGCCCTCGATGAAGTTGACCCCATTCAAGTCGAGGAGATAATTCTTCAGTCGTACCTGTTCGCCGGATTTCCGAGGACGCTCAACGCGATGCGGATGTGGCGCGTCGTGTCGGAGAGGCCGGCGCCATCCATTGACCCGGAAGCTGCCGCCGAGGATTTCGATCTTTGGCGCACTCGCGGCGCGGAGACGTGCGCGATTGTCTACGGCGAGTCGTACGAGAAGCTCCGGCAGAACGTCTGCGACCTTCACCCGGCTCTGGACGAGTGGATGATCGTCGATGGCTACGGCAAGGTTCTCTCGCGTCCGGGCGTCGATCTTCGAACTCGCGAGCTCTGCGTCGTTGCGGCGTGCGCCGTGTCAGGTCAGCAACGGCAGCTGCACTCGCATCTTCATGGCGCTTTGAATTCCGGGTCGTCGGTCGGGGAGATCGCAGCTGTCCTGGACGCTCTTGGCGATCTGATTTCGCGGGACGATCTTGCCAGGTATAGACAGTTGCTTCAGAAAGTGCAGGCTCAGTAGCCATGTTCGAGTTTGCGGCGGCTGGTCAGACATCGAGAATACTGAAGCAGGGAGCTCTCGGCTTTGCAGCTGAAGCTCTTAGCCATTCCGTCGGCGTCGGGAGGCTCGCAGTCGGACTCCTAGGGACTCCCCGGGATTTCGACGCAGCACCCGATCCCAGTTTGCCCAGCATCTCCAGCGCCTGTATGAAAGCTCCGAGCTTCAGCTTGGAAGCCGACAGCTCCCTGCTTCAGTTCTGTGGATCCCAAGTCGCGTCCCCATCCATATGCCGAGGCAGTCTTGTTCATTGACCGCGTAATAATCAGAGTAGAGGGCGGCACTGGAGGTTCGGGCTGCACGAGCTTCCGCAGAGAATGGCGCACGCCGATGGGCGGCCCCGACGGCGGCGACGGCGGTCGCGGCGGGAGCGTCATCGTCCGCGGCGATTCGAACCTGGCGACGCTTCTCGACTACACCTACCGCGACAACTGGGTGGCCGAGCGTGGCGATCACGGCTCGGGGGCGAACAAGAGCGGTCGCTCCGGCGCCGATATCGTAATGCCGGTTCCTCCCGGTACAATCCTTCGCGACAAGGAAACAGGAGAGATCCTCGTCGAGATCCTGGAGGACGGGCAGGAGGTAGTGATCGCGCAGGGCGGACGGGGCGGGAAGGGGAACGCCTTCTTCGCGACCCCCACCCACCAGTCGCCGCGCGAGTGGCAGCCGGGCGAGGAGGGGGTGATCCATACCCTCGAGATGGAACTGAAGCTGATCGCCGATGTCGGGCTGGTCGGACAGCCCAACGCCGGCAAATCGACCCTGCTTTCGGTCATTTCAGCCGCCCGTCCCAAAATCGCTGACTATCCCTTCACGACCCTTCAGCCGAATCTCGGCGTCGTCCAGCTTTCCGATCACCGAACATTCGTGGTAGCGGACATCCCGGGCATCAGCGAAGGAGCGCACGTAGGGCAGGGCCTCGGGCGCCAGTGCCTCCGGCTCATCGAGCGGACC
>JAXDME010000130.1:0-4341 GCA_034666285.1 Gemmatimonadaceae bacterium | reverse complement strand
GATGCTGCCGCAGACCGGGCACGCAACTTCAGCGGGCGCAGAGCCGATCGAGCGGTAGAATTTTTCGAACTCGTGCCCTTTCGGGCAACGAAACTCGTATGTGGGCATGTGAGTCTGGGAGAGAACGGCGGCGACAATCGAAAGTTAGTCCGCAATGGAGGGTGACTCAAGCGCGCGACGTCAGAGAGACGGCCGGAAATACCCCCAATTCTCGGCGAACGCGGCAGAAATCTCCCCGACAGTGGCGCGCGCGCGAACCGCGTCGATGATGAGCGGCATCAACTGGGTGTCGCTGGAAGGCGCGCTTGATGCTACTCGCAGCATGGCCAACGCGCTCTTCGCTTTTTGCGCGTCCCTCTTTTTTCTGACCGCTTTCACGCTTTTCACCTGCGCCCTTTCCAGTGCGGAATAGTCTGGCGCTGGAATAGAGAGTGCTTCTTGATCGTCCGCGAACCGATTCACTCCCACGATCACAGTCTCTCCCGCCTCCACTCGCAGCTGATGCTCATAAGCACTGCGCGCGATTTCCTCCTGAAAGAAGCCGGCAGCAATCGCCTTTTCAGAACCTCCGAGCGCATCGACCTTCCCTATCAGATTCAGGGCGCGACTCTCGAGCTCGTTCGTGAGACTCTCGACGTAGTAGCTCCCGGCAAGCGGGTCTACGGTATTCGTGACGCCTGATTCGAACGCCACTATCTGCTGTGTGCGGAGCGCGAGGGTGGCAGCTTCTGCCGTGGGGAGGGCGAGCGCTTCATCGTAGCCGTTGGTATGGAGCGACTGGGTGCCGCCGAGCGCCGCGGCGAGGCTCTGAACTGTGACCCGCACCACGTTGTTGAGAGGCTGTTGGGCGGTGAGCGTTACGCCGCCCGTCTGTGTGTGAAATCGCAGCTTCGCACTGGACTCGGATGCGTGGAACCGATCGCGCATGATGCGCGCGTAGATCCGCCGCGCGGCGCGGAACTTGGCGACTTCCTCGAAGAGATCGCTGTGCGCGGCAAAAAAGAAGGACAGACGCGGCGCGAAGGTGTCGACTGCCAGACCGGCCTCGATCGCGCGACTGACGTATTCGATCGTGTTCGCCAGTGTGAACGCGAGCTCCTGCACCGCGGTGGCGCCGGCTTCACGAATGTGGTATCCGGAAATCGATATCGGATTCCAGTTCGGCACCTGGTCGGCGCAGAAACGGAACACTTCTGCGATGAGCGCCATGCTGGGTCCTGGCGGGTAGATGTACGTGCCGCGGGCGATGTACTCCTTGAGAATGTCGTTCTGAATGGTGCCGCTAATCTTGTCCCAAGCGATTCCCCGCTCTTCCGCGACAACGATGTACATGGCGAGCAGAGTCGACGCCGTCGCGTTGATGGTCATCGATGTCGAGACCTGGTCGAGAGGAATTCCATCGAGCAGGGCGTGCATGTCTTCGACGCTGTCGATCGCGACCCCCGCTCGACCGACTTCGCCAAGAGCGCGCGGTGAATCAGAGTCGAGACCCATCTGCGTCGGAAGATCGAACGCGACGGAAAGCCCGGTCTGACCAGCCGCAAGCAACAGCTTGAATCGCTCGTTGGTGCTGGCGGCACTTCCGAATCCGGCATACTGGCGCATTGTCCACAAGCGGCCGCGATACATCGTCGGCTGGACGCCGCGAGTATACGGCCACTGACCGGGATCGCCAAGCTCCGATGAGTAATCGAGCTCGGCATCTCTCGGCCGATACACGGTCTTTATGGGGATTCCCGACGGCGAGAGCATCTCGCTCGATTCGTGTTTTTTCATGAGCACCGGCCTTGGCGCCGGCCGTCTGTCACGCGCCTACCGATCCAACTGGAGAGAGAGAGCTGCCGGACCGATGCTCGGGGCCCAGCATCGCGCGAGCTGCGTCAACATCATTCTTGCTGCCGATGAAGAGCGGAGTGCGTTGATGGAGCTCCGTTGGCTGGACGTCAAGAATTCGTTGAATTCCATCGCTCGCAGCGCCGCCTGCCTGTTCCACGATGAACGCGAGAGGACTCGCCTCGTACAAAAGGCGAAGCTTTCCGCGCTTGTTTTTCCGATTGGCTGGATAAGCGAAAAGACCACCGCCCAGCAGATTCCGATGGAAATCGGCGACGAGGGAGCCGACGTAGCGGGTGTTCATCGGCTGCCGGTTCCCGTCCTGACCTCGGTAGTAATTCATCAGGTTTTGCACCGGCGGCTCCCACTGGCTCTGGTAGGAATCGTTCACGGACAGGTATCGCCCGACGTCAGGCGTGCGAATGTTCGGATGCGAGAGCAGGAACTCGCCGAGCGAAGGATCGAGCGTAAATCCATGGGCGCCCTGCCCGGTGGTATAGACGAGCATGGTGCTCGAGCCATAGATGACGTATCCCGCCGCCACCTGGCGACGCCCCGGTTGGAGCATGTCTTCCATTTCGCCGCGGCTTCCGCGCGTGATCTTTCTCACGACAGAAAAGATCGTCCCAACCGGGACATTGACGTCGATGTTGGATGAGCCGTCGAGCGGGTCGAAGAGGAGACAGTATTTTCCGCAGCGAAAGTTCTCGGGGATGTCGATGATACCCGGCTCTTCTTCAGACGCCATTGCGCACAACCGGCCGCCATGATCGAGCGCCTTGACGATGATCTCGTTCGCCAGGACATCCAGCTTCTGCTGGGTCTCACCCTGGACGTTCTCAAAATCTGTCCCGCCGAGAATATCGGCCAGACCCGCGCTGCGGACCTTGTTGGCGATCATCTTCGCGGCGAGGGCAAGGTCATAGAGCAGCCCGGAGAGCTCACCCGTCGCTTCGGGATGCAGCTTCTCCTGCTCGATGATGAACCGCTCGATGGTTACAACGGATGTCGCGGTGTGCTTGACCACTTCAGAGATCCTTGTCGATGGCGTTTTCCGCGAGCCGCAGCGCGGAATACCGGCGAGCATCGACTTCGTAGGCGTTACGGGAGTAGCCGTAACGGAGTGACTGCCAAAGATACCTAAGGGGAAATGTTTTTCGCTCCAAAAATTGGTGGACGTGGCAAAGCTCGTGCAAGAGCAGCTCAGCGCTCAGCGGTGTTGCCGGCGCTACGAAGACGGTATTCCACAACGTGATCGCAGCCGCGCTGCTGGTGCCGAGCGCCCAGCCGGCGATTCGAGCCGGCAACCCTCCCCTGCGATAGCTCACGTCGGCAAGATCCGGGTAGATATCCGTCAACGCAGGTGGCAGCTCGATTTTTCGTCCTGCTATCGTCGCAACGAGTCGCGAGCCAACTCCCATTTCTCTCCCTTCGCCTCGATTTCGATCCGAACTCCGTCGCTCCGCACGACAATCGTGCCGGCTTCATCCGTACGCAAAACTTCCGCACCAACCTGCGCCAGCGCGTGTATGACGTCCGCACTGGGATGCCCGTACTTGTTGTCCGCTCCAACCGATATCAATGCCAGCGACGGATGGACCGCGGCGAGAAACTCGTCGCTACTGCTCGTCGAGCTTCCATGATGACCGACTTTCAGGACATCCGCGTGCAAGTCCGCGTGACTGGCGATCAGCCAATCCTCTTCGGCGCGCTCAGCGTCACCAACAAGCAGAAAACGCACCATTCCGTATCGCACCAGCGCGATCGTGCTGGCGAGGTTGGGATCCTTAAGCCCGACGGTCCAGACCGAGTCGGGGGCGAGGAACAAAACCTTTACGCCGTCGATCTGGAGCGAATCACCTGGATGTACGCGGTGCCATTCGATTCCCCTTTCCCGTGCGATAGCTAGAGACCCAATGTAAGCCTCCGCTCCGCCGGCGAAGGCGGCGTCCCAGTAGCTGCGCGGACGCATCGCGGCGAGAACGCTGGCGGCTCCTCCGACGTGATCGTTGTGCGGGTGCGAAAGCACGAACGAGTCAAGCAATCCACCGCGACGAAGAACGTAGGGGATGATTATTCTGCGCCCGGCGTCGCTTCCGTTCCAGGCGGGTCCGGCGTCGAACAAAATCCATCTACCGGCGTCGGTCCTGAGAAGGATCGCGTCTCCCTGTCCCACGTCCAGCACATGCAGCTCCACACCAGAAGTCGATCCCAGCGGAATTGCCGGGACGAAGACCATAAGAGCGAGCGATCCGACCGCCGCGATCACCGGGCGAGATGGATAACGGCTGACGCACGCGATCACGAGCGAGAGTGCCGCGCAAGCACCGAGCACAGCGGTCACGGCTGTTGTCGTAACGGTGATCGCTGCCCCTGGTACAGAAGCGGCGGACCACGCAATCCAATCGAACGCAAAAAGGAGAGGATGGACCGCCTGCGCTACGAATCGTGCAGCCCACCCAAATGGTGCGAGGAGAAGAGCCAGGAACAGGACCGGCTGCGCCAGCG
>JAXDME010000129.1:0-3077 GCA_034666285.1 Gemmatimonadaceae bacterium | reverse complement strand
CGAGTGCTCGACATGAACAGCGTTGTCGGGACGGTGGAACCGATGCTTCGGCGGCTGATTGGCGAAGACATCACGATCATCTCACTTTGTGCGGCACGCGGTTACGTGGTCGCGGACCCGGGGCAGCTCGAGCAGATTCTCGTGAATCTGGTTGTAAACGCTCGCGACGCGATGCCGCAGGGTGGTCGCATCAGCATCGAGACGAAGAACGTCGAGCTGGACGAGACCTATACCAGCGAGCACGCTCCGGTAGTCGCGGGGCGTTACGTAATGCTGGCGGTGTCGGACACTGGCGTCGGCATGAATGCCGACACGCGGGAGCACGCTTTCGACCCATTCTTTACGACTAAGGACCCGGGCAAAGGCACTGGCCTCGGCCTCGCTACTGTTTACGGGATCGTCAAGCAGTCGGGCGGTTACGTCTGGATATACAGCGAGCCCAACGCCGGCACCGCTCTCAAGCTCTACTTCCCCGAGGTCAGCGCGGCTACTGCATTTGGCGCTGGTCCCGAATATCAGCCAGCGCTCAAGGCACCCAACCGTGGGTCCGAAACCATCCTGCTGGTCGAAGATGAAGAAGCGGTCAGGGGGTTGGCCTGCCGCATTCTGGAGCGGCAGGGTTATCGGGTGATCGCGGCGCAGCACGGACGCGATGCGATGGAGATCGCATCGAAAGAGACAGGGCACATTGATCTCGTGCTCACGGATGTAGTGATGCCAGGCATGAACGGCAGGGGTCTGGTGGAGCGTCTGGCGGGAATAAGGCCGACCATCAAGTCACTCTACATGTCCGGCTACACGGACGACGACATCATCCGGCGCGGCTTCATCGAGCCTTCGAAGAGCTTTCTCCAGAAGCCGTTCACCTCCGAGGCATTGCTTCAAACAGTCCGGAAAGTACTCGACGAGTAGGACCGGCCGCTTGGCGACCTGTTATATAGGAGTATGCGACTTCCGCTCCCGGCTATCGGCGTAGCACTCCTCGCACTCACGTCCGAGGGCATTCGCGCTCAGGACTCCACAGCGACACCGCTCGCCCCGGTCATCGTCGAGGTTGGGCGCGGCACCCATGGCTCACCCTTGGATATGCCGTTCGCGGTCAGCGTGCAGACGCCGGATTCGAGCCGGCCAGGACAGCGGCATCTCTCTCTCGATGAAACGCTGTGGCTCATTCCGGGCCTTACGGTTTCCAATCGCAACAACCCCTCGCAGGACCCGCGCATCTCGATTCGCGGCTTCGGGGCCCGCTCCGCATTTGGCGTCCGCGGAATTCGGGTTCTTCGTGACGGACTTCCGCTCACGCTGCCGGACGGCCAGACGCCGGTCGACTATCTGGACCTCGAATCCGTGGGACGCGTAGAGGTAATGCGAGGGAGCGCCTCGTCGCTCTATGGAAACGCGGGAGGAGGTGTCGTGGATATTCGAACAAGCGATCCCCCTCTCGCTCCCGTTTCGGGCGAGGCGCGCCTCTGGACGGGCTCATTCGGAACGCGGCGCCTCGTTGGAAAGGCTGGAGGATCGGCCGGAGGGTTTTCGTATCAGGGCAACGTCGCGCGAACCGAGAGCGATGGCTACCGTGACTACTCGCGGCAAAGAACGACTAACGGCTTCGGACGAGTGTCGCTCGATGCCGGCGGAGGATCATATGCGGTCGAATGGCTGGGACTGAAGACGCCCCTGGCCCAGAACCCCGGCTCATTGACGCGTGCGCAGTTCGACGCCGATCCGCGGCAGGCGGACCCGCTCTCCATTCGCAAAGCCGCGAGAAAAGAGGTCGAACAGTCGCAGCTGGGCCTTACCGGGCGACACAGTTTCACACGGGTAGAAGTTGAAGCCTCAGCCTACGCCGGAACACGCTCGCTTTCCAACCCGTTGACGTTTGCGATCGTGGACGTTGGTCGCACGACCTCCGGAGGCAACCTTCGAGCGACACTCCCATTAGCTCTGCTCGGCGTGGGCAATCGGGTCACCGCGGGCACCGAAATGCAACTTCAGAATGACCTTCGTCTCAACTACACGAACTGCAACAACGTTCCGCCGCCTACGGTCCCAACCGCTACGTGCCCAAATCCGGCGAGCGAGCGAGGTTCCGTCACGCTGAACCAGAGGGAGATAATCTCCTCTATCGGATCATACGTCCGCGATGAGATCGACCTCGGCGAGCGCTACACACTTACTGGTGCCGCAAGGGCGGACGCGGTTCGCTTCGAGGTCAGAGACAGGTTGATCAACGCGACCAATCCTGACGATTCCGGGCGGCGTCCTCTGCACGCGATCAGTCCGATGGTGGGGCTGCTCGCACGACTCTCTCCGCTCCAGAGCGCGTATGCGAACATATCGTCTGCGTTCGAGACGCCGACGGCGACAGAGCTCGGGAATCAGCCGAGCGGCGCGGCGGGAATCAATCGGGATCTCAAGCCACAGCGATCGATCACATACGAAGTAGGATTTAAGGGAGTGAAACCGACTGGCTGGCAATACAACGCGGCAGTGTTTTCGACGAGGGTTCAGGACGAGCTCATTCCTTACGACATTCCCGCCAGCGGCGGACGCCGATATTTCCGGAATGCGGGACGGACGTCACGGCGTGGTGTCGAGCTCGGGAGCGGATTCACCGCCGGCGCATTGGATCTCGGAGGCGCCTACACTTACGCGAATTACCGCTTTGTCGACTTCACTGTGGATACCGCGCACTACGCGGGAAACACCATCCCAGGAATTCCGCGCCAGACTTTTCAGGCATCGGCTGCGGTGCGAAGCATTGTCGGTACGCTCGTAGCGGAAGCCACGCTCGCGGACAGGATGTTCGTGAATGACGCCAACTCGGAGAGCGCGCCGGGTTATGGGATCGTAAATGCACGGATGGTCTCGATCGCATCGATGGGTCCATCCGCCGCGGAGATCACGCTCGGAGTACAGAATATTTTCGACCGAAAGTATATCTCATCGGTGAACGTCAATGCGGCTGGTGGAAAGTTCTATGAGCCGGGATCGCAGCGATCGCTTTATGTGGGCGTCAGTCTGACCGGAGCAGTGACGAAGCGGAAATAACCTGGACGCTTCGTCGCCGCACGAGC
>JAXDME010000128.1:0-9586 GCA_034666285.1 Gemmatimonadaceae bacterium | reverse complement strand
CTGCGGCTAGCCCAAGTCCCGGGATGAGATTCTACGCGGTTCTGTGGGCGGGATTGCTGGGGATCGTGATCGTCGAAGTGCTGCTGACATACGCGCACCTGCGACCGTTGGCGCTCACGATATCTCTGGTCGCGCTCGCGCTCATCGAGGCGGGCGTGGCGCTGATGTACTTCATGCATTTGAAATACGAGCGCCGAATTCTTTTCTGGAGCCTGATCCCGGCTCTATTGTTCGTGCTGGTGATGTTCGACCACTTCTGGCCCGACGCGTTTCGGGTCACGTCGATGAGGCTGCCCACTGCAGCCAGCAGCACTCCGGCAAGCGGCGGTTGAATGAACCGCTACATGCCGGGCATGCTGGCCTCGATGCTCGTTCTCATCGTACCGGCCTTCGCCGTCTGCGTAGGCCTGACAGTCATCGCCTATCGCAGATGGAAGGCCGATCAAGGCCCACAGTCGTAGCTAGGGCGTGCTGTTGCTCGTGCCAGCCTTCAACACTTCGTCAATGTAGAAGTGCACGGCACTGGCGTAGCCCGTATCGCACGGCTTGACGCCCGCAAACTCTCCATCGGCTCCTGTATTCTTGGTGACATCTGCTATGATCGCAGCGCGGGACATCGTCAGTTTCTTCCCCGCCGAGACCTGATCACGGAGATACGTGCTCGCAATGGCGGGCGCCGCTGGACACGAAGGCTGCACGACTGCTGCCGGACTCGGAGAAGGTGAGCTTGCCTCTGCCCCGGCAGTCAGCGCGCCGAGCGCAACCAGTACTCCGGCGATTGTGATTCCTTTCATGAGAATGTCCTCAACGAGTGATTGAAATGTGCCGGCTCACAGTGGCAAACCGCGCGCCCGGCGCGAAGATCAGGAGAAAACAAGCGCATGAAAACACCTGGTTTTGGTATCATCTCCGTCGCTGCGATCGTGGCTGCCTGTACATCTTCTGCGCCTACTCCTTATGCGACGTTGGGCCCGCGTTTACCTCGCGTCGTCGGCTATCTGGCATCGTGGGGCGTCGGCAGCAAAGGGACGCGCATCGCCGACCTCCCCGCGCGCGACCTCACGCACATCTTCTACGCGTTCGGAGATGTCCGCGCTGACGGACAAGCAGGCATCGGCAACCAGGGTACGAATTTCGAAGACCTCGCGCGCCTGAAGGCTCTCAATCCGCACTTGAAGGTTGCAATCTCGATCGGAGGATGGACGGGCTCGGGAAGATTCTCTGACGTCGCGCTCACGGACTCGAGCCGCCGGCTGTTTGCTCAGTCCGCGATCGATCTCTTTATCCGCCAGAACCGGAGCGTCTTCGACGGAATCGACATCGACTGGGAATTTCCCGTCGCCGGTGGACTGAAAGGGAATGTCGAGCGCCTCGCGGACAAAGAGAATTTCACGCTGCTTCTCGCGGAGCTCAGGCGGCTGCTCGATGCAGAAGGTGTCCAGAATAATCGGCACTACGAGCTCACAATCGCCGCATCGGCTCGCCCGCAGGAGATCGCGAACCTCGAAATCGCGCGGATCGCGCCGCTATTGGATTTCATCAACGTCATGACCTACGACTATCACTCGGGTCCGGGCACCACGAACTTCAATGCGCCGCTGTACGCCGCCAAGAGAGATCCGACGCCGGATCTCAATGTCGACGCGTCCATCCGGGCGTTTGTCGACGCCGGAGTGCCACCGGGCAAGCTTCTAGTCGGTGTCCCGTTCTATGGTCACGGATTCGGCGATGTGCCCAATGTCAACGACGGCCTTTTTCAGCAGGGAAACGGAACGCCGGTTGGGTGGAAAGAGACTGGCGGTGATTGGCGAGTTCTCGCCCAGACGCGACTTCGCGACCCCCGCTACGTGCGCCATTGGGAAGCGAGCGCTCAAGTGCCGTGGCTGTACGATTCCACGACCGGAACCTGGGTGAGCTACGACGATCCGGAATCTGTCGCTGCCAAAGCCCGCTACGTCCGCGAGCACCGGTTGGGTGGTGTCGTCATCTGGGAATTGGGCGGCGACGATGGCGCGCTAATGCGGGCGATTGCCGGACGCTGAGCACTGACCGCTCCGCACACCACTGGTGTTCGCTAACTTCACAGCGACATGCCCATCCACACACCGATCGAGAATTTACGGCTGCAGGCGCGCCCCGAGGATCTTCCGCTCCACGAGGATGTTCGCTGGTTAGCCGCCGCACTCGGTCGCGTCATTCAGCGACTCGAGGGACAGGAATCATTCGAGATCGTGGAGCAGCTCCGCGTCGCGACTCGCGGGCGACGCCATGGACAACGCGAAGCGCCGTCCCTCCAGGACATTCTCAGTAGAATCGAGGCCCTCAGCGTAGAGCAGTGCGCGGTAGCCGCGCGTGCTTTCACGCTTTTCTTCCTACTGATCAACACCGCTGAGCAGACACACCGCGTCCGGCGTCGGAACACGTATCTGGGGAAAGGGACGAGCGTTCTTCAACCGGCATCAGTCCGCTGGTCGATGCGGAAGCTCCGCGAAATGGGCCGAACCGCGGAGCAGGTCGAGCAGGCGATGATCACTCTCGACGTCCGTCCGGTGCTCACCGCACATCCAACCGAATCCACACGCAGCACGCTGCTCGGGTTGCAGGCACGCGTGGCCGATAAGCTCCTCGCGCGCGAGCGAGCCCCCGCCGATGAAGCAAGGCTGATAGAGCAGCAGCTGGAAGGGGAGGTCGAGCTACTTTGGCTCACGAGTGAAGTGCGTCAGGACAGGCCAACTGTGCTCGACGAAGTCAGCTCGGCGCTCTGGTATCTCGAGACGCGGTTGCTCGACGCTGGCGCCCACGTTCATTCCGCGCTCGCCATCGCCTTCGAGGAAGAATTCTCACGCTCGGCCGATGCCTTCCGGCTCTCCGTTCCTTTGCGGTGGGGTACCTGGGTTGGAGGGGATCGCGATGGAAATCCGTACGTCACGCCGGAGATCACCATCGCTACCGCTCGGCGTGCCAGTCACGTGATACTCGGCAGATACCGGGAGTCACTCGACGAGCTCGTGCAGCGACTCTCGTTGTCCGCCGAATTCGCGCCGCCATCCGACGCATTGATGCGCTCGGTCGAAACCGACAAGGTTCTGTTGCCGGACGTGTGGAAGAAGAACAAAAAGCGAAACGCCGACGAGCCCCTTCGATTGAAGTTGAGCTTCATGTCCGCGCGGATCGAGGCGACACGTCGCCTGGTTGCGTCGCGTGACGCCGGACGGGTCCGCAAAGAGCCGGCGGCCTATCCCGATGTCAGTGCCTTCGAGCAGGATCTCGCGTTGGTGAGAGACTATCTGAACGCAGCCGGCGCAATCCAGGCGTGTCGCACGAGTCTCGATCCATTCATCGCCGGAGTGCGCGCCCACGGATTCCACGGTTTCATGATGGATGTCCGCGACCACGCTGAAGTGCACGCGGCGGCCGTTGCCGAACTTCTGTCAAAAGGTGAAGACACTGTAGTGGACGGCAATCGCCTGCGAAGCGTTCTCCTTGGCAAAGGCCGTCGAAAGAAGGGAGGCCCCGCTCCCTCGCCCGAGACGCAGCAGGTGATCGATACCTTTCGCGCGATCGAAACGATACAGGGCGAAGCAGGCCAGGCCGCCGCGTGCACATATATAGTATCGATGACCCGCTCGCCCGACGATCTTTTGCGGGTCCTGGTGCTGGCGCGCGAGGCAGGATTGGTGGATCTCGCTGGAAAGATTCCGAAGTCCCGGCTGGATGTTGTCCCGCTATTCGAGACACTCGACGACCTCGATCACGCGCCGCTGGTAATGGGCGCTCTGCTGGATGATCCGGTGTACAAGCGACAGCTGGAGGCCCGGGGGCGCCGGCAGGAAGTAATGATTGGCTACTCGGATTCCGGAAAGGACGCCGGTATCATCTCTTCGTCGTGGGCTCTTTATCGGGCGCAGGAATCTCTCTCCGATATTTTTCGCGAGGCGGGTGTCCAGTTACGGCTATTCCACGGCCGTGGCGGGAGCGTCGGGAGGGGAGGAGGGTCTCCGGTTTACCGTGCGCTCGCCGCGCTCCCACCCGGAACGACAAACGGTCGCATCAAGATTACTGAACAGGGCGAGATCATCTCGCAGCAGTTCGGACTCCTGCCGGTGGCGGAGCGGAGCGTCGAAGTCACCACTGCGGGAACACTCCTCCACGAGTTCACGGATTGGCGCGAAAACGTCGAGCCGCACGAGGTCACAGAGTTTCGTGACGTGATCGACCGGCTGTCGGAGAGGTCGCACACGGTTTATAAAGAGCTCGTTCACGACAACGATGCGCTCTTCGGGCTCTTTCGGGTCGCGACTCCAATCGACGAGCTAGCCAATGCGCGGTTCGGATCGCGACCGGCTTACCGTCCCGGCGCAAAGGCCGGCATCGAAGGGATTCGCGCGATACCCTGGGGCTTCGGATGGACCCAGATTCGACTCATGCTCACCGGCTGGCTCGGAGTCGGCACCGCGCTCGGCGAAGAAATCCGGTCACGTCGGGGACTCGCGCGCCTTCAGCAAATGGCGCAAGCGTGGCCGTTCCTGGACGATCTGCTGGCAAAGGTGGAGATGGTCTGCGCGAAGACGGACCTCGATATTGCGCGGATGTACGTGACCGAGCTTGGTGGAGATCTGAAGCTGTTCGACACCCTGGTGGATGAATTCGAGCGCGCCGTCGATGCGCTGCTGCTCATTCGCGGTCATCGTCAGCTGCTCGACGACACCCCGGTGCTGAAGGCGGCGATCGCGCTCAGAAATCCGTACGTTGATCCGCTGTCGCTGCTTCAGGTCTCGCTGTTGCGCAGAAAGCGCGGCGCCGAACATCTCGGGGACAAAGCAAAGGAAAAAATCGACGATGCGCTGGCGACTACCTTGAGCGGCGTCGCTCAGGGACTACGCAATACGGGCTGACGGGAATGCCGGGTCATCGAGAAGCTCGCGAGCCTTGTTCGTGATCGTCTGGTAGCACTCGCACGACACCTTCTTCAGCCCCTCAGCGTCTGAAATGGAGACTTTGCCGTAACGGTGCTCGATTAGCCCCTGTCTCTCCAGAGCCCCGATCGCCACCGTTACTCCGGGCCGCCGCACCGCGAGCATCTGAGAAAGGAATTCCTGCGTGAGACTGAAATCCTTCCTGCCAACCGCGTCCGCGGTGAGCAGCAGCCAGCGCGCACACCTCTGCTCGATGAGATGCATGCTGTTGCAAGCAGCGGACTGAGCTACGACTTCATTCGAGAACTGTGCGTAGCGGTGGAGCAGCATTTTGAGCTCGGGGGCGATCTTCAGAAGCGAAACGAAGGCGTCTGGAGACATCTGATAGAAATCCCCTTCGACCTGGGTGATCCCTTTGCAGCGCGCGACAGTAATTCCGTGGAAGAGAGGAAGTCCCATGAACCCCTCCCGACCGACTGTCATTGCTTCGAGCGTGGTGCCGTCCTTCAGCACCGTGACAAGGGAGCCCATTCCAGTCAGCGGAAACAGCACGCGCTCGTAAGGCTCGTTCAGGTCAAAGAGAACTTCGCGCAACGGTGAGCTGATGCGCTCGGCTCGCTCCTCGAAGGAGGCGAGCTCGTTGGCCGGCAGCTTGGCGATGATGTTGTTCTGGATCACGGTGGGAGCGCTAATACCGTCTCTACCACCGTGCCCGAGCGGACCCGACTTGGTTTTCATGCGACTACCTTGGCTGAGAGGCCAGAAGGTCGCAGACTATAGGGTTGCCCGTAGCGATCTGGTTGTGTAAGGCACACTACCCCATTGGGATAGGCAAAGCAAGACAAATAACTATTTGTATTTTGTGTTATTTCTCTCTGCTGAGCGAAAGCGGCCCACATTGTGCGGTGACGTACGAATCCCTCTCCTAGTAGCTCAGTTGGAACCAGAGAAGGTCTACACAGATTCGACGCTTTCAAAGCTCCACGCCCTCCGTGAGAAAGAAGTTCGCGAAGAGATAGCTGGGCGTCTGCGGTGCGTGTGCTCTAACTTCGCCAACGACGACTTTGACCGGCTCGTAGAGAAAATGGCCGAGCGGCAAGTGAGGGACGAGCGCCGACTTGTGTGGTGATCAGCGGTCTGCGATTTCGGGAGTGATATCCTTGGAACTCGATGCCCGGGCAGCTTTGCCCGATCTCTGAGCGTCGCCGGCGGATGGGACTCGAAAGAACTCCTCGATGCAAATGCTCACCAGACGGGAGAGCAGATCATTGCGCTCCGGGCCCGGCCTGATTCCAACTTCATTGGCCGCATTGGTTAGAGCAAGCTTGAACGCGATGACAAAATCTTCCGGCGCAAAGGTGAGTTTTTCGGGCGACGAACAGATTTGGTGAATGACCGCGCGCTGTTCCAGGGTTACAGCGCGTCCTGTCCCGTTCAGCCTGAGAGCACTCCGCAACAACTCCTCATGGTGCTGTGGAAGTCTCCACCGCGACGGTTGTGCGCTCGAACCGTTTGGATGCCTGGTCATCGCACGTCTCCGAAAATAAACTGCATGATTTCATTGCCATATTATGCAGGGAATAACGGCACGCAAGAGTAGAATTGACAAAGGTTTACGGGTTCGACTTTGTACGCGGACGTACAAAGTTTGAGGGCATTCAGACCGGTGTCATCGCCTTCACAATCGCCTGAAACCACGGTGTCCGCCGAATCGACTCGAGATCGGGATCGTTCGCCATTGATTCCCTGTGGCCGAACCCGTTTCGAACGGCGCGCTCGAGGTGCGCGAGGGCGTCCTCGCGTTTGTCCATTAGCGCGTACATGCAGGCGACGTTGTAGAGTATGAGCGGATCGTCTGGCTCGATTGTCAGCGACATCGTCGCGAACTCCAGCGCTCGCGGAATGTTTCCGAGCTTCATCAGCGTTGTCGCGCCGAGGTTGTACGCGCGTGCATGGTCGGGGTCGATGTCGAGTCGCTGCTCGATCAGCCTTACTGCCCTGCGTCGCGCCGCGTTTGCTTCGGGTCGCATTCCCATTCCCGCGTACGCGCTACCGAGAAAAGCAGCGGCCTGAAAATTGTCCGCCTCCAGCAACGCGGCGCGCTCTAGCATCTTCACCGCCTCGGCGTGGCGGCCCTGATACATCAGGGCGCGACCATAGAAGTAGTAAGCGTCAAACAATTTTGGATCGAGACGGATCGCCTGCTCGAACTCCTTCTCGGCCTCGGGGAGGTTCTTGGCTATCCTCAACGCGAATGCTCTGGCGAGGTGTGCCTCAGCGAGCTCCGGAGCGAGATCGAGAGCTTTGCGGCTCGCCCCATCTGCCTGCAGGGAATTCGCCTCTCTCGAATCGAAATAGATGTAGAGCAGGGAGGATGCGATTGCGACGCCGGCGTAGGCGAGCGCATACTGCGGGTCCGATTCGATCGCCTTCTCGTACATCTGCACCGAGTACTCGAGACTCTTTCTCCGATGCTCGTGAAAGAACTTGCGGCCGCGGAGGTAATAGTGGTACGCGTCGATGTCGACCGTTTGCACCTTTCCCATCGCGAGCTTTTCACCTTCGCTCAGAATCACCCGCAGAGATTTGACGATTGCCTGAGCTATGTCATCCTGGATCGCGAAAATGTCCTGCATCTCCCGGTCGTACTGCTCTGCCCACAGGTGATACCCGTCAGCGGCGTTGATGAGCTGAGCCGTGATGCGAAGCTTGTTGCCAACTTTTCTCACGCTTCCTTCCAGAACGGCCGAGACCTTGAGCTTTCGGCCGATTTCGCTGATGTCCTCGTTCTTCCCCTTGAAGGTGAAGGACGATGTTCGCGAGGCGACGCGCAGCGACTGGATTTTGGTGAGCGCGTTGATGATCTCCTCGGCGATGCCGTCGGCGAAATACTCGTTGTCGGCATCGGCGCTCATGTTGGCGAATGGGAGCACGGCCACAGACTTGGCCGCCGACATCGTGGGGCGAGGCGTCGAGTGGATCGTGATCGGCGCGGCCAGCGCACCTGGACCGATCGCTTGTGCGAACAAGGCCATGCTCGAATAGCGCCTCGCCGGGTCGGGTGACATCGCCTGGGTGAGCGCGACTTCCATCGATTCGGGGACGCCGCCGCGCAACAACCCCACGCGTGGGGGCGCATCCTTGAATCGCTGGGCGAACGCTTCGACGTCGGTCATGCCGCTGAACGGACGCTCTCCCGCCAGCATCTCGTAGAGAACGACGGCGAGGCTGTATTGGTCGGCACGACCGTCCACCTCTCTCGCGCCAGCGGCTTGCTCGGGAGCGACGTAGGCGGGCGTACCGAACAGCGCGCCGCTCCTCGTGATGCTATGCTCCCCGGTGTCGATTGCGGTCTTGGCGATGCCGAAATCCATCACCATCGCTTCTCCCTCGTACATCATCACGTTCTCGGGCTTGACGTCGCGGTGCACGACGTTCTGTCGGTGCGCGTAATCAAGAGCGGAAGCAATCGATAACGTGTGTCGAATGGCTTCGTCTATCGGGAGCTGATTCTCGCGCTCGAGCCGCTCTCGCAGCGACTCACCCTCGACGTACGGCATCACGTAGTAGAGGAATCCTCCGACCTCTCCGGAATCGAAAAGTGGAAGGATGTGCGGGTGATTCAGTCGCGCGACGACTCTTATTTCGCGGAGAAAGCGCTCAGGCCCAACGGTTTCCGCCAGTCCAGGGTTGAGCACCTTGAGCGCGACAACCCTGTCATGCTTCGCATCTTGTGCGAGGCACACCGTTGCCATCCCGCCGCGACCGAGCTCGCGGTCGATGGTGTACGTGGGAGCGAGGAGCTCCCGGATGCGGTTGATAGGGAGTGGCAAACTATGACCCTCCACCAGAGGCGCTGGGTCGGTGCTGACTCCCCAACATGAGACGCGCGCGGAGTGCGGTCAAGCTCACGCACTGTGCGCTTCCTGTTCGTCAACGCTGAGCAGACGCGCGAGTAACCCGCCAGACCGTGTTGCCGACATCGTCGGCGACGAGCAGAGCGCCGGACTTGTCGATCGCGACTCCAACGGGACGGCCCATCGCGTCACCGTTTGCCCGGACGAATCCCGTCAACACATCGATCGGCTGGGCGGAAGGCATTCCGTGCGAAAATGGGACGAAGACCACCTTGTATCCACTGCGCGGCTTGCGATTCCACGAGCCGTGCTGCCCCACGAACATTCCACCGTTGAATGGTGCGGGAAGAGTTGTCGCTCCTGACCAGACGAGCCCGAGCGATGCGGTGTGCGGACCAAGTGCGTAGTCCGGAACGATGGCGCGTTCGACCAGCTCTGGTCGCTGCGGGTGCACTCGCGCGTCGATGTGCTCCCCGTAGTAGCTGAATGGCCAGCCATAGAACCCGCCGTCACGCACCGATGTGATATAATCGGGGACAAGATCGCTGCCGAGCTCGTCGCGCTCGTTGACGGCGACCCATAGCTTGTGGCTCTCCGGCTCCCAGGCAAGCCCGACAGGGTTTCGCAATCCCGATGCGAATATGCGATGATGTCCCGTGGCTGGATCCACCTCCCAGATAGCGGCGCGACCTTCCTCCTTTGCGAGGCAGTTCTCACCAGCATTGCTGTTCGTTCCGACCGACGCGTAGAGCTTCGATCCGTCCGGACTGGCGATGACGTTCTTCGTCCAGTGATGGTTGATGCGGCCCGCCG